>NZ_JAXCHT010000002.1:0-344757 GCF_035984655.1 Actimicrobium sp. GrIS 1.19 | reverse complement strand
CCGCCTAATAATTAGGCAGGAGTAGTAGAACACCTGGGTCAGTTTTCAGTCGGCACAACGCCTACAAGTGGGTCAGTTTTCGGTCGGCGCCAACAGCCTTGGGGGACCCACCAAAGCCGCCCACAAGATGGCCGTATCCAACACCACGATTCATGACTGGATCAAGCGTCAGCGGATCGTTGACATCGACAAGGCAAAAGTCATGGCAAAGCTGAGCGGTATGGAGTTACAGCTGCTGCGGAGTACAGATTGATGTCAGTTCCTACCCAATCCGTGCTCGACATCCTTCAACAGTACAACAGAAAAGACCACGTTCAAGAAAGCCGAAGACCAAAGCAGGTCCGTATCGTTGATGTGAACAATGACGTAACCTGTGCCATCGAAAATCTGGGTGGGGTGATTGAAGCTTGTCGGCTGCTTGGCGTCACGCCCGAAGACATTGACATATGGATTGACACATATTTTGTGCCTTCGCCATTTGCAGCGATGATTGAAAAAGCCACGCAGTATTCACAATACTCTTTGCAAACGTCGACGTTTTACATTGTAGATCAGGGACAATATTGGCCACATCGACCGAGTATTGACGAGCTAAAAAAACGGAATGGGCGTGGTATCTACAAGAGAATTACGGCTCCGAATCCAAGACTTCGTCGATAATTTTGGTTAATGGACCCCACCTACATTCCCTTCTTACTTAGAATTTGCATGAATTCAGTTACTTGACACGAGTGATTTTAGTCCGTTGGATCATTGGGAATTGACGATGCCGTCTTTTCTTTGCCGGCAGCCATCATCGCACTAGTAGCCATATTCACGCTCAACCTAACGGGGTCAAGGTCGAGCCTTGCATAAATCGCTGTTGTTGCCACATTTTTGTGGTTCAATGATTTACCGATAATCGCAAGTGATGCTCCGGATTTTGCTTGCCAGCTGCCCAATGTACGACGGAGATCGTGCACCCTTAAATTTTCCAACGCGGCATGTTCCAATATCCGCTTCCAACTTTTTTTTGGTTCCATAAGGTGACCACTTTTTCCAGAGCCGGGGAAGACGAATGTTGCCACCTGTTGAGGCTCTCTTTCTTTCAAGATCGATATCACCTCTGGCGATAATGTAACTGTCTGTGGTGTCCCGTTCTTGGTTTCCTCAATCCGCCATTCGGCCCTCTCGAAATTTATATCGGCCCAACGCATGCTCAAGACGTTCGCTCGCCTCGCACCGGTTAGAAGTGACACCAAAAAATAATCTTTCATTGTTTGATTCGTTTCCTCCGCCAGCGCCGCAAAAAAACGTGGAAATTCGTCACCCTGCAAGAACCTATCACGGCTATTTTCCCTGTTGCGTTTGATCCCCTTTGCTGTATTGACGTCGCACAAGCCGACGTTGATGCCCCAGCCATACACACTGGACACCAGCGCCAGCACCCGGTTTGCAACGATAGGATGACCGCCCAGGGTGATACTGCTGTGTATGCTTGCAACGACATTCCGGTCAATTGCAGACAATTTCTTGTTCCCCAACGGCTTACTCAAATATTGCTCGTATCGCTGAGCGTCCTCCGCCCAAGTCAGCTTGTTGGGCTTGGCATGACGGCGGATATATTCGCCGAACAGATCGCCAAATGTGGGTTCTGCCTTATGGGCTCGTTTTACCGCAGCTGGATTTTTGCCGTCCGCAATAGCCGCATTGATTTGCCCTGCCTGACGCCTTGCCTGGTCGATGGACATGTCAGTGTAGCGACCTAGGGTTACACGCTCAGGTTGCCCTCCCCTCACGCGCCGGAAAACACAGAACGTTTTGGATCCACTGGCAGCAATTCGAAGCTGCAACCCGGACGCCAATTTGTGGGAGTCGTGGTAGGTAACACGGTCAGTTTCCGGGAGTGGTAACGAAGCAATGTTATCTTTTGTGAAATTTATTTCTAACTTTTTTTGAGACATGAGCCATTCCGTATTTCAACGTTGCGGGGTTACGCCGGGGTTACAATCCCGGAGTATTTCGGTATATATTTAAATATAACCGCCAACGAATATTACGGATAAGCCGTTGATTTGTATAGATTAAAATATAATAGAATATGCTGGGATATAACGGACCTTGGGACTGTTAATCCGCAGGTCCCTGGTTCGAGTCCAGGTCGGGGAGCCAAGAATCCAGAGGGTCAGCCATGTGCTGACCCTTGTTCGTTTACGGGTTCTGCGCCATTTCTGCGCCATTGGGTCGCCAACTCAGGAGGCTTCAATGCCACACGCGCACCATCCCAATATCAAGTCCGAGTACGCCTCGTCGGTGCGCCCCAAGCAAGCATGACATTTTAGGTTGACCGATCTTCCATGGCCTGAGGCCCGTTATGCACCGGTCAGATCAAGTCAATTGCCCCCGAACACCCCCGGCCCATCCCGACATCAACCCTTGAAAGTGTGTCGCCAGGCCACCGGCGAGACCTGAAATGCGCGCCGGAAGTGCAATCTGAATGACTCCTGCGAGCCGAAACCGACCAATGCGGCAATGGCTTCAATCGAATGGTCGCTGGATTCAAGCAACCGCTGGGCGAACGTGAGGCGTTCATCGTGCAGCCACTGGCCAACTGTGGTTCCGGTGAGCTGGCGAAATTGCCGCGTTAGCGTACGGCGACTCATCAGCGCCTGCGCTGAGAGACTATCAAGACTATGCGGCGCGCCGAGATTGGCACGCACTGTCTCCAGCAAACCGGATAGCCGGTTCTCTCTGGACGTGACCGGTATGGGCTGCGCGATGAATTGTGCTTGTCCGCCCCGCCGATGCGGCGCAACCACGAGTCGCCGGGCGACCAGATTGGCTGACGCGGCGCCGTAACGTTGACGCACCATGTGCAGGCAGCAATCGATGCCAGCGGCGGTGCCAGCTGAAGTCAGCACGTTGCCATCCTCGACATACAGCACATTGGCATTCACACGCACTGTCGGGTAACGCTGTGCGAAATCGCCGGCATACGACCAGTGAGTGGTGGCAGATCTGCCATCCAGCAGGCCGGCTTCGGCAAGGACATACGACCCGAGGCAAAGTCCGACGATTTGCGCGCCGCGCCGATGGGCCGCGACCAGGGCTTTGAGAAGCAATGCCGGCGGCTTTTCCGCCGGATCACGCCAGCCGGGAACAATGATGGTGTCGGCCGTCTTCAGCGCAGCCAGGCCATATTTGGCACCTACCGTAAAACCTGCCGTTGTGGTGATCAGCCCGGACTCGGCAGCGCACACCTTGAGCGCAATGCGAGGCATGCCCGGATGACTCTCGCCAAACACGGCGCAAGGCACCGAAAGATGAAAGGGGCTGATGCGATCAAACGCCAGAACGGCGATGGTGATTTATGGCATGTCGGTCTGGCCAAAAGAAAAATATTGCCCGATCTTACCGCTTAATGCCCTTCGGGTCGCTATCGCGAAATCAAGCAATACGACAACATGTGCTTTCCCCAACCCACCAGGAATTCCTCATGCCGACCCAAGCCCTGATCGTTATCGACGTACAAAACGATTATTTCCCTGAAGGGAAATACCCGACCTGGAATGCCGACATCACGCTGAAAAGAATCGAGCAGGCCATTGCCACGGCCCGTACAAAGGACATCACGGTCATTCTTGTCCAGCACATCGCCCCTGCGGCCAAAGGCCTGGCGCCCTTTTTGAACGAAGGCACGAACGGTGCAGGAATTCATCCGCGCATTCTTGCCGCGGCGCCAGACAGCATCATCGTCACCAAGAGCTTCGCAGACAGTTTTCACCACACCACGCTGGAAGCCGAGCTGTCAAAGCGGCAGGTCGATACGTTGCTTATCTGCGGCATGCTGACCCAGAATTGCGTGACGCATACCGCGATCTCAAAGGCCGCTGAAAAATACGCGGTAACGATACTGCCAGACTGCTGCACGACCGATACCCAAATGACCCACGCACTGGCGATGAACGCCCTCGCGGTTCGCCTCCCATTGGCGGCATCGGATTCCGTCTTCAATTGATGGCGCATCGCCTCCACCAGCGGCCCGTGATGGAGGCGTTGAGGTCGACGCCCCGTCGCCCGTAACCCGCTTACGCTACCAGCGCATCCAGCGTCGCCTTCTTCAACAAGGTCGACATCGCGGGGTTGAAGGGCCCGCCAAAGCGCGCAGCCACGGCAAGGCAACACACGCCATGGGCTGCCGCCCACGTGATCTGTGCGGCCAGTTCAGGCGTCGTCGTTAGCAATCCCTTTTCCTGCAGCCGCGTGAAATTTTCAGTCAAGCCCGCAAACGACGCCAATCCGATTGCCGACAAAGGTCCCGATGTCATTTGCCGATTCATCATGTCGAACAGGGCCGGCTCTTCCAGCGCAAACGTGACATACGCATCCCAACCGTATTCGATATCCGTACGCGCGTCCTCGCTGCGCACCAGGTTCTTTCGCGCGATGGCGTGGGCGAAGGTGGCGTCGATCACAGCCTGATGCAGCCCGCCGAGGCTGCCAAAGTGATGGTAGATCGTCGGCGCCTTGATGCCGACCCGCTCGCAGATCGCGCGCGCCGACGCAGCATCCGCACCCTGTTCGCGCAACAGCACCAGTGCGGCCGACAGGATGCGCTCTTTCATGGATTGTTCGTGCTTGACCAAGAACCGGTTCCTCTCAAATGTAAACGCGCTCAGTATAACCGTGTTATATTAAAAACTTAACGACGTTATACGAACGACGACCGATTGTTACCCCTCAGTTTATCAGTCTTGCCCACCGGAGATTTCCATGAAAAAATTCGATCAGAAAGTCGCAGTCATCACAGGTTCCAGCCACGGCATCGGCGCCGCCATCGCCCGACGATTGGCGCGCGATGGCGCGGCCGTCGTCATCAATTACGCCAGCAATGCCGCCGCAGCAGAGTCGATCGTCGCAGAGATTACCAGCGCGGGGGGGCGCGCCATCGCGGTCCAGGCTGACGTCACCAAGGCTGCCGACATCGCCAGGCTGTTTGAAGAAACCGAGCGCGCTTTCGGACGGCTCGACATTCTCGTCAACAATGCCGGCATCGGCGTGCTGAAGCCGCTCGACGAAGTCGATGAAGCAGATTGGGACCGGGTCTTCGCGCTCAATGCCAAGGCGCCGCTGTTTGTTGCAAAGGAAGCGGCAAAGCGGCTCGGGCCGGACGGCCGCATTGTGAATGTGTCGTCCTCCACCACCTATTTTCCGTTGGCAAATACCGCAATCTACGCCGCCAGCAAAATCGTTCCGCGCATGTACACCGAAGTGCTCGCAAAGGAACTGGGTGCACGTGGCATCACGGTCAATTCGGTCGCGCCAGGCCCGACCTCACCGGGCATGTTCGAGAATGCGCCAGCGGCGCTGCAGGCCGAGGCTGCCGCACAGTCGCCATTCAACCGCATTGGTCATCCCGATGACATTGCTGGCGTGGTGGCGTTCCTGGTCAGTGACGACGCGCGCTGGATGACCGGCCAGCACCTGCTCGTCAACGGCGGCGCAACGATTTGAGCACCATGACGCCTACCCGCTACGCGCCGGAAATGGCCACCCGGCAACAACGCGACGACGACATTGCCATTCGATCGCTCACCGAACGCTACACCGATGCAGTAAACCAGCGCGACTGGCCGACCTGGCGGGAATGCTGGACTGCCGATGCCACATGGGAGCTCGGCGCGCCGGTGAATCTGACCACGGTTGGCATCGATGCCATTCTGATTGAGGCCCAGCGGGCGGTCGAGGCCATGTCGCTGTTCGTGCAGATGACCCACGCCGGGGTCATCCTGCACATCACCGACGACACCGCACAGGCGCGCTGGACCTTGAACGAGATCGGTCATATCAAGCCCGACCAGCGCGCCTTGCTGGGCGGCGCCGATGGCATGAACATTCTTGCGACCTATACCGACGACTTGGTGCGCGGCGCCGATCGGCGCTGGCGCTTCTCGCGTCGGAGCTATCGCGTCAAGCTGTTCGATGGAAATGCGCCGGCGGGCGAGGTTGTCGCCGCAGCGCATGGATGACCTCGCGGGCTGCTGTGACAGGCATGCCTGTTTGATTGGCAGCGCCGGAGACTGGCGCGGTTATTGGGGCGAGGCAACCCAGCCGTGCCTTATGCACAAGGTTATCCACAGATTGTGTGCATAAGATTGGGTGCGGGAGCGCACGTGACGCAAGCCGATCCCGCACCCTCTCCACATTGCAGTGACGTCACCGGGTTTTCGCCAGCGCATCCACCCTACTGCGCGTACTGGGCCAGCCCATTCCCGAACGACCAGTTCTCGCGCGCCGTCTCGATCAAATTGATAATCACATCCTCTGCCTTGAACGAGGTCGTGGCGGCAATGTCGGCCGCAGTGCGCGCATAGAAATTCTTCTTCATGTCGACCGAACGGCCGAACGAACAATTGATCTCGATGAACACCACCTGGTCCGTGTGCCGGATGCCGAGAAACTCGTCGGAGCAAATCATGGTGCCGGGCGCCCGCCGGTTGATGGTCAGGAAGCGATCTGGCAGCGGCACGTTGAAGGTCGCCACCAGCGCGCCGTGGACAGCATCGGCGAGCGCGCTCTGGTCGTCTGCGGAAGTGGCTGCGGGAATATCAATACGAACGAGTGGCATGATGTGCTCTCCATAAAGTGATCGCGGCAGACTGCCGGTGCGTCAAGCGCGCGCGACGGCGTCCACGCCAAGCACGCTGGCATCCTCGGCGCCGTGGCCCTGTTCGATCAGCTTGTCCATGCGCGCCGCGACCGCCGGCAGGGTCGCCATCGGACGGGAGCCGGTGGTCTGCAGCATCAGGCCAACGTCCTTGCGCGCCATGCTCAGTTCGAAGCTCGCCGTGAAATCGCCCTTCGCCATGTTCATGCCGCGCCCCTTGACCATCGCGTTCAGATCGAGCAACGAGAGCAATCCGATGGCATCGATTGCATCGACGTCACTGGCCTGCGCCAGCGTCAGGACATCGGCCATGACCCCGACCAGACCAATGATCATGGCATTGCCCAGCAGCTTGTTGGCTGCCGCCAGATCGCTGCGCTCGCCCATGTACTGGACTTTGCCGGTCATCTTTGCGAGGTCGTCGACGACCATGTCATAAAGTGCTTTCGGACCGGCCACCATCATCGCGCCCTGCGCATTGCGCGCTGCGGGCGGCCCCATGAAGACCGGGCAGTGCAGATACTTCAGCCCTGCCGCGCGCATTTTCTCCGCGCGGATCGCTGTCAGCGCCGGCAACGTCGTGCTGTGATCGATCAGGATCGCCTCGGCGGATAATCCCGACCGCGCCGCTGCGATCACTTCCTCGACCACGGCATCGTCCTTCAGGACCAGATGCACCCGGCTGGCGCCATGGACTGCGGCGGCCGGATCGGCGGCAACCTTCACGCCAAAGGCAGTCAGTGCCTGCGCCTTGGCGGCCGAACGGTTCCATGCAGTGACAACGTCACCGCGTTTTGCAGCGGCTTCGGCAAAAGCGGATCCAAGCAATCCGGTACCGAGAAATGCGATAGTGGCCATGGGAATAGTCCTTTTCAAAAATGGGTGATTCGGTAGAAGGAAAAATCAAATCGGTGATGCTGGGCGCCGGTCTGCGGACGACCCCTGTTCGGGCTCAGCTCCGGACAACAGCTGTTCGAGCAACGCCAACCCTGCGGGCCAGTCGCCCAGAC
Source organism: Actimicrobium sp. GrIS 1.19 (assembly GCF_035984655.1). Classification (NCBI taxonomy): domain Bacteria; kingdom Pseudomonadati; phylum Pseudomonadota; class Betaproteobacteria; order Burkholderiales; family Oxalobacteraceae; genus Actimicrobium; species Actimicrobium sp. GrIS 1.19. Next base: position 337,101 of record NZ_JAXCHT010000002.1, on the reverse strand, counting down.
CGCTGTCAGCATTGACGTGCCCGCGCGGTCCGATATCGACCAATGGACTGCCCCACTGTTCGGCGCAACCACGCGCGTAGCCGATGCTGCCATACGGGTCGTTCGTGCTGGACACCACAATAGCGGGAAATGGCAAACGTTGCGTCGGCACCGGTGTAAAGCCCGAGGTCTCCGTGGTGGGAAATGCAGCCGCGGCCGGATCGGGCACGGCCACCAGCAAGGCGCCACGGATCTTGACGCCGTAGCGCGCGGCCCAGTGCGCGACCGTCAGGCAACCGAGGCTGTGCGCCACGATCGTGGTGTCGGCGCCGAGTGCCTGCACGTGGCGCGCCAGTGCCGCCACCCAGTCGTCACACGCGACGCGATCCCAATCCGGCACCTGCAGCCGTTCGGCCCTTGGCAAACGCGCCTGCCAAAGGCTTTGCCAATGCCCGGGGCCTGAGTTGCCGATGCCGGGGACGATCAAAATGGGGTGCGTCATGGAATGGACTCCGGGAGAGAAGTCGCCAGTGTAGCCGCGATCGCCGGACCGCATGGCAGCCCCTGCCGCGCCGAAAGGAATGCCTGCGGCACTGCAGTGGAGTCACCCCAGCGCCCGCGCCAGCATGCCGAGCGCGACCGTGCCTGCGACGGCGGCAAAGGCAATCTGCAGGTGCGGTCCGGCCAGGCGCGCCGACACCATGCGACCTGCCATCATGCCGACCAGCGCGCCTGCCGAGAACGGCAGTGCTACCGCCCAGGCCATGCCGCCGCTAAGTGCGCTGGCAACGACACCGCTGAGCGATACCAGCGCGATGACGGCCAGCGAGGTCGCCACGATCGACTGGATCACCAGGTTGGTGTAGCGCTGCAGCGCGGGGACCATCACAAAACCGCCGCCTACGCCCAGCAAGCCGGACATCAACCCGGCGATGGCGCCCGACAGGGCCAGCGCGCGCGCGCAACTGCTGGTCCAGATGAAACGACCGCTGCCCGGGTCGCGCATGCAGGGCTGCATGCTGCGCGCAGGTTGCGTCGCCAGCGCACCGCCACTGGCCTGGCGGAAGGTCTTGAAGGCGACCAGCAGCAGAATGGCGGCGAACAGCACGCTGAGCCAGCGGTTGTCGATGCGGTGCGCAATCCACAGTCCCAGCGGCGACAGCAACGTGCCGGCCGCCGCAATCAGCAGCGCAGCGCGGTAACGCACGATGCCTTCACGCAGACCCAGGAAGGCGCCCAGGGCGGCGGCCATGCCGACCGCCAGCAGGCCGATCGGCCCGGCTTGCGCCACGCTCATCTGCAAGCCGAACACCAGCAGCGGAACGGCCAGAATGCCGCCGCCAGCGCCGGTCAGCGCCAGAATCACGCCGACCACCAGGCCAAGCGTCGATGCGATCAACATGGGTATCCTATGGACACGGCGGCATGACTCACGCGCCTTGCTTGCGACGGGAGGGCAGGCGCTCAAGCAGCGCGAAGATCACCATCCCAACCAGCATCGCTGCGCCGAAAATCAGCGGCTTGGGACTGCCACTGAGCAACGAGGCCAGTGCCGGACCGGGGCAGTAGCCCGCCAGCCCCCAACCCGCGCCGAACACGAGGCCACCAAGCACCAGCCGGCGGTCGATGTGGGAAGCCGTCGGCAGCCGCATCGGACCACCCAGCAGTGCGCGCGGACGGCGACCCGCAACACGAAACGCGACGCTGCCAACGAGGATCGCGCCACCCATGACCATGCCAAGCGACGGGTCCCAGCGACCGGCCAGGTCGAGGAAGCCGAGCACCTTGGCGGGATCGGTCATTCCCGAGACGATCAGGCCGATGCCGAAAACCAGACCGACGATCAAAGCGAACAGTACTTGCATGATGGTTTCCTTAAGCGAGAACGTGACGGACGACGAATACCGTGGCGAATCCGCCCAGCATGAAGGCCAGCGTGGCCACCAGCGAACGCGGCGACAGGCGCGACAGGCCGCACACACCGTGTCCGCTGGTGCAGCCGGAACCGTAGCGGGTGCCAATGCCGACCAGCAGTCCGGCCACGATCAGGGTCGGGGTGTCGGCCTCGATCTGCACCGTCGGCAGCTGCGCCACCATCCCGTAAATCAAGGGTGCGGCAACCATGCCGAGCAGGAACGCCACGCGCCAGGCGATGTCACCCTTGGGCCATTCCAGCAGGCCGCCGAGAATGCCACTGATGCCGGCGATCCTGCCATTGAACAAGATGAACAAGGCCGCCGCCAGCCCGATCAATGCGCCGCCGGCCAATGATGTCCAGGGGGTAAAGTGATTCCAGTCGATCATGATGTCACTCCAGATAATCGTGCTTCACATTGCGGCAGCGGCATCAACGATGCGCTGCCGCTACCATTACAGATCCGCCAGCTCCGGCCTGGCCAGCCACTCGCGCCCCTTGAGCATGCCGCGCCAGTACAGCGGCGGCAAAATGCGCTCCTTGAGAAGCCACGCCAGTCGCGATGGCTTGGTACCATCGATCAGCCAGCCCGGAAAGCTCGGCGCCAGCTTGCCGCCGTAAGTGAATTCGGCCAGCACGATTTTTCCGCGTTCAACCGTCAGCGGGCACGAGCCATAGCCGTCGTAATGCGCACTCCCCTTCACTTTGCCCATCGCCGCCAGCACATTGTGGGCGACCACCGGCGCCTGCTTGCGCGCCGCGGCAGCAGTCTTGGCATTGCCGGAATTGCCGGCGTCGCCGAGCGCGTGGATATTGCTGAAGGTCTTGTGGCGTAACGTGGCCGGGTCGATATCGATCCATCCGGCCGCATCGGCCAGCGGACTGACGCGAATGAAATCCGGCGCAATTTGTGGCGGCACCACATGCAACAGATCGAATTCGCGCGTTATCGATTCGATGCTGCCATCGGCGCTGGCACGGTTGAAGGTGGCGGTCCTGGCGGCGCCGTCGACGCGCGTCAGCGTATGCCCGAAGTTGAGCTGGATGCCATACGCCTCGATGTATTGCATCAGCGCCGGCACGTATGCGGCGACGCCAAACAGCACTGCGCCGGCGTTGCAGAACGCGATATCGATCTGGTCGAGCACGCCTTCGCGCTTCCAGTGATCGGCGGATAGATACATCGCTTTCTGCGGCGCACCGGCACATTTGATCGGCATCGGCGGCTGGGTAAAGATCGCCCTGCCCTTGCGCAGCTCCTGCACCAGTTTCCAGGTGTACGGCGCCAGGTGGTACAGGTAATTCGAGGTCACGCCATTGCGTCCGAGCGTCTCCGACAGGCCCTCGATACTCTGCCAGTTCAGCTTCAAACCCGGGCACACCACCAACTGCTGGTACTTCACCACGCGGCAGCCATCGAGAATCACGGCATTGCGCTCCGGTTCGAACGCTGCCACGGCCGACTTGATCCAGTGCACACCGTGCGGGATGGTCGACGCCATCGTGTGCGCAGTGCTGGCGGCATCGAAGACGCCGCAGCCGACCAGCGTCCAGCCCGGCTGGTAATAGTGCACGTCAGCCGGATCGATGATGGCGATATCCAGCCCCGGACTGCGCGCCAGCATGCTCGCCGCAGTAGCGATCCCGGCCGCGCCGCCGCCAATGATCACCACGGCATGTTCGGCCTCGGCCACTTCGACCGGCGTGCGGCCATGGTTGGCGATACGGCGCACCACCCCTTTCATGTCGAATCCGGCCTGTTGCGCGGCGAAGATAATCTGCGGCAGCGGCAGCTTGCCGGATTCCGACAAGGCCCACATGGTGGTCGAGCGCATGCCGGTGCGGCAAAAGGCCAGCGCCGGCTTGGGCACGCTGGCCAGCAAGGCGCCGAATGCGACGCCCTGCTCGTCGCTGACCTTGCCGGATTCGGCCGGCAGGTAATGCGCCTCGATGCCGGCTTCCTGGGCCGCGCGGGCAATTTCGGCGAACAGTGGCTGGTCAGCGCCTTCGCCATCGGGACGATTGCAAATGATGGCGCGAAAGCCGGCCTGCCGCAGGGTGACCAGCTCGGATGGCAGGATCTGCGGCGATACGGAAATGGCGGGACTGAGTTGCCGAATGTCCATGGAAGTCTCCGTTGGTTTTTATGGTTGGCCCGAGCGCCGCCTCAAGCGACATTGAGGGGAATCTTCAAGTAGCGCGTACCGTTGTCTTCAGGTTGCGGCAAATGACCGGCACGCATGTTCACCTGCACCGATGGCAGCAGCAGCGTCGGCATTGCCAGCGTGGCGTCGCGCGCCGTGCGCATTGCGACGAACCCGGCTTCGCTGATGCCGGCGCGCACATGGATATTATCGGCGCGCTGCTCGGCCACGGTACTGACGAACTGCAGTGTTCGTCCTCCCGGCAGGTAGTCATGGCACATGTACAGCCTGCTGTTGTCGGGCAAGCTCAAGACTCTGGCGATCGAGCGGAACAGCGTGGCGGCGTCGCCTCCCGGAAAGTCGCAACGCGCCGTGCCGTAGTCGGGCATGAACAGGGTATCGCCGACAAACGCGGCGGTCTCGTCTCCGTGGTCGATAACGTATGTCATGCAGGCCGGCGTATGGCCAGGCGTGTGGATGGCGCGGATGGCCAGGCCGCCCAGGGCAAAGGTGTCACCGTCGGCGAACAGCCGGTCGAACTGGCTGCCATCGCGCGCCATCTCGCGACCGGTATTGAACAGCGTGCCGAACACTTGCTGGACTGTCGTGATCTGCTGGCCAATGCCGATCTGGCCGCCGAGTCGCTCCTTGAGATACGGTGCGGCCGACAAATGATCGGCATGCACATGGGTTTCCAGCAGCCAGCGAACGGTGGCGCCCAACTCGCCCACGCGCGCGATCAACTTGTCGGCGGAATGGGTGGTGGTTCGGCCAGAACTGCCGTCGTAGTCGAGGACGCTGTCGATCAGGGCGCATTCACCGGTGCACGTATCCAGCGCCAGATAACTGACGGTCCCTGTGACAGGATCGAAAAAGCCTTCGACGTGAAGTGATGCAGTGCGTGTCATGGTCGTTTCCGGATAGTGGAGGCCTGTTGATACAGGTGTGTCTTGGCTAACCGCAATAAGCATGCCAACTGAACTGGTTACTGGGACGGCCCGCAGGTGCTTGATTTGGCGCAGTTTTTTCCATGCCGAGAGAGCTGCCGCACCGCGCCGCCTGGTCGACCCACTGCCATTGGCAGTTTTCCTTGACAGTGTTGGCAGTGCTGCGACAGAGTGGTTGCATTCCAAGGAGACCGTGTGCCAACCCAACCAGTTATTCCCGCCGAGCGCGCCGCGCAAGTGCAGTCGCTGGTCTCGTACCTTGAACACGAGCCGCACCCGATGATCGTGCTCGATCCCGACTACAACATCCTGGCCGCCAACACGGCCTATCAACGCCAGTTCGCGATCGTTGGCAAACCCACCATCGGCCAGAAATGCTATCGCGTGTCGCATCATTACGAGGTGCCGTGCGACCAGGCCGGCGAGCATTGTCCGATGAAAAAAGCGCAGGAATTGCGCGGCCCCGACCGCGTACTGCATATCCACCATACGCCGCGCGGTCCGGAGCATGTCGATGTCGAACTGCGTCCGATTCTTGATGCAGGCGGCGCCATCACCGCCTATGTGGAACGGCTGGCGGTGGTACGCAGCGTCTCGGCGCATCCGAGCGCCGAGGGTCTGGTCGGCCGCTCACCCGCCTTCAATGCCGCCCTGTCGGCACTGCAACGGGTTGCGCCGTCGACGCTGCCGGTGCTGCTGCTGGGAGAGTCCGGCACCGGCAAGGAATTGTTTGCCCGCGCCGTGCATGAAGCGAGCGAGCGCGCCAGCGGCCCGTTCGTCGTCGTCGATTGCTCGGGACTGACCGAAACGCTGTTCGAAAGCGAATTGTTCGGCCATGAGAAAGGCGCCTTTACCGGCGCCACGGTGCGCAAGCCCGGCCTGGTCGAGACCGCGCAAGGCGGCACCCTGTTCCTTGACGAAATCGGTGATGTGCCACTGGCAATGCAGGTCAAGCTGCTGCGCCTGATCGAGTCCGGCACCTATCGCCGGGTCGGCAGCATTGATACGCTGCACGCGGATTTCCGGTTGGTGGCAGCGACCCACAAGCCGCTCGAAACAATGATGGCGCGGGGCGACTTCCGCCAGGACCTGTACTACCGCATCAGCGCGTTCCCGATCATGCTGCCGCCGTTGCGCGAACGGGTCGAAGACATCGCGTTGCTGGTCAATTCCTTCCTGCAGCGCAGCTCCGCGGGCAGGCGCAAGCTGAGCATCGAGCCGCAGGCGATGGTGCAATTGCAGCGGCGCGACTGGCCCGGCAATATCCGCGAACTGCGCAACGTGCTGGAGCGTGCGCGGCTGTTTGCCGACGATGGCGTGATCCGGGAACTGCATCTTCCCGCAACCCCGGCGGCGCTGGCAACAGCACCAGTGACGGGTGCGCCGCTGGCCCACACGCTGGCGACGTTCAAAGGCACCCGCAGCGAACTGGCCGCGAGCCTGGGCGTGAGCGAACGCACCCTGTACCGTCGCCTGAAACAGCAAGGCCTGGCTTGACGGCGGCGCCACGGCTCAACTGCTGACCATGGCAGGTTGCTGACTTAGCTGCGCCGCATCCCGCACGTCTTGATGCCGAACGGCACGTAAGCCGGGCACCAGCCGATCAGGCCCGTCATCAAGGGCACGAAGCCAACCAGCGCCCACCAGCGCAGATTGCCTTCGAGTACAAAATACAAGCTCAAGACAATGATTCCGAGCAGGATGCGGGCTACGCGATCAATACCACCGACGTTCTTGTTCATGCTATCTCCTTGGTTGTTGAAATTCAGGCCGGGACAAGCCGGAAGCCACCGGTTGCGACTCAACCCAACACGTTTAACGGAATCTTCAGGTAGCGCACGCCATTGGCTTCCGGCTCGGGAAAATGGCCGGCGCGCATGTTCACCTGCACCGCGGGCAGGATCAGCGTCGGCATGTCCAGCGTGGCGTCGCGCGCGGTGCGCATGGCGACAAAAGCTTCTTCGGTAATGCCGTTGCGCACGTGGATGTTCTGGGCGCGCTGTTCTGCCACGGTGCTGACAAACTGCACCTCGCGTCCACCCGGCAAATAGTCGTGACACATGTAGAGCCGGGCATGGGCCGGCAGGCTCAATACCACGTTAATCGAATGAAACAGCGTGCGTGCGTCGCCACCTGGAAAATCACATCGGGCCGTACCGTAGTCGGGCATGAACAGCGTGTCGCCAACAAAGGCAGCGATGTCGTCACCCTCGCCGGCCACGTAGGTCATGCAGGCGGGTGTATGGCCCGGCGTATGCAGCGCCCGGCATGGCACCGAACCAATCCGGAAGACTTCCTCGTCATCGAACAGATGATCGAACTGGCTGCCGTCCCGATTGAAATCGTCACTGGCATTGAACAGCTTGCCGAACACTTGCTGCACGGCGGTGATGTGCTTGCCAATGCCGATTTTCCCGCCGAGTTGTTGCTGCAGGTATGGCGCGGCCGACAGGTGATCGGCATGGGCATGGGTCTCGAGAATCCACTGGACCTCGGCGTTTGTTTCGCGCACCCGCGCAATCAGTTTGTCTGCCGACGTCGTCGTCGTGCGACCGGATTTGGGATCGTAATCCAGCACGCTGTCGATCAGCGCGCATTGCCGGGTGGCCGGATCGATGACGAGGTAACTGACGGTCCATGTATCGGGATCGAAAAAACCTTCGACCTGCAGTCTGGATGGAATCGTCATGGCCTGTCTCCGAAAAATGGCACTGGGTTGCGTTTCACTGCCCATCGTTCGCAATAACCGTACCAGCACGGTCATTCTGGCCGCACAAAAATAGCGAATTGATTTATAACGATTTTTTCTGCAACACGTGCGCGGCGCGGCGTGGACTTGGCAGTGACGTTACTGCCAGCGACAGTCCGTTCTGCCACGGTTGGCAGTCTTGCCGCATGAGTGACCGATGCAAACGCACGACCCAGCCGCAACGGCCGCCACGTTCCGGCGCTTGCGTCACCTGCTCCACCGCTGGCACAACTTGTGCTGATTGACGTGACCACCGCAATGCCGGAGTCGGCTACGCGGGATTGTTTTTTGATTTGCCTGACAGGGGGGAGCGAACATGAGCGGGATTCCAGACTACAAGGAACTCACCAAGGAGGTGGCCGATGGAATGCGTGGCCTGCGCCAGTCGCAGCCGGAGCTGATGGCGGCGTTCAGCCAGCTGGCGATCGCCGGGACGCGCGAGGGCGCGCTCGACAAGAAGACCCGCGAACTGGTAGCGCTCGGCATATCGGTAGCCTGCCGCTGCGACGATTGCATCGGCTTTCACGTGCAGACGCTGGTGAAACTGGGCACTACCCGCGCCGAAGTCGAGGAGGTGCTGGGGACCGCCGTCTACATGGGCGGCGGCCCGTCCATGATGTATGCCACCCATGCGCTGAAAGCGTTCGACACGTTTTCCGGATAGCGCACCCGGTCAGGCGGGCGCGTTCCGGCCCGCGCTGAACCGGCCAGCGGCATGCGTTACCAGATCAGGTCGTCCGGAATCTGGAACGCGGCATACGGATCATCGGCATCCACCTCGGCGACGGCCTTGCTGGTGCGCACTACCATGCTGGCGTCGCGCTCGGCGATCTTGTCGGCAATGATGCGCGGCACCAGTTCGGTGACGCCACCCTGGCACACGATCACCAGGCGGCCAGCGATCAGATGCCCCTGCACTGCGGCCGAGACATACATCCGTTCGATCTTGTTGGCATGGGTGAAGTTGTAGGCGAGCTCGCCGGCGCCCTTGCTTTGCCGGTTCTTTTGCACCATCTGCGCAATTTGCGCCAGCACCGCCTTCTGGGTCGCTGCCGCATCGCGCTGCGCATTCATTTCGCGCGCCCGCTCGGCGTTCTTGCGTTGTGTGTCGAGTGCCGCCACGCGCGCTTCATCGACCGACTGCGTGCCGCTGCGGCGTTCGGCCTTTTGCTGCTTGCTCTTGTCCTGATGAGCGACTTTGACCTTGTTCTTGTCGACCAGGCCGGCTTTTAAAAATTGCTCCTGCAAAGAGGCCATGTTGATTGCTCCAGAAATCGGATCGGCCGCACCGGAAAGCGCTGCGGACCAATCGCAAGGCAGCAGCATAGCAAACCTGCCGGCGCCCCGGCGCGCGAGTTTCAGGATTTGCGCGCGGTGGGAAACGACGCGCCACGCGCGATCGCCCTCACAGAAAATATTTCAGCATCGTGAGGAAGCGTCGGACATCGCTGAACATCATGCTGATCTCGACACTGACGATGAACAGCACCGTCTGAAACGCCGCCGGGTATTGCTGCAATAGCCGCATGCATCGATCACCGACCGAACGAAGTGCAGCCCTGCTGGCGCACAGCGCGACCGACGCCATGCCGAGCGCGGCGCCGGCGACGATATCGGTGGGGTAATGCAACCCGAGATACACCCGCGGCATCGCGATCACCACGAATACATACAGGAAGACGAACGCGCCGAAGCCGCGCGAGATGAAGAAAATGCCCATTGCGAGACTGAAGAACAGCGCGGCATGGTCGCTCGGAAATGAGTTCCAGTCGAACAGCGACTGGCTTTCGCGCGGCCCCAGGCCGACGTAGTTGTGGTACGCCAGCGCCGCATTGGCGAACGGTCTTGGCTGGAAGGGCGCCAGGTTATTGACCACGCGGGCGATGCATACCGCCACGAAGCAACCAACCAGGGTGGCAATAATGCGCCGGCGCGTGTCGGACTTCGGGTCGGTATCGCGGAACCAGAAAAACCAGAGCACGCCCATGACCGGCAAGCCCTTGAACAGGTGCGCGCCTTCCACGTACTGCATGAGCTGATTGAACGACGCGGACGCGCCATTGAACTGGCCGAGCCAGTTGATGATTACGAGATTGAAATGGTTGTCCCACATGCCTGCTTAGCCTTGGTCAGTGTTGTTGTCGTCATGACCGTCCGGACGATCGCGCGAACGCGCAGTGCCGTGCTGAATGCAACGTCATCGCATTGCGAGGCTGCATCTTGGTTGCATGTCGGAATTTGATCTGTTGCCTACCGAACGCCTGCCCGTACGCGCCCAGGTCCGCTGCAATCGGCATGGTGAGACAAGTACAATGCTAGCCACGAAAATTGCCTGACCCGCGCGCGGAGTACGCGTCATCCCGCCGCCGCAGTCCTCGCGCCATGCCAATCCAGTACAAGGAAATTCTGTTCGCCCTGACATTGGGTTTGTCGGGCATGTTGATCGGGATGCTGCCGGTCGTCGATGCGCTGGAACAGACACACGGACTGGCCTGGCTGTTCGGCTGGCGCGGCGCGCTGCCGGCGCCGGTCGATGTGGTGATCATTGCCATCGACGGCGAATCGGCCAGCCGGCTCGGCTTGCCGGCCAGGCCGGCGCAATGGCCGCGTCGGCTGCACGCGCAGTTGATCCACCAGCTGCTGCAGGCCGGCGCCTCGACCATCGCCTTTGACTTGCTGTTCGACCACGATGCCGCGGCGCCATCACAAGACGCGGCGCTGGCCGGGGCAATGCGGGCGGCCGGCAATGTATTGCTGGTGGAATCGTTGCTGCAGGAGCAGCTCGTCGTCACCGGCACCGGTGGCGATAGCGTCGGCTGGGCCGCGCTGGAGCGCGCGGTGCTACCGGTTGCGCAGCTGCTGCAGGCGGCACTGGGCAGCGCGGCGTTGCCCCTGCCACGCGAAGAACGGGTCAACGCCGCCTGGTTTTTCAAGGCCGATGCCGGCGCCAGTCCGAGCTTGCCGTCATTGGCGCTGCAGGCCCACGCATTGCCGCACTATTCCCTGCTCAGACAGTGCCTGCAACGGCGCGATCCGGCCTTCGCGGCGACCTTGCCATCCAGTGCGGAGGACATCCGTCGTGGCGGCAATCTCGATGGCCTGATGCTGCAATTACGCCGCCACCTGTACGCCAATCCGCAATTGATCGATCGGTTGCGGCAAGACCTCGCACACGACGCCACCATCGATGCGCGCAGCGCGGCCACGCTGCGTGCGCTGCTGGCGCTGTATGCCGGGCCGGATGCGAGGCATCTGAATTTCTACGGCCCGCCGCGCACCATCACCACCATTCCATATGACCGCGCGGTGCAAGGCCTGGGCTGGCCGCCCGGCGGCTTGCGTGGCAAGGCGGTATTCGTTGGCTATTCCGCCGCCTCGGCCAACGAGCAGGATCGTATCCGCGACGATTACCACACGGTGTTTTCGCGCGACGACGGCTGGCAGCTCAGCGGCGTTGAGATCGGCGCCACCGCATTTGCCAATCTGCTTGATGACACCGCAGTGCGCCCGCTCGATCCCATCCCGCGGTTGCTCCTGCTGTTCGGCTGGGGCTTCCTGCTGGCGCTAGTGTGTCGGTGCTGGCGCGTGTCGCATGCAGCGCTTGCGGTCGCGCTGGCCGGCACGGGTTATCTGGCCGCCGCCTGGGTGCTGTTCGCACGCGGTCAATTATGGCTACCGCTATTGACACCCTTGTTGCTGCAAGTGCCACTGGCGCTGTCGAGCGCCGCCGTGCTGCGCTATCTGGGCGCCAGCCGCCAGCGTGACAAAATCCGGCACGCCTTCAGCCACTTCGTCCCGCCGGCCATGGTGGAGCAACTCGCCAGCGAGACGCGCTCCCTGCAGGCCGCCAGCCGGTCCTGTCACGGCGTCTGCCTGGCCACCGATGCCGCCGGTTACACCAGCCTGGCCGAAACCATGGAGCCGCTCGCACTCACCGCGCTGATGAACCGGTATTACGCCACCCTGTTTGCACCGGTGGCGGCACGTGGCGGCATCGTCTCGGACGTCAAGGGCGATGCCATGCTGGCGCTCTGGACCGGCCATGACTCGGAGCGGCATCTGCGCGCCCACGCCTGCAACGCCGCACTGGACATCGACATCGCGCTTGGCAAGCTGCGCCAGGCCGATGCCACCAGTCCGGTCCTGGCCACCCGCATCGGGCTCGACTGTGGCCCGCTGACATTGGGCAACGTTGGCGCCGGCCAGCATTACGAATATCGCGCCGTGGGCGACACCGTCAACACCGCATCGCGCATCGAGTGCCTCAACCGGCAGCTCGGCACCCGGGTGCTGGCATCGCAAGCGGTGGTCGACGGGCTGGACGAGTTCGTGCTGCGTCCGCTGGGTGCATTTCTGCTGCCGGGGAAATCCCGCCCGGTCACGGTAGTCGAGATCCGTGCGCGGCGCGACCAGCAGTCGTGGCAGGAAAGCTGGCTGTGTGACGCCTTCGCCGCGGCGCTCGACCGATTCCGCCAGCAACACTGGCCGCAAGCCGCGCAGGCCTTTACGGCGATCCTGCAGGTCAGGCCCGACGACGGCCCGTCGTCCTTTTATTTGCACCAATGTGTGCGAAATATCACCGCTGTACCGCCGCAGCCGTGGAATGCTGTGATACGCATCGACGAGAAATAGCGCTTCGAATGGACGCAGCGACAGGTATCCCGGCTTGAAAAATTTTCATGGCGCTGTGATCAAAAAGGCACGGCATTGCGGCGTTAAACGAAAAACGCTGCAAGGCATTGCCTTACGCGACCAATAAAGACCAACACGGCACGCGCGTCGCTACTGTGCATTCGCTGAACGCACGCAATGGGCGCAGGAAGCGCTCGCGCTCCCATTCCGGCAATCCGGGATAACCAATTATTCCTGTCGATTCATCCCACATTCGAACTGGAAGTTCCGTAAATCCTGCCTAAGATGAACCACCTCCACTTGCGCATCGGATTGTTCATTGACGCCAACCTGTCGGGTCGACCTCGCCACGGCGTGCGCTGGATGGCGCCGATCCTCCTCGGCGTCGTGTTGTGCTCTCATGCCGCATTCGCCGCCGAGCCCTGCACGCCGGTGCTTGCCCGGCTGGTCTCGTTGCAGGGCAATGTCGAGCTGTGGCGGCCGCAACCGGGCCAATGGCAAGCGGCCGGCAGCGGCATGGCGCTGTGTGCGCAGGATGTGGTTCGGGTGGGTGCTTCCAGCCGCGCGGCGTTGCTGCTGCCAAACGAAACCATGCTGCGCCTGAACCAGAAGACCACCGTCATGATCAGTTCCCTGGAGGACCGCCAGCACGCGCTGATTGACTTGCTGCTCGGCGCCATCCATGTCATTACCCGGACGCCGCAACCATTCCGGGTCAAGACACCATTCGTCAACGCCAACATCGAAGGCACCGAATTCGCCATCAGCCTCGACGCCGGCGCCGCCACGATCGCGGTGGTCGAGGGTCGGGTTGCGCTCGACAATCCGTATGGCCGGATCGTGCTGGGCGGCGGCGAAGCGGGGGTCGCCGCCACCGGCCAGGCGCCGAAAAAAAACCTCACGATCCGGCCGACTGACGCGGTCCAGTGGGCGCTGTATTACCCGGCCGTGCTGGATCGCCGGACCGACCTGCAAGCGCTTGCCAACAGCGGCGCCGATGACAAACCCGATGCCGACGGGCGCATCGTCCAGGCCGGCGAATTGCTCTCTGTCGGTCGCCACGACGAGGCCGGGCGCGAACTCGACCGCGTGTTGTCCGCCAATCCATTCAACAGTCGTGCCAACGCCTTGAAAGCCGTCATTGCGCTGGTCCGGAACGACAAGGCGGCGGCAGCGGATTTCGCGCGCAGGGCCACCGCCAGCGATGCGCAATCGGCCGCCGCCTGGCTGGCGCAAAGTTATGTCGAGCAGGCCGACTTCAGGATCGACGCGGCACGCGACAGTGCCCGCAGTGCGATTCGCGTGGCACCAAACAACGCGCTGGCGTGGGCCCGCCTGGCGGAACTGGACATGGCGCACGGCGATCTGGATGCGGCGTTGCAGTCGGCAGGCACGGCAACCCGGCTCGATCCACAGCTGGCCAAGACCCAAACCGTGCTGGGCTTCGCGCACCTGACGCAGATGCAGACCGCACCGGCCATCACCGCCTTCGAACGCGCCATCGCGCTCGACCAGGCCGATCCGCTGCCGCGCCTTGGCCTGGGCCTGGCAAAAATCCGCACCGGCGACCTGCCCGGCGGCCGTACCGACATCGTTATCGCGGCCAGCCTCGATCCACTCGATGCGCTGGTGCGCAGTTATCTCGGCAAGGCCTATTTCGAGGAAAAGCGCGACAGCCTGGCCGCCACCCAGTTGCAACTTGCCAAGACCATCGATCCGGGCGACCCGACGCCGTGGCTGTACGACGCCGTACGCAAACAGAGCGAGAACCGGCCGGTCGAAGCGCTCGCCGATCTCGAACAATCGATCGCCCTGAACCAGAACCGCGCCGTGTATCGCTCGCAATTGCTGCTCGATTCGGACCGCGCCAGCCGTCTCGCGGGCCTCGCCAAGATCTACGACGACCTGGCCTTTGACCGCTTTGCGGTGAGCGAAGCGACGCAATCGCTGGCGGCCGACGCATCCAGCTATTCCGGTCACCATTTCCTGTCGGACGCCTACTCGCGGCTGGAGCGGCATGAAATCGCCAGTGTCAGCGAGCGGCTGCAAGCGCAGTTGCTGCAACCGCTGAACATCAATCCGGTGCAACCCAAACTGGCCTTTTCCAGCGTCAACACACCGGGCCTGAACGGGCCGGTGGCGCCCGCCTTCAACGAATTCAATCCGCTGTTCGAACGCAACGCGACGCAGTTGATCGCCTCGGCGGTCGCCGGTACCCAGGGCACCCGCAGTGCCGAAGCGGTGCTGTCGGGCGTGCAGGATCGGCTATCGTGGAGCGTCGGCGGCTTTCACTACGACACCGATGGATTTCGCATCAACAACGACATCCGCCACACCATCGGCGATGCGTTTGTCCAGTTCGCCCTGACGCCGCGCCTGAATCTGCAGGCCGAGCTGAGCCATCGCGCCACCGACCATGGCGACATCGCACTCGACAGTGTGCCGGGCCGTTATTCCGAGGCGTACCGGCGCACGCTGGATCAAACCACGGCCCGCCTTGGCGCGCACTGGGCCGGCTCGACCCGCGCCGATACGCTGTTGTCGCTGATCCATACCAGCGCCGACGAACATCAGCGCTTCGACGCCGACGGCGCCACGGCACTCGCGTCAAAGGACCAGGGCTATCAGCTGGAGGCGCAGCAGCAGTTGCGCCTGGAGAATGTGAATCTGGTCGCTGGCGCCGGCTACTACCATTTTGACGTGCAGGAAAATCTGTTTGGCGCGCCGAACGCATTCCGGCGCAGCCGCTGGAATGCCTATGGCTATGCGCGAGTGCGCCTGTCCGCCGACGTCGTCGGCACGCTTGGCGCCAGCGTCGACGACTATGCCGAAGCCGATTTCCGGCAGCAGAAATGGAATCCGAAACTCGGCCTGCAGTGGCAACTCAATCCGCGCCTGATGCTGCGGGCCGCCACCTTCCAGACCGTCAAGCCGGCGCTGTATGTGCAGCAAACCATCGAGCCGACCGAAGTGAGCGGTTTCAACCAGTTCTTCGACGAGGGCAATGGCAGCCGGGCGCGACGCGACGCCATCGCCCTCGATCTGCAAGCTGCGCCGGACCTCAACCTGCAGCTGGAAGCCTCGCGCCGCCGATTGTTCCTGCCGATCCTGGCCGACAACCTGCTCGCCGACACCGAAACCCAGCGCGAGAAAGCGCTGCGGCTGTCGCTCGGCTGGCAGCTGTCGGCGCGCTGGACGCTGTCTGGCGAGGCGCGCGCCGAACGCTTCGAACGGCAAGCGCTGTTCCTGTCCGGTCCGAGCGCGATCCGCACCGATACCGCCACGATCGGGGTGCGCTACTTTCATCCGGACGGGTTGTTCGGCCGCATCGGCGCCACCGCCGTGCGCCAGCGCGTCGACACGTTCAGCGACCCGAGCGCGGACGCCAATGCGGACCGATTCACCCTGCTCAATGCGGCGCTCGGCCAGCGCCTGCCGGCGCGCAGGGGCACGATCACGGTCGAAGGCCGGAATTTGCTGGACCGGAAATTCCGCTATCAGGATGCCAACTTTCGCACCCCGGCCCAGCAAAGCCCGCCCTTCATTCCGGCCCGCAGTCTGGTCATCCAGTTCACCGTCGCCTTTTAGGCCACGCTACCGCCGCCCCCTTTTTAACCCACCGATGGAGTTTCCTCATGATGTCGATCCGCAGCCTGTTCCTCCACCCCACCCCTCGCCGGATTTGCGCCGGCATTTGTCTCGCACTGACCGGCGCGCTCGCCGCGGCAGCCGACACGGAGACCCAGCCGGCGCGCAAGAACGCCGAACTGCCGTCACAACCGATGACCTTCAGCAAACAAACGGCCGACCGGCTCGGCGTGAAAAATGTCGCTTACCTGCTCGCCATCGATGTCAATGGCAACGTCGTGCCGTTCGTGCCGGAAGAGCCGAAGAGTGCGTTTCGCTTCATTGATCCGGCGCGGGAAAAATTGACCATGGACCTGTTCGAGATCGAACCCTTCACCATCATCGCCGGCAGGCGCAATCCGTTTTGCGTGATCTTTGTTGGGGGCAGCGCCAGGAAACTGTGGATGGAATCCTGCCCCTGAGCCAAACCAGTACCGGGAGCCGTCATGCTGACACAAGCGAAGCGACACACGCCGGCCAGTTCGCTGCTGGCCGTGATTACGGAATTTCGCGCCTTGCCGGCGCGCGATCTGGAAGAAATCGGACAGCGCTGTCAATGGCGCAATGCGGCTGCCGGCGACGTGGTGCTGCGTTATCAGGATGGCGGCGACAGCGTCTTCTTTATCGTTCAGGGCACCATCCGGCTGACCCATTATTCCCGGTCGGGGCACGAGGTCATCCTCGGCGATCTGTGCGCCGGCGAGATGTTCGGTGAACTGGCCGCGATCGACGGCCAGCGCCGCTCGGCTACCGGGGTGGCGCGCACGGATGCGCTACTGGCAGCGATGCCGGCAGCGGCTTTCCGCGAACTGATCCATGCCAACCACCAGATTGCCGTGGCGATCCTGCGCCGGCTGGCCGGCCAGGTGCGCCGGCTCACCGAGCGGGTCTTCGATTTCAGCACGCTGGCGGTGCGCAACCGGATCCATGCCGCGCTATTGCGGCTGGCACAGGACCAGATGACCGGCCCGAACCAGGCCACCATCACGCCAGCGCCCACCCACATCGATCTGGCCAACATGATCAGCACGCATCGCGAAGCGGTCACCCGCGAACTGAACGAGCTGGTGCGCGCCGACCTGATCCGGCGCGAAGAACACCGCATCGTGATTCTGGATCTGGCGCGGCTGCGGCGGATGGTGCAGGAGGCGCGCGGCTGGTAGCTCGCATACGATCACGCCAAATGCCGATCACGTGCGTTTTCTCACAGATTCAGTCGGCCGGCTTGCCTATGCTTGTGCTGGCAATTCACCGGCAAACCCGTCCGCTCGCCGATGTTTTCAGCGCGCGGTGGCAGCACCGGCGATCCCATTGACGCAGGCCGATCCGATTCGAAAGGTGCCACCATGAACATGAACACATCCCTCGCAGAACTTCCCGTCCGGTCCGGCAACGCCGCCACAGGCGCTGCCGCAACCGATCTCGTCGCTGCATTCCAGGCGATGCCACTGATCGAGCCCGGGCTCGACTGCGAAGACGCCCAGGCCCAGGCCGAGCTGGGCATGGCCTTGCAGCAGACCGGCAACCTGGCCGGTGCCGTGACGGCCTACTCACGCGCCATCGCGCTGCAACCGGAGTGGCCTGAAATGCACGTCATGCTGGGGCTCGCGCTGCAGCAACTGGGCCAGCGCGACGACGCCATCGGCGCCTTGCGTCGCGCGGTGGCGCTGCGCTCGGACGACGCGCAGATCTGGTCCAATCTCGGCGTACTGCTGCAGGAATGCGGTCGCTCCAGCGACGCAATCGAGGCGCTGCAGCATGCGATCCGGCTCAAGCCGCGCATGACCGAAGCGCATGCCAATCTGGGCGTCATCCTGCGCCTGCTGGGACGGCCGGAGGAAGCGATCGAGTCCTTGCGACACGCCCTGGCATTGCAACCCAACTACGCCGAAGCCCACGCCAATCTGGGCGCCTGTTTCAATCAACTGGGACGACTCGACGATGCCGCCGGCGCGCTGCGGGTGGCAACCGTTCTCAGGCCGGGATATGCCGAGGCGCATGCCGATCTGGGCCGCGTGATGATGGCGCTGGGCCGCCCTGCCGACGCCGCTGCTGCCTGCCGCACGGCGATCAGTCTGGGCATGGAAACCAGCGACAACTATCTGAGCATGGGGGTGGCGTTGCAGGATCTGGGGCAACAGGACGAAGCCGTCGCCGCCTACCAGCGCGCCCTTGACCTGGAACCGGACTGCGCCGACGCCTGCTCCAATCTGGGCGTCGTGCTGCTCGAACAGGGCGCGCACGACAAGGCAATCGCCGCCTTCCGCCAGGCCACTGCGCTGAATCCGGCGCACCCGCACGCGTTTGCCAATCTGAGCATTGCACTGCATGAGCGGGGCGATGACGAACAGGCCGCGCAGTGCTTTGCCCAGGCCGTCCTGCGCAGCCCCGAGGATGCCGACGTGTACTCCAACTTTGCGATGGTGCGCATCCATCAGCAGCGCTTCGAGGAGGCGCTGGCCCTGTTGGGCAAGGCCGCCGAACTGAACCAGAACCATGGCCGTCCGCTCGCCGGCGCCGTTGCGATGCCGGTGTATCGCCTCAAGCATGACCGCGAGCAGATGGCGCTGCTGCGGCAACGCGGCTTGCTCGCGCCCGGGTTTGCCGCCTATGCCGCGGCGCTCGACGCTTTGCCGGCAGCCGGGGTGCACGCCGGCGCCCTGTCGCTTGACGCCAGCACCGCAGCCGGCATCGCGCCGTCGTATAACAGGCTGGTGCATATCCCGGCGCCGGTCGCGATCAGCGGGCCGTGCCTGAATCCGCAGCTTGATGTCGCACAGCTCGAACGCGCCTACCTGGAGTCGAGGCCGGAGGTGGTGTGGGTCGACGATTTCCTGTCGCCAGCAGCGCTGGAAGCGATTCGCAATTTCTGCCTGGAAGCCACGGTATGGAAGAAGGAGTACCCGAACGGCTATCTCGGCGCGACCCTCAAGGATGGCTTTGCCTCGCCCCTGATCCTGCAGATCGCGGAAGAATTGCGGATCGCCTTCCCCGCCATTTTCGACCGCAATCTGCTCGAACAGGCATGGGCGTTCAAGTACGACAGCACGATGAAGGGCATCAACGTGCATGCCGATTTCGCCGCCGTGAACGTGAACTTCTGGATCACCCGCGAACAGGCCTGCCTCGACCCGGAGCGTGGCGGCCTGGTCATCTGGGATGCTGAGGCGCCGCGCGACTGGAGCTTCCAGAAATACAACGGCGATGAAGCACAGATCCGGCGTTTTCTCAGCGCCTCCGGGGCCCGCTCGATCCGGGTGCCGTACCGCGAAAATCGCTGCGTCATCTTTAACTCGACGCTGTTTCATGAAACCGACCGCTTTGCCTTCAACGACGCCTACGAAGACCGGCGCATCAACGTCACGCTGTTGTATGGCAAGGGCCTGAAAATGCGCTAGTGCCTGCCGATGGCGACCTTCACTTCTCTCTGGCGCGCGCTGCCCGGCGCGCTGCTGTGCCTGCAGCCAGCCTTCGCGGCCGCGCCGCGTGTCGTCACATCGCTGCTGGAACTGCGCCAGCAGCATGTCATCGTCCAGCATTTCGATCTGAGCTGCGGCGCCGCGGCGCTGGCCACGCTGCTGCGTTTTCAGCATGGCGAGCCGGTCACCGAGCGCGACGTGGCCACCGGCCTGATGCGACGCAGCGAATACATTGATGACCCCGGCCTGATTCGACGCCGCGAAGGATTTTCACTGCTTGATCTGAAACGCTACGTGCAGTCGCGCGGCTATGACGGCCTCGGCTTTGGCAATCTTGGCTGGGACGATCTGCTGCAGAATGCGCTGCTGATGGTGCCGGTCAACCTGCACGGCTATAACCACTTCGTGATCTTTCGCGGCAGCGTCAATCAGCGTGCCGTGCTGGCCGATCCGGCCTGGGGCAATCGCAGCATGGCGATCGACGATTTCCTGCAGGCGTGGATCGATTTTCCGGAACTGGGCCGCATTGGTTTCCTGGTCCGGCGGCGCGACGGTCGGCCCGCGTCCAACGATCTGCTGGCGTTGCCGCCATGACGCGGGTGCGCTGCGACTGGGCCGCCCTTGCGCTGCTCATCGCGGCCAGCACCGCTGCGCACGCCGACGACCAGGCAACCCTGCGCGAGCAACTCACGCAACGCGACCAGTTGATCCAGACGTTGCAGGAACGAATCCGCCAGCTCGAAGGCGACCGGCAGCCAGCGCAAGCGCCGCCGCCAGCCGAACCAGCCACCAACGCCAGCGGCCTGTTCGCAGTCGATGCACTGGCTGCCGAGCGCGCGCTGGAACGCACGCTGACCCAGTCCGGCGCGTTGCTACTGCCGCCTGGCGAGGCCGAACTGCAGCTTGGTGCAAGTTACGCGCGCCGCCATCAGCAGAGCGCCACCCTGGTCACGCAGGACGGGCAGCTCGGCCTCGGCAGCACCGAACTGCGCCGCAATGACGTTACCGCCACACTGTCGGCGCGCTTCGGCCTGCCCTTCGACGCGCAACTGGAGTTCACGCTGCCCTATCGGGTGATCCGGCAATCGCTGGTCGAGCCGGTTGACTTCACGGCGTCACGCGAGAGCCGCAGCGGCAGCGCGACAGTCGGCGATGTCACGCTGGGCGTTGCCAGGACACTGCTGCGTGAACAGGGCTGGCGGCCGGACCTGATCGGACGCGTCGGCTGGACCGCCGGCAACGGCAAGGCGAGCAGCGAGAACATCGACATCGGCGACGGCTTCCGCAAAATCCGCGCCGAACTGACCGCGCTCAAACGCCAGGATCCGATCGTATTTACCGGCAACCTGTCGTGGGAATCCACCTTCCGCAACGGCGCGCTCAAGCCCGGCGACCAGCTCGGCCTGTCGCTGGCGGCACTGCTTGCCACCAGTCCGGACACCTCGATGAGCATGGGAATCGATCAGATATTTGCACGAAAAACCCGCGTCAACGGCGTCGCCGTGGCGGGTTCCGACCAGGTCAGCAGCATGCTGACGCTGGGTGCGACGACCATGATCGGCAAGCGCACGCTGCTGTCGGTATCGACCGGTATCGGGCTGACCCGCAACACCCCCGACTACGTGATCAATGTGACCGTGCCGTTGCGCTTCGAGCTGTTCAAGTAGCGCCGCTGTGCAATTGCGGATCCTGTGAGGATTGCCACAGACCGGCATCGCAGCGCCAAACAATACTACGTCCCGTGGGTGTCACACGGCGTCATTGCGATGCCCACATCACCTGTTCATTCAACCCTAAAGGAGTAGTCGACATGAAATCCATCCTGATCCCAACCCTGGTCCTTGGTGCACTCGCCTCGGCGGCACACGCAGCACCCGTGTCACTGAACGACGCCCACCTCGATCGCGTCACCGCCGGCAGCGTCGGCACCTTCAGCGCAACCACCTTTGCCGCCACCACGGTGAAGGCAACCACGCTCGGCGCTACCACGCTCGGCGCGACAACCCTGGGGGCGACCACACTCGGCGCCACCACGGTCCGGGCCAGGACGCTGGGTGCGACCACACTGGGCGCGACCACACTTGGCGCCACCACTCTGGGCGGCATTGTCGTTCGCAAGTAAAAAGCATCAGCCTGCCTGATCCGGTTTTGCGCCAGATCAGGCAATGGGGTACCCGATCCGGGTCCTGACCTCGAATTCGATTCGGACGGCATGCAGACGCCAACCGGGTACCCCAGCCAGCGGCCAGGCATGCTTCTCCGGTGCGGTCGTTGCCAATCTCACGTCACGTCTGCATCGTCGCTACGGCCCTGGATTGATAGAACACTCCCATTCCTCATGCTCGCGGGCATGCCGCAGCTTGCGTTCCAGCTGCGCGACTCGGGTATTTCATGGTCAAGTTACGCCGGCCACACTTCGTCATGTTTTATTGCGCACCGTCCGTGCTACCATCCGCCCCAGCTAGGGGTCCTGGAAGCCACAACTTTCGGGTGAGACAAACCCTTCGAACCTGATCTGGATAATGCCAGCGAAGGGAAGCGCAAAGCCCACACCTCTTTGACCGCTCCTTCGTTGCCACCAGTGTTTCCACCACTGAATGAGTCAATGATGCCGGTATCCCGTTTTTGCCTGACCCCGCTTTCCCTGCTGATTGCCCAAGCCTTCGCACTGCCGTCACTGGCGCACGCACAAACCGCCGACCAGATCCTGCCGCAGGTGATCGTGTCGGAACCGCTGTTGCGCGCCGGCAACGGCAGCGCGCGGGTGGGCGGATTCGAGGCCGCGCCGGTGTTGCAAACGCCCGCCGCGCTGACGGTGATCGACCAGCAGCAACTGCAGGATTTGCAGATTCGCCATGTGGCCGACGTCTCCCGGCTTGATGCCAGCCTGAACGCGGCCTACAACGCGGTCGGCTACGCCGAACAATTCTCGATTCGGGGCTTCCCGCTCGACAATGCATCGAGCTATCGCAAGGATGGTTT
Source organism: Actimicrobium sp. GrIS 1.19 (assembly GCF_035984655.1). Lineage (NCBI taxonomy): Bacteria > Pseudomonadati > Pseudomonadota > Betaproteobacteria > Burkholderiales > Oxalobacteraceae > Actimicrobium > Actimicrobium sp. GrIS 1.19. The sequence continues at coordinate 314,707 of NZ_JAXCHT010000002.1, read as the reverse complement.
GCCGATTGCATCGGATGCCTCGATCCCGTTTGAAAACAAGGAGCGGGTCGAGATCCTGAAGGGGCTTTCCGGGCTGCAGGCCGGCATCTCGACACCCGGCGGGCTGATCGATTTCATCACCAAGCGACCTACCAGCAAGCCGCTGCGTTCAGTGCTGCTGGAAGCCAGCGAGCGCGGCACGCTGTACGGCGCGGTCGATCTGGGCGGCCGCTTCGACGACACCCGTTTCGGTTACCGCATCAATGCCGCTGCGGAGCAATTGCGCTCGTATGTCAAGGGCGCCAATGGCGAGCGGCAGTTCGTCTCGGGCGCCTTCGACTGGCGCATCACGCCGCAGGCACTGCTGCAGCTCGACCTCGACACGCAACACAAGTCGCAGATCACCGCGCCCGGCTATCAACTGCTGGGCGGCACCGATCTGCCCACCGGCATCTCGGCACGGACGCTGCTCAACAACCAGCCGTGGAGCAAGCCAGTCGTGACCGACAACACCAATATCGGCTTGCGCCTGAGCTACCAGTGGAATGCCGCATGGAGCAGCACGTTCGCCGCCAACCGGCATCAATTGAAGCGCGATGACTTCGCCGCCTTTCCGTATGGCTGCGCCTCGGCCGGTCTGTTTCCGGGCTTTTGTGCCAATGGCGACTACGACGTGTATGACTACCAGAGCACCGGTGAAGTCAAGACGCTGTTCGCAACGCAGGCGCTGCTGCAAGGCCAGTTCGCCACCGGCACGGTGCGGCATGCGCTGACCCTCGGCCTCGACACCCTGCGCCGCCGCGACGAATTCGGCGATTGCGTCTATGGCACGGTCGACTGCGCCGGCTCGATGGCCAATGGCACCAGCAATATCTACCAGCCGGTCACGGTGCCGGCCTCGACGATCTCGACCGGACCGGTGCTGTTGCAGCGCAAGGGCGACGAGCGTTCGGTGTTCGTGCAGGACATCCTGGCCTTGTCCGATCAGGTCAGCCTGCATGCCGGCGTGCGCCACACGCACATCGAGCGGGTGCAATCGGCCAGCGCGTTCGAGCGCGACTATCTGCTGCCGTCGGTGGCGCTGGTTGTCACGCCGACGCCGGGCTGGAGCGTGTATGGCAGCTGGTCGCAGGGACTCGAACACGGCGGGGTCGCGCCGCTCTTGACGACCAATGCCAACCAGATTCTGGATCCGGGCAAATCGCGCCAGCAGGAGCTGGGCATCAAGGCCGCCCTGGACGAGTCGTGGCAACTGTCGGCGGCGCTGTTCCAGATCACCAAACCGCTCGAATACACCGACAGCAACTTCACCTACGTGCGCAATGGCGATGCGGTGCATCGTGGCCTGGAGCTGGCGGCCAATGGCAAGATCGGACGCGCCCTGCGCGTGACGCTGGCGGCCACCGCGTTGCAGGCGCGCCAGCGCAACACCGACGATCCGCTGCAGACCGACCAGCGCATCACCAATGTGCCGGCGTTCAAGTCGGCCCTCAATCTCGACTATGCGCTGCCGCAGCTGAATGGTCCGGCACTCAATGGCGGCTGGAGTTATTCATCCAGCAAGGTGTTCAGTCCCGACAGCATCCGGCGTGTCGACGTGCCGTCGTACCAGCTGTTCAATCTGGGCGTGCGCTACGTGGTCGCCACGGCAGGTGTTGCGACCACGCTACGCGCCAATGTCGACAATGTGCTCGACAAGTTCTATTGGGCCGACGCCTCGTCGGCGCTGGGCGGGTATCTGCTGCCAGGCGCACCACGCACCTTCAAGATCTCGGCGCAATTCGATTTCTGAAGTCGCGCGGGCGCGGTAACATCGTCAGCGGGCAACGTCACGCGCCGGGGGGGGGGGCCGATGAAGGTGTTGTTGATCGAGGACGAGCAAAAGATCGCCGACTTTGTCTGCACCGGGCTGACCCGGCGCGGCTTCCACGTCACCCACTGCGCCAACGGCCACGCCGGTCATGCGCTGGGGCTGCGCGCTGATGTCGATATCATCGTGCTCGACGTCATGCTGCCGGGTCGCGATGGCCTGTCAGTACTGCAGGAATGGCGTGCTGCCGGCGTGACCACACCGGTAATTCTGCTGACGGCCCGCAATGAACTGGGCGACCGCATCAGCGGCTTTGATCTGGGCGCCGACGACTATCTGGCCAAACCCTTCTTCGTCGAAGAGCTTGTCGCGCGCATGCAGGCGCTGCTGCGGCGCACCGGCACGCGCCCGGAGACCCTGGCCGTCGGCGCCTTGAAACTCGACTGCATCTCGCGCCAGCTCAGCAATCATGGTCGCAGCTGCGAACTGACCGCGCGCGAATTCAGCCTGCTGGCCTATCTGATGCGCTCGCCCGGCCAGTTGTTCACACGCGGCCAGATACTCGAACATGTGTGGGGCTACGATTTCGATCCCAGCACCAATGTCGTCGATGTCTGCATTCGTCGTATCCGCAACAAGATGCAGGACCTGGCGGATCACGACCCGAATGCCGGTGCCGCTATCGAGGCCGTGCGCGGCGCCGGTTACCGCTTTCGGAGCCAGGCATGCGCCTGAGCTTTCGCGCACGCCTGTTCGGGATCGCCGCGCTGATTGTGACCACCGTGCTGGCGGCCGTGTTGCTGCTGGGTTGGTCAATCCTGCACAAGTCGATGATTGATCGGCTCGACGAGCGGCTCTGCCTCGAAGCCCGGCATCTGACCATGCAGCCAGTGCAGCGGGGCGACATGGCCGAGCTGGAAGTGGACCTGCTCAACAAATTGCGCCTGACCACGCCCGCCCAGCTGATGCTGCTGCTGGACGGACCGGTCGAGGACGCCAGGCAGGCACAGAATTAGGATGACGGGATCGATCTGGCGGCGCTGCCGTGGCAAGCGCTGCCGCAGGACCGGCCACCGCCACCACCGTCACCCGGCGCTGGCGCCTGGCCACCGCCACCGCCGGGCCGGTGCAATGTGAGCACGCTCGCCAGTCGCGGCAAACACTGGCACGCGGCAATGGTCACGATGCCATTTGGACGCAGCGTGGTGGCCGCCGACCTGGCGGCGCCCGCCGCCGAGTTACAGACGGTGGTCAGCCATGCCATGACATGGGTAATTCCCCTGGCGCTGCTGTTGACGGCGCTGGGCGCATGGTTGATGGCGAGTCTGACGATGCGGCCGCTGAACCGGTTGCGCGAGGCCATGAAAGCAATGACCGGCGCTGCGCTCGATCAGCGACTGTCCGGCCACGGTGAAGATCAGGAGTTTGGCGAATTGATCGAGGCTTACAACACCATGCTCAGTCGGCTCGACACCAGCTTCCACCAGGCGACCCGTTTTTCGGCTGACGCCGCGCACGAACTGAAAACCCCGCTGACGATCCTGCAGGGGCGTATCGAGCTGGCCATGCAGCATGCCGGCCAAGGCACGCAGCAGGCCGATCTGGCCGGGATGCAGGAGGAAGTCGCGCGACTGACCCAGATCACCCGCAAGCTCCTGCTGTTGTCGCAGGCCGATGCCGGCCAGCTGGTGTTGCGCCGCGCTCCGGTGGACGTGTCCGCGCTGCTTGAAGCACTGCTGGAGGATGCACACCTGCTGACCAATGAACAGGAGTTGTCAGGCATCATCGCACCCGATCTGATCGTCGCGGCCGACGCGATCCTGTTGCGCCAGTTGCTCAACAATCTGATCAGCAACGCTGTTCGTTACTGCCGTCCCGGCGGCTGGATCACAGTCACGGCGCGCGCGGCGCCGATGGCGGTCGAGATCGTCTTTGCCAACGCTACCGAGCCCATTGACGCCAATACGCGCCGGCACTTTTTCGACCGCTTCTTTCGCGGCGATGGCGCCCATCAACGCCAGGTCGATGGAACCGGGCTGGGCCTGAGCCTGGCCCGCGAGATCGCCCGCGCCCACGGCGGCGAGGTCCTGCTCGACGACAGCCCCGACGACCAGGTCCGGCTCAGGCTGCGACTTTTGCGTGAATGACGAAGATGTCATTTTCGCGGCGAACCAACACCCCGATAATTCCACAAAGAAGGTAGCGACCCAGTCAGATTACCGGGTTGCTGTGGAAGGGCTGTCGCATCGTCGCACCGTCCGGTCAAGCGGCTCCTCCATGGTGACCTCATCGCGCAGTCCGTCCGGTGCTGCGTTTGCCATTGCGATGTATTCCACTCAGGAGACTGCAAAGCATGAAACTGTCCCACACCATCGTCGCCGCCGCGATCGCAGCATTGGCCGGAACGAGCATTGCTCAAATCGGTTCGAGCAGCTTCCATCATCGTCACAAACTCAAACCAGCCAAACCACCGCAACGTCCGGTGCCGGGCGCCGGCGCACAATTCGGCGACCCGCTCAGCGGCCTTGACGCCACCAACCTGCAGGCGTTCAACGATGGCCGTGAAGAATTCGAGGCGGTCGAAACACCCGAAGGCGGCCTCGGCCCGATCTTCAACGACAGCTCCTGCGTGGTGTGCCATTCGGCCGGCGCCACCGGCGGCGCCAGTGCGGTCACCGTGACACGCTTCGGCCGCGTGTCCAACGGCAAATTCGATCCGTTCGAGGCACTCGGCGGCTCCTTGTTGCAGCGCTTTACGATCGCCCCCGAGGCGCAGGAAAAAATACCGGCGCAAGCCAATGTGATAGCCCAGCGCGTCGCCACGCCACTGTTCGGCGCCGGCTTGATCGAGGCGATTCCGGACGGTGACATCCTGCTCAATGCGCAGCGCCGGCAGCCCGATGGCGTGCACGGCAGGGTCTCGACCGTGACCGATGTCACGACCGGCAAGACACGGGTCGGACGCTTTGGCTGGAAACTGCAGCAAGCCACGCTGTTGGCATTTGCCGGCGACGCCTACCTGAATGAAATGGGTGTGACCAGCCGCTTCTTCCCGACCGAAAATGCACCGAATGGCAATCAGGCGCTGCTGGCAAAATATGATCTGGTGCCGGACGTCGAGGATGCGGTCGATCCCGCCACCGGCAAGGGTGACATCGACCATGCGGCCGACTTCATGCGCTTTCTGGCGCCGCCGCCACCGGTGCGGATGACGGCCTCGGCACTGGCCGGTGGCAACCTGTTCCAGCAAATGCAGTGCACGGCCTGCCACATGCCGGTGATGTTCACCGGTCCCAATCCGATTGCCGCCCTGTCGCACCAACCGGTGCCATTGTTCTCGGATCTGCTGCTGCACGATATGGGATCGCTCGGCGACGGCATCGAGCAAGGCGTCGCCAAGGGCAACGAGATGCGCACCGCGCCGCTGTGGGGGCTACGGATGCGTCCGCGGTTCTTGCATGACGGCCGCGCCGCCACCGTTGCCGATGCGATCAGCGCGCATGCCGGCGAAGCCACGGCCTCGGCCAACCGCTTCAAGGCGCTCAAGCCGGCGCAACGACAACAGCTGCTCGACTATTTGAACGGCATCTGATCGATGCCACTGGCTTGTGCAAGCAATGCGCGTGCAACCTGGTCGATGCGTTCCGACAGGGTGCCGCGCACCAGCACAAACGCGCTCTGGCGCGCGGCCAGTGCATCGAGAACCTGTTGATGGATCTGCTGCCGCACGGCGGCGGATTCACGCTGCAGGCCGTCGGCAATCCACGGTCCGTCAGGCGCAGTCACCACGGTAAAGGCATACCGGCGCCGCGCGGCCAGCGCTGCCAGCGGCGCATCGACCCGGCCGAAATAATGGGCGCTGTAGATGGCCGTCATCATCGGCGTGGTATCGCAAAACAGCCAGCCGGTGCAGTGGCCGGCGGCGGCATCTTCGCGGGCGACCTGCTCGCAGGCGATCGGATACTGGTCCTCTTCGTGTGGCGTGCGTTGCTGCACTTCGACGAATTCACGCAGGTATTCCGGCACCCAGAAGGTGCCGAAGTGGTCGGCCAGTCCTTCGGCGAGGGTCGATTTGCCGGTCGATTCGGCACCTACGATGGCGACCGTGCGGGTCGTCATGCGGTGCGGCGCCAGGCACGCAGGCCGATGATGGCCATGATCACAAACAGGCCATACAACAATGCCGTGAGCACCAGGCCCTTGTAGACGTACAGGCCGACGTACAGCACGTCCACGGCAATCCAGACATGCCAGTTCTCCAGCTTCTTGCGTGACAGGAGCAACTGGCCGAGCAGGCTGCCGGCGGTCAGGAACCCGTCCATGTACGGCACGTCGGTATCCGTCCAGTGCTTCAGGAACAGCGACAATACGGCGAATCCGGCCAGCCAGAGCAGCGCCGACATGGCCAGGCCGCGGCGCGACAGCCGCGACACCGGCAGCGTCGAGTGGTCGTCGCCGCCATACAGCCATTGGTACCAACCCCACACCGAGACGAGGATGAACAGCGCCTGCAAACCGGTATCGCCGTACAGCTTCGCTTCCAGGAAAACCACGGCATAGGTGGTCGACGAAATGATCGTAAACAGCCATGCCCACGCATTCTGGCGAATCGTGAGGACGACGGTAATGATTGACAGCACGAATGAGATCAACTCAAGCGGCGCGGTGGTAAAGCCAAACAACAGAATGGGGTCGTTCATGCAACCTGAAGAAAAATGGAACGCGCCAGTATAGGCGACAAGCTGTTCGAGCAAGCAATTGATGAATCAACAACATCGCACCCTGAAAATTATTTTTATTTCCACGTGGCAATAGTCGGAATTTAGTGCAATAATTGATTCAACACTTTCGTTACCGCTGTCGACCGATTCAATCAACGCCAAGTTGGGACTGAATGATCATGGTTTCCCATCTCGATCACTTGCCGCATCCAGAGCGTCCCTTGGGCTTCGCGCCGCAGGGTGACGTGCTGCGCAACATGATCACCGCCGCGATGAAGCTGGTCAACGCCGAATTTGCTGCATTCTCGACCCGCCTGTCGGATGCGCTGATGGCGATGTCGGAAGTCAGCGGCGACGCCAAGGAAGCCAACGCCAGTTTCAATGCCTCCAACCTGCTGCGCAACAACCGCTACGCCTTTTACCACGTCGCCGTGGCGCATATCGAGCAGGCCCTGCTGTACGAACTCAATGTGCTGGAACACGGCAGCGAACGCACTGCCACCCGTCGTGAAGGCGCCCTCTCGCTGGTGCCGTTCTCCGAAATGGACAACCGCGTCATGCTGGGCACCACCGCACGCCTGTTCGAGATTGAAAACGCCGATGCGCTGGCGGCCCTGAACATCCGGATCGCCCATCTGCTGGACCGCGACAGCATCAGCGTGGCGCAAAACCCGTTCCGTCCCGAGACCTTCCTGGGTGCGATCAATGCCGCATGGGTCGAATTCGATCCCGATACCGAATCGCACGGGATGATCCTGCCGCTGCTGCGCCCCGAGGTATTCCTGGCGCTGCCGCCCGTATTCAAGACACTCAATGACGAACTGGTGGATCGCGGCGTCTTGCCGGAACTGGTCAGCGCCTACCGCATTCGCAAGTCCGACGGCAATCTCAGCGCCGCCACCAAGGAAGCCAACGAAACCGCACTGCGACAGCAATTGCGCCGGGTACTGGGCAATCCCGAGGAAGCCGCGCACAGCCAGCATGGCGAATACACCATGCCGGCCAATCCGGCCAGCGCCAAGCTGTTCTCGTTCCTGACGCAGTTGCAGCACGGCCTGCCTGAGCCGCGCCATCCGGGCCTCACGCAGCTGGCGCAGATCAAGGCGCAGATGCCGCAAGGCTCGATGAGCCGCATCGACGAAACCACCATCGACCTGCTCAGCCAGATTTTCGAGACCGTGTTCCAGGACCAGCACATCCCGCATGAGGTCAAGGACCTGATCGGCATCCTGCAGGTCCCGGTGCTCAAGGCGGCACTGGTCGACAAGGAATTTTTCTATACCGAGTCGCACCCGGCCCGCAAGCTCATCGACCTGCTGACACGCTCCAGCGTCGGCTGGGACAAGGCCAAGGGCGTTGACGATCCGCTGTTCCAGACGCTCAAGCGTACCGTCGAGCGGGTTCGCCAGCATGATCCCGAGCAGGCCGGCAACGGCATTTCGCAGGCGGTCGACGATCTCGAAAGCTACATCCATCAGGAAGAAAGCGCCGTCTCTACCGCGCTGCAGGCGCCAATCACGCAAGCGCTGCAGGTCGAAAAGATCCGTTTCGCCACCAAATCGGCCAAGCAGGACGTGGCCGTGCGGATCGGTACCGGCGAAGTCGTGCCGTTTGTCGAAGCCTTCCTTGAAAGCCGCTGGGTGCCAGTACTGACGCTGGCCCACACCATCAAGGACGAAAAACCGGAGGTGCTCAACAGCGCCATCCAGACCATGGACGATCTGCTGTGGAGCATCAAACCGAAGATCACGCCACAGCATCGCAAGGAATTGATCACGCGCCTGCCGACCATCCTGACCATGCTCAACAAGTGGCTCAACGTGATCAAGTGGGACGATGCCGACCGCTTGCAATTCTTTGCCGATCTGGCCGAGTGCCATGCCTCGATCGTGCGCGCACCACTGGAGCTGTCAGCCGAGCGCCAGATCGAGATCGCCGTCGAAGTTGCCAAGAAAGCGGCCGAACGCCGTCTCGAAATCAAGGCGCGCGAACAGGCCGAGGTCGTGGCCGAACCGGAACCGGATCAATTCGTCGAGGAAGTCGACTGCCTGCAGCGCGGCGCCTGGCTGGAATTCGATCAGCAAGACGGCGCGTCGAAAAAGGTCAAGCTGGCCTGGGTCAGCCCGTTGCGTACGCTGTACATTTTTTCGACCAGCCAGCGCCAGGAAGCATTTTCCCTGTCGTCGGACGATCTGGCGCGGCAGTTGCGCGAACAGTCGGCGCGGGTATTGCAGCTTGACGGGATGGTCCATCGTGCCCTGGCCAAGGCGATGGAACAACTCGAACCGGAAACCGCAGAACAGTAATCTCAGGCTGCGGCGGACGATAACGCGGCCGCCGTATGCACCGGCGTCACCAGCCCAATCGCGGCATCTTCAATCGCATCGATACGCAATACCGGCAAGGCCGAGTGCACCGCCCCGAACACGGTCGCAAATGACACATCGGCAGCATCGCGCCCGGTACCCAGGCGCACCAGCCCCATTGGCGGCGACACCCCGCTCGGATCGAACAGATACCAGCGGCCACTGAGCAGCACTTCCACGTACGCATGAAAATCGGTCGGCCGAATGGTCTGGTCGAGACCGTAATCGATCCCGGTGACAAATCGTGCCGGCAGGTTGCTGGCGCGGCACAACGCCACCATCAGGTGGGCAAAATCGCGGCACACCCCGACCTGTTCGATCACGGTATCGACCGCCGACGTGCTGGAATTGGTGCTGCCCGACACAAATACCGTGCGCTGCCGAATCCAGTTCTGGATCGCCAGCACCCGCTGATAGCCGCGCGGCAGGTTGCCGAACTCGTGGCCGGCCAGCGTGTACAGGCGATCCGACTGGCAATAACGGCTTGGATAGATATACGGCAATGCGGCCGAGGGCACACCGGCGATCGACATTTCCTGCAGATCGGCCGGCGCGGCAATGTAATGCGCGATGTCGACGGTGGCTTCGTAGCGTACCGTCAGCGGACCATTGCCGGCGCGCAGGCGCAGGAAGCGCGAGCCGGATTCGGGCGCGGTGTACATCGACTGCGGCACATCCTGATTCAGTTGCAATTGCTCGCTGACGACGCTCTGGTGGGGCGTTGTCGCGGCATGGAAATTGAAGATGAAATCACTGCCGTCATCGAGGATCTGGTAGTTCAGTTCAACGGAAAAATTCAACCGGATCATTGCGTGTTTTCGGTGGGGGAAGTGGGCGCTACACACCGGGCGTCGGTGTGTTGCGGGCGTACGCATCTTAGCAAGTATTGCGCGGCATTGAGCCGAAATCTGTGCGCTGTCGAACCACCGCTTGCGTGCGGTCAGCCGCCGCCATCCGCAGCGATGGCGAATTGATCGATATCCCGTAAAATCAAACCGGCCTGCACCTCCCCCTGACGCCAATCGATTCGCACCACGCGGAGTCGGCTCGCCCGCCAGTCATTCATGCCAAGTCACGGAGAACGCCTTGAGAAACCGCACCCGCCACATCCTGCGCGCCGCCGTCACCATCGCCGCACTGGCATGCAGCCAGCTTGCCAGCAGCGCGCCGATCCGGATTCTGTTTGTTGGCAACAGCTACACGTTCGGCCGGGTCGATCCGGTCATGCGCTATAACGCCGCCAATGTGCATGACCTGACCGCCGCGTTCTACCGCATCAATCCGGCCGGGACCAATCCGTGGGAGCCGCATCCATGGGGTGGCGTGCCGGGCATCTTCAAAAAATTCACCAGCGAAATGGGCCTTGACTACGATGTCGCGCTGTCGACCCGCAACGCCGCCTCCCTGCGCGCACACTTCCTCAACAGCGCCAACGCCGACTGGGATTTGCGCGGCAACGTTGCCTCGCAGGTGTGGGATATCGTCGTGCTGCAGGAGCAAAGTGACGGCGCGTTGCCGGGCGGACGCGGCAAAAACGCCAATCCGCTGCAGTCGCGCGCCACCATCAATGCCTTCGAACAATTCATTCACGACGGCGCCGCCAGGAGTTTCAGCGAGACGGCGCTGTACGGCAGCGAGGCGGCATGCAAGGCCACCGGCGAATCGGCCCGGCAATGCCGACGCACGCATGCCATTCCCGCCAATCCGAACGCCAACCCAAAGGCACGCATCTATCTGACGCAAACCTGGGCGCGTCCCGACATGGTGTTCGCGCACCGGCCCGCCCAGCCGGATCGCAGCAGCGTCGATGGCCGCCCGAAGGCGGACCCGGCCGGCGCAATGACGACGCCGTATTACCCGAGTCTTGCGGCCATGACGCAGGACTTGCGCGATGCCCTTGAGGCCGACCTTGCCGCCAATCCACGCTTGCTGAGGGTGCTGCCAGTGGGTGATGCGTTCCAGCGCGCGCTGGACCAGAATCTGGTCCGCAACACCGGCTTCTACGACGCCAATGGTGCGGCGGCCAAGCGCCAGGCAGACGACTTGATGGATCTGTGGTGGGATGACCGGCTGCACGCCAGCAAATATGGTTCCTACCTTGCCGCGCTGGTGCAGTTTGGCGCCATCACCGGCATCGATCCGCTCGCTCTGGGGCCCCATGAAAAGGCCGCGGCGGAGCTGGGGATTGCGGATCGCGATGCGTTGCTGCTGGCAAGGATCGCGTCGCAGCAGCTTGGATTTCGGCCGGCGAACACCGGCATGGAGCCGGCATCCGCCGTGCCGGGGCAATAAGCGTCAGGCCGCTTTTTTCAGGCACTCTTTCATGAAGGCCTTGCGCTCGTCGCCTTTCTTGTCCTTGGCATCGACGTTACAGCTCTTCATCTTGTCCTGCTGTGACATCGGTGCAGCGGCAGCAGGAGCAGCAGCGGGGGCGGCGGCAGCGGCCGGTTTGTTGCTCAGGCATTCTTTCATGAAGGCCTTGCGTTCGTCGCCTTTTTTACCGGCGGCGTCGGCATTGCAGGTCTTCATCTTGTTTTGTTGCGTGGTCGGCGCGGCGGCGGCATCGGCCGCTGCGGGGGCTTTGGCGCTCAGGCAGTCTTTCATGAAGGCCTTGCGCTCGTCGCCTTTTTTGTCCTTGGCGTCGGCGTTGCAGGTTTTCATTTTGGATTGCTGTTCAGTCGCGGCCGACGCCGAGTGCAGGCAAAACGGTGCGGCAAGCAGCAGGATGGCAAGAAGGCGTTTCATGATGTTCTCCAGTGTGTGAGGGGACAACCGCCGGGACTGATTACGGTTGTTCGAATTACATCACGAAATCCTGCGTTTGCAGCAAAAACCTGCAACACAATCGTCAAGCGGCCTGCGCGTCCCCGGCAAAGCTGGCGGCCGACTCCATGTCGACGGCGACAATCCGCGACACGCCCTGCTCCTGCATCGTCACGCCAATCAGTTGCTGCGCCATTTCCATGGCGATCTTGTTGTGCGAGATGAACAGGAACTGGGTATGCGCCGACATGCGCTTGACCATGTTGCAAAAGCGCTCGGTGTTGGCATCGTCAAGCGGCGCATCGACCTCATCGAGCAGGCAGAACGGCGCCGGATTGAGCTGGAACATCGAGAACACCAGCGCGGTCGCGGTCAGCGCTTTTTCGCCGCCGGACAACAAATGGATGGTGGCGTTTTTCTTGCCAGGCGGCTGTGCCATCACCTGCACGCCGGAGTCGAGGATCTCGTCGCCGGTCATGGTCAGGCGGGCCTGTCCGCCGCCGAACAGGATCGGGAACAGCTCGGCGAAATGCAGGTTGACCTTGTCGAAGGTTTCCTGCAGCAAGGCGCGGGTTTCCTTGTCAATCTTGTGGATTGCATCCTGCAGCGTGTTGATCGCTTCGGTCAGGTCGGCAAACTGCGCATCGAGAAAATTCTTGCGCTCGGAAGCCGTCGCCAGTTCCTCCAGCGCGGCCAGATTGACCGCACCCAGCGCTGTGATTGCATTGGTCAGGCGCGTGACCTCACCCTGCAGATACGACGGCCGCATGTCATCGTGCAGCTTGCCTGCCAGCGCAACTTCGTCGGCCTGCACATCAATCAACGCCTGGGCAAACTGTTCCTGGTTCAGGCGCGCGGCCTGTTCCTTCAGCTGCAATTCCATGATCCGGTCGCGCTGCGGCTGCAGGCTGCGCTCGGATTGCATGCGGGCCTCTTCGTGCAAGCGCAGTTTTTGCGATAACTGATCGAGTTCATGGCGCGCATCGGCCAGCGCGCGTTCCTGATCGGTGCGCTTGTCGAGCAGGCTTTGCAATCCGGCCTGCGCGGTCTGGTCGTCCAGGCTCTCCAGCTCCAGATGTCCCTGTTGCATGTTGGCGAACAATTGCGCCGCCTGCTCCTGCGCGGTGGCAATGCTGCGCTTGAGCTCGTCGATCTTGCTGCGCTGGGTTTTTTCGGCAAATCCGGTTTCCTGCGCAGCGCGCTCCAGCTCGCGCAACCGCTGGCGCGCGTCATTCAATTGCTGTTCCTTGCTGAGGAAATCGGTCTGGCCGTCCTCGTGCGTTTCCTGCCGCTCGGCCAGTTCGGCATCGAGTTGTTCGAAGCGCGCTTCGGACTCGGCGCGGGCTTGCTGCTGCTCGCCTTCCTGCTCGGCGATTTCGGCCAGGTCACTGCTGATTTGCGTGCTGCGCTGGTTGAAGCGCGCCTGCACCTCGGACAGTTTCATCACATCGATCTGCAGTGCATGCACGGCCTGGGTCAGGCTGGCGACGCGTTGACGGACTTCCTGCAAGCGTTGCGCGCCCTGCGTGAACGCGGCTTCGGCGCGTACCGAGCGGCTGCGTGCTTCGTCGGCCAGCAACTGTTGCGCGCGCAATTGCTTGCTGATGTTGTCGATTTCCTGTTGGCGCGCCAGCATGCCGTCCTGCTCGGAATCGGCGGCGTAAAACCGGACGCTGGACTTGCCGATCAAATGGCCCTGTCTGGTGATGAAGTAGCCGCCGGCCGGCAGCAGGTTGCGTTCCGCAAAGGCAGTATCGACGTCGTCGGCAACGAAGATGTTGACCAGCCAGTCCTGCATCAGATTGCGCAAACCGGGATCGTTCAGTTGCAACAGATCGACCAGCGGGCGCAGGCCCGGGATGCTCGCGGCAGGGACTGGAATGGTCGCCGCGTTCGGCGAGAACAGCGCCAGCCTGGCCGGCGGCGCATCGCTGAAAAAGCCCTTCGACCAATCCAGGTTCGACAATTCCAGCGCCGCCGTGCGCTCGCGCAGCACCGACTCCAGCGCGGTTTCCCAGCCGTCGTCGATATGCAGCTTCTGCCACAGCCGCGGCAAGCCAGCCAGCTCGTGCTTGTTCAGCCAGGGTTGCACCTTGCCCTGGCTTTGCACGCTTTCCTGCAATTGCTTCAGGGCGCCGAGCCGCGCTTCCAGCCTGGCGTTGGTGGCAGTCTCGGCATTGAGCTGCGACTGCGCATTGCTGCGCTCTTCGTCCACCTGCGGCTGTTGCTGTTGCGCCTGCTCCAGCTGCATGGTCACTTCTTCGAGCACCGCCTGCTTTTCTTCCAGCTGCAGCGTCAGATTGGTCAGATGCGCATCGTCGGGCAGCGCGAGGCCGCTTTTTTCCTGCGCCAGACGCTCGCGCCGCACCGCCAGGCCATTCAGGATGTTCGAGGCGTTGCGCTGATGCGCAGCTTCGAGTTCGATCTGCTGCTGGACTTGCATGATGCGCGCGCGCGACTCGGTGGTTTTCAGTTGCGCTTCGCGCCAGGCCTGCTCCAGCGCCGGCACCCGCTCGCCATGTTGTTGCAGCGTTTGCTGCGACTGTTCGACGCGCGCGCCCTGCTCTTCGAGCTGCAATTCGGCCTCGGCCAGGTCTTCCTGAAACTGCGACCCCTGACGCTGCCACTGGTCACGTTGCGCCGTCAGCGAATTAAGCTGCGACTGCAGCCGGCTGCGCGATTCGATGACGAACCGGATTTGCGCTTCGAGGCTGCCGATCTCGGAATTGGTCTGGTACAGGTGCCCTTGCGCCTGATGCAGGCGGTCGCCGGCACTGTAATGCGCCTGGCGCATGTGTTCGAGTTCGGTTTCGACGTGGCGCAGCTTGGCGGTTTCGCCTTCGAGTTCGGTTTGCGCCTTTTCGATATCGCGGAAAAACTTGTCCTGTTCGGCCTTGGCTTCGTTCTTGCGCAGCAGCCACAGCAGTTTCTGCTTTTCTTCCTGATCGGCCTGCAGGTCGCGGAATTTGGTCGCCACGGCGGCCTGCGCCTGCAGCTTTTCCAGATTGGCATTGAGTTCGCGCAGGATATCCTCGACCCGCAACAGATTGTCGCGCGTGTCGTGCAGGCGGTTTTCGGTCTCGCGACGCCGTTCCTTGTACTTGGAGACGCCGGCGGCTTCTTCGAGGAAGATGCGCAGCTCTTCCGGGCGCGCTTCGATGATGCGCGAAATCATGCCCTGGCCAATGATCGCGTAGGCGCGCGGGCCGAGGCCGGTGCCCATGAAAATATCTTGGATATCGCGCCGCCGCACCGCCTGGTTGTTGATGTAGTAGGTCGAGGTGCCATCGCGCGTGAGGGTGCGCTTGACGGCGATTTCCGCATATTGGCCCCACTGGCCCGAGGCCTTGCCTTCGCCATTGTCAAACACCAGTTCGACCGAGGCGCGGCCGGCGGGCTTGCGGTGGGTCGTCCCGTTGAAGATCACATCCTGCATCGATTCGCCGCGCAATTCCGAGGCTTTCGATTCGCCCAGCACCCAGCGCACGGCATCGATGATGTTCGATTTGCCGCAGCCATTGGGTCCGACGACGCCGACCAGCTGGCCCGGCACCTGGAAATTGGTTGGATCGACAAAGGATTTGAAACCGGAAAGTTTGATGGAGGTCAGGCGCACGTGTTCGACAATCCTATGTGAGGGGGGCGCCACCGCGCCCGCAAATCGTTGGAGCATCATAGCATCGCCGATTCGCCCATTTGCCGCAATGACTGTCCGTGCGGCAGCGTCGCGACGGTATAATGGGCCTTCTTTTGCGCCGTCTTTTCCCTCTTGCGACCGCCCGTGAATCCACTTCTGAACCAGCTGCAACCCTATCCTTTCGAAAAACTGCGCGCGTTGTTTGCCGATGTCGTGCCCAATCCCGCATTCAGTCCGATCAGTCTCGGCATCGGCGAGCCAAAGCATCCGACCCCGCCCTTCATCAAGGAAGCGCTAGCCGAGCACCTCAATGGCCTGGCCAGCTACCCCAGTACGATCGGCAGCGACGCCTTGCGCAAGACCATCGCGGCCTGGCTGGAACGGCGCTACGGCTTGCCGCCGCTCGATCCCGCGACCCAGATCCTGCCGGTCAATGGCTCGCGCGAAGCCTTGTTCGCGCTGGCGCAAACCGTCATCGATCCGCGCGCCGACGCACTGGTGATCTGCCCGAATCCGTTCTATCAAATCTATGAAGGCGCAGCCCTGCTGGCTGGCGCCACCCCGTATTTCGTCAATGCCGACCCGGCGCGCAACTTTGCGATCGACTATGCCAGCGTGCCGGCGGAGGTCTGGCAGCGCGTGCAGTTGCTGTATCTGTGCACCCCCGGCAACCCAACCGGTTCCGTGCTTGGGCTGGATGACTGGAAACGGTTGTTCGACCTGTCCGAGCAATATGGCTTCGTGATTGCGGCCGACGAGTGTTATTCCGAAATCTATTTCAAGCCGGAAGCGCCGCTGGGGGCATTGCAGGCGGCCCAGGCACTGGGGCGCGGCGACTATGCGCGGCTGATCGCCTTTTCCAGCCTGTCGAAGCGGTCCAACGTGCCCGGCCTGCGTTCGGGCTTCGTCGCTGGCGATGCCGCCATCATGAAGAAATTCCTGCTGTACCGCACCTACCACGGCGGCGCCATGAGCCCGTCGGTGCAATCGGCATCGATCGCAGCGTGGAACGACGAAGCCCACGTCGTCGCCAACCGCGCCAAATACCTCGATAAATTCAGGCAGGTCACGCCGCTGCTGCAGGAAGTGCTGGACGTGGCCCTGCCCGACGCCGGCTTCTATCTGTGGGCGCGGGTTGACCGGCTTGCAACACTCTCCGATACCGACTTCGCCCGACGCCTGTATGCCGAATATAATGTTACGGTGTTGCCTGGAAGCTACCTTGCGCGCGATGCGCATGGGAGCAATCCCGGTCGCAACATGATTCGCATGGCATTGGTCGCTGAAGTGGCCGAATGTCTGGAGGCGGCCAACCGCATCGTCGCCTTCACCCGCAGCCTGGCCTGACCGACTTTTTTCACATTGAGATCACCAACACCATGACCCAAGCGCTCCAACAGATCATCGACCAGGCATGGGAAGACCGTGCCAGCCTGTCACCCAATTCGGCCCCCGCCGCCATCCGCGAAGCCGTCGCGCACGTTCTTGACCAGCTCAATGACGGCAGCCTGCGCGTGGCCCAGAAAGACAGCGGCGCATGGGTGGTCAACCAGTGGGTCAAGAAAGCCGTGCTGCTGTCGTTCCGGCTGGAAGACAATGTCTGCATGCCGTCCGGCGAGCACATGCAGTTCTACGACAAGGTGCCAACCAAGTTCGCCAATTTCACCGCCGCCGATTTCGCCGCTGGCGGCTACCGTGTGGTTCCGCCTGCGGTGGCGCGGCGCGGCAGTTTTCTCGGCAAGAACGTGATCCTGATGCCATCGTTCGTCAACATCGGCGCGTATGTCGATGAAGGCACCATGGTCGATGCCTGGGCCACGGTCGGTTCGTGCGCCCAGATCGGCAAGAACGTGCACCTGTCCGGCGGCGTCGGCATTGGCGGCGTGCTCGAACCGATGCAGGCCAATCCGACCATCATCGAAGACAACTGCTTCATCGGCGCGCGCTCGGAAATCGTCGAAGGCGTGATCGTCGAAGAAAACTCGGTGATTTCGATGGGCGTGTACATCGGCCAGTCGACCAAAATCTATGACCGCGCCACTGGCGAAGTCAGCTACGGCAGGATTCCGTCCGGTTCGGTGGTGGTCTCCGGCAATCTGCCGTCGGCCGATGGTTCGCACAGCCTGTACTGTGCGGTGATTGTCAAACGTGTCGACGCGAAAACCCGGGCCAAAACGGGTATCAACGAATTACTGCGCGACTAATTTAATCTGCTCGGGGGAGAACAGCATGGCAATGGATCGGTTATTTGCGTTGATGAAAGACAAGGGCGCCTCGGACATGTTCCTCGCCGTGAACTCCCCCATTCATCTGAAGATCAATGGCGCGCTGCTGCCGATCAATCAGCAGAAAATGGATCAGGCTTACATCCTGGCGCTGCTCGGCGAAGTGGTGCCGGCCAACCGGATGCAGGAACTGGAACGCGACAACGAGCTCAATCTCGGCATTCCGGTCACCGGCGTCGGCAGCTTCCGGCTGTCGGCGTTCCGCCAGCGCGGCACGGTCTCGGCGGTGCTGCGCTATATCCCGTATGCGATTCCCGAACTGGCCAGCCTGAATGTGCCGCCGATCCTGACCGAACTGATCACCGCCAAGCGCGGCCTGATGCTGGTCGTCGGCGCCACCGGGTCGGGCAAGTCCACCACCATCGCCGCCATGCTGGATCATCGCAATGCGACGATGCCGGGCCACATCCTGACGCTGGAAGACCCGATCGAATTCCTGTTCCGCAACAAGAAATCGATCGTCAACCAGCGCGAGGTCGGGGTCGACACCGAAGACATGAATGTGGCCCTGAAGAACGCCCTGCGCCAGGCCCCCGATTGCATCCTGATCGGCGAGATCCGCGACCGTGAAACCATGGCGGCAGCGCTGGCCTACGCCCAGTCCGGCCATCTGGTGGTGACCACGCTGCATGCGAATAACAGTTACCGGGCGCTGAACCGGATCATCGGCTTCTTCCCGATTGAAAACCGCCCTGCGCTGCTGCAGGACTTGGCCTCGACCGTCAGTGCAATCGTGTCGCAACGGCTGATTCCGTCAACCGATGGCGGCCGCATGCCGGCGGTGGAAGTGCTGCTCAATACACGGCATGTGGCCGACCTGATCGAACAGGGCGAAATCGGGCAGATCAAGGAAGCGATTGAAAAAAGCATGTCGCCCGGATCGCAAACGTTCGAGCAGGCGCTGCTGCAATTGATCCGTGAAGGCAAGGTCACGCAGGAAGAGGCGATGGCGCACGCTGACTCGGCCAGCAATCTGTTCTGGCTGATCAACAATGACGACGCCAGCAAGGGCCGCCGCGAAGAGCCCAAGCCGGAAGTCGACGAAGGCGCGACCTTTACCGAGTTCACGTTCAACAGTTGAGGCACGCTGCGCATGAGTACGACGATGTATGGCATTCCGAATTGTGATCAAGTCAAGAAGGCCCGCACCTGGCTCGCAGAACAGCAACAACCGTTCCAGTTTCATGACGTAAAGAAGGCTGGCCTCGACCCGGAAGTGATCCGGCAATGGCTGACCCGGGTCACGTGGGAAACCCTGATCAATCGCAAGGGCACGACCTGGCGCGCGCTGAGCGATGCGCGCAAGGCCGCCGTCACCGATGACGCCAGCGCCATCGCACTGATGCTGGAAGCGCCGTCAGTGATCAAGCGGCCGGTGCTGGTGACGCCCGCGCACACCGTGGTCGGATTTTCCGTCGACGTTTATCAATCGATTTTCAAGAAATGATGTCATGAGCAAAACGCTGGCGCTGGCCGAACACCTGATCGCACTGTCGTCGGTCACCCCGCAGGACAACGGCTGCCAGTCGCATCTGATCGGGCTGCTGGAACCGCTCGGCTTCGTCTGCGAAACGGTCGAGTCGGGCAATGTCACCAACCTGTGGGCGCGCCGGGGCACCGCGCAGCCGTTGCTGGTCTTCGCCGGCCATACCGACGTGGTGCCGACCGGCCCGCTCGATCAATGGACCTCCGACCCGTTCACGCCGACCCATCGCGACGGCAAACTGTTCGGACGCGGCGCCGCCGACATGAAAACCTCGATTGCCGCCATGGTGGTGGCCGTCGAGGAATTCCTTGCGGCGCACGCCAATCACGCCGGATCGATCGCCTTCCTGCTGACCAGCGATGAGGAAGGGCCGGCCATCGACGGCACCGTGATCATGTGCGACATGCTCAAGGCGCGCGGCGAACAGCTCGATTACTGCATCGTCGGCGAACCGACTTCGGCCAACGAAATGGGCGACATGATCAAGAACGGCCGGCGCGGCTCGATGTCCGGCAAGCTGGTCGTCAAGGGCGTGCAGGGACATATCGCCTATCCGCAACTGGCACGCAATCCGATTCATGTGGCGGCGCCTGCGCTGGCCGAACTGGTCGCCGAGCAGTGGGACGAAGCCAACGAATACTATTTGCCGACCTCATGGCAGATCTCGAACATCCACGGCGGCACCGGCGCCTCGAACGTGATTCCGGGCGAACTGGTGATCGATTTTAACTTTCGCTTTTCGACCGCCAGCACGGTCGAGGATTTGCAGGATCGGGTGCATGTGATCCTCAACCGGCACGGCCTCGAATACACCTTGAAGTGGACCATCAGCGGCTTGCCGTTCCTGACCCCGCGCGGCACGCTCAGCGATGCCATCTGCGCCGCGATCAAGAGCGAGACCGGGCTTGACACCGAACTGTCGACCACCGGCGGCACCTCGGATGGCCGCTTCATCGCACGCATTTGCCCGCAGGTCATCGAAGTCGGCCCACCGAATGGCAGCATTCACAAGATTGATGAACACATCGAAGTACGCTACATCGATCCGCTAAAAAACATTTACCGTCGCACGCTTGAGAACCTGTTGACCTGACCGGTCGACTGCTTCTGCGGCACCGACGCGCTGCTCCGGCAGCGCTTTTGCATTCCACGCTTTTACACTTCATTTTCCTGCGAGCTCGCCATCATGAACAATTCCTTTTCTACCGTACGCGACCTGTTGCGCTACACGGTGACCCGCTTCAATACGGCCAAGCTGTTCTTCGGCCATGGCAGCAGCAGCGCCTTCGACGAAGCCGCCTACCTGATCCTGCACACGCTGCATCTGCCGCTCGATAAACTCGATCCGTTCCTCGATGCACGCCTGCTGCCGGAAGAAATCGCCGAGGTGCTGAAGATGATCGAGCATCGCACCTTCGAGCGCCTGCCAGCAGCGTACATCACGCATCAGGCCTGGCTCGGCGGCTATCATTTTTATGTCGATGAGCGCGTGCTGGTGCCACGCTCGTTCATTGCCGAACTGATCCCCGACCAGTTTTCGCCGTGGGTCAGCGACCCGATGGCCGTGCTGAATATCCTCGAGTTGTGCACCGGTTCCGGCTGCCTGGCCATCATGCTGGCCGATGCCTTCCCGAACGCCCACGTGGTGGCGACCGATATCTCGGCCGATGCCTTGGCGGTGGCGCGACGCAATGTCGACGAATACCAGCTGCAGGACCGCATCACGCTGATCGAATCCGACCTGTATGCCAACGTGCCGGCCACCAAATTCGATCTGATCATCACCAATCCGCCCTACGTCAACAGTGCATCAATGGAGAAACTGCCGGCGGAATACCTGCATGAGCCAACGCTGGCGCTGGCCGGCGGCGACGACGGCATGGCGCTGGTACGCGGCATCGTCGCCGGCGCCCGTGAGCGGCTGACCGACAAGGGCGTGCTGGTGGTCGAGATCGGCAATGAACGGGCTTTTGCGGAAGCCGCGTTCCCCCGCCTGGAGCTGACCTGGATGAGCACCAGCGCGGGCGACGACATGGTGTTTCTGGTCGGCGCCGAACAACTCTAAGGTTGCGCTGCAACATGGCTTATACTCGCGCCCTGAATTTCCCTTCTCCGAACCCAAGAAAGGGGAGCGTTGCGACGCTCCCGCAAGTGCAACAACCATGATTCGTTTCCAGCAAGTTTCCATGATGCGCGGCATCAAGCCGTTGCTCGACAATGTCGACCTCACCCTCAATCCCGGCGACAAGATCGGCCTGATCGGGGCCAATGGCGCCGGCAAATCCAGCCTGTTCGGCCTGTTGCGCGGTGAGCTGCATGCCGATCTGGGCAGCATCGATTTCCCCAGCAAATGGCGCATGGCGTATGTCGCACAGGAGACGCCGGCACTGGATCGCGCCGCGCTCGAATATGCCATCGATGGCGACGTCACCCTGCGTCGGCTGGAAGATGAACTGGCCTTTCTGGAAAGCGAACCGGATACGTCGGCCAATGGCTTGCTGATTGGCGACCTGTACAGCGCCCTGGCCGATGCGGATGCCTACACGGTGCGCTCGCGTGGCGAGCAGCTGCTGACCGGGCTGGGCTTTTCGATGGCGCAGATGACGCAACCGGTGGCGAGCTTTTCCGGCGGCTGGCGCATGCGGCTGAATTTGGCCCAGGCACTGATGTGCCCGTCCGATCTGCTGCTGCTCGATGAACCGACCAACCATCTGGATCTGGATGCCATCATCTGGCTGGAAGACTGGCTCAAGCGCTACGCCGGTACGCTGATCATCATTTCGCATGATCGCGACTTCCTCGACGGCGTCGTCAACGTGATCGTGCATATCGACGAACGCAAACTGAAACGCTACTCCGGCAATTACAGTTCGTTCGAACGCCAGCGCGCCGCGCAAATGATCCTGGCCGCCGGCACGCTGGAGAAACAACAGCGTCAGCGTTCGCATCTGGAGTCGTTCATCAACCGCTTCAAGGCCCAGGCCAGCAAGGCACGCCAGGCCCAGAGCCGGATGAAGGCGCTGGCGAAGATGGAAGAGCTGGCGCCGCTGCGCGCGGCCGCCGAATTCTCGTTTGAGTTCCGCGAGCCGGCCAGTGCACCGAACCCGCTGCTGACGATGGAAGATGTCTACGCCGGCTATCGCATCGAAAATGAAACCGATCACTCGGTGGTCGAAAAAACGATTGTCTCGGGTATCAACTTCTCGCTGCAGATCGGCCAGCGCATCGGCCTGCTGGGCGTCAACGGCGCCGGCAAATCTACCCTGATCAAGACCATTGCCGGCGAACTCGCCCCGTTGTCCGGTGACAGTCAGTTCGGCAAGGGACTGGCCATCGGCTACTTCGCCCAGCATCAAGTCGAAATGCTGCGCCACGAAGAATCACCGCTGTGGCATCTGGGCCATATCGCGCCAGGTGTGCGCGAACAGGAATTGCGCAACTTCCTCGGCAGCTTCAACTTCAACGGTCCGATGGTGACGGCGAAGATCGCCCCATTCTCCGGCGGCGAAAAAGCCCGACTGGCCCTGGCGTTGATTGTCTGGCAGCGCCCCAACCTGCTGCTGCTGGATGAACCAACCAACCATCTGGACCTGGAAACACGGGAAGCGCTGACCATGGCGCTGGCGCAATTCGAGGGCACGCTCGTCGTGGTCTCACATGATCGCCATCTGCTGCGCGCCACCACCGATGAATTCATCATCGTCGCCGATGGCCAGTTGCAACCGTTCGACGGCGACCTCGACGATTACAAGGATTGGCTGTTCAAGACCAAGCTGGCGACCAAAACCAATGCGATCGGCACTGCCCTGCCGACGGTCAAGACCAAGTCGTCCAGCACGGTAGCGCCGGCGGCAGTCGTGGTGGACAAGAAAGACCAGAAACGCGCCGATGCGGAAGACCGCCAGAAGCTGGCCGCACGCAAGAAGCCGATCGAAAACAAGCTGAAGAAAATCGAAGAGCAGATGGCCAAGCGGTCGGCGCAAAAGGCAGTGGTTGACGAGCGTCTGGCGAATCCGGAAATATACGAAGCCGCGCACAAGAAGGAATTGAAAACCCTGCTGACCGACCAGAGCTTCTATGCCAAGGAAATCGCGACGCTGGAAGCCGAGTGGATCGAACAGCAGGAAGCGCTGGAACAAGTGGTCTGAGTGGACAGCCCGGCCGACCAGCCGCTGCGCGGCATTCGCGTTCTCGACCTGACCCGGTTGTTGCCGGGCCCGATGGCGACACTGCAATTGTCGGACATGGGCGCAGAGGTCATCAAGATCGAAGAACCTGGCGCGGGTGACCCGGCCCGCACCATGGGGCCGTTTCCGGATCAGCTGTCGCAGTTTTTTCAGCTGGTCAATCGCGGCAAGCAGTTGTTGCGGCTGGATCTGAAGGACGGCGCGCAACGCGAACGCTTTCTGCAGATGGTCGCGCACGCCGATGTGGTCATCGAAAGCTACCGGCCCGGTGTGATGCAGCGCCTGCAACTGGATTGGACCGTCCTCAAGCAGTGCAATCCGCACCTGGTCATGTGCTCGATCTCCGGCTACGGCCAGAGCGGCCCGATGGCGCCGATGGCGGGCCATGACATCAATTATCTTGCCAGCGCCGGCATGCTGGAACAGAACGCCAACGCAGATGGCACGCCAGCGTTGCCCAACCTGCAGATTGCCGACCTGCTGGGCGGTGCGCAAACCGCGGTTCAGGGCGTGCTGGCCGCGCTGCTGGCGGTGAAGATGGGCGGCGCCGGCCGGCACGTCGATGTGTCGATGACGCACGCGGTCATGGCCAACAATGTCATGCCGCTGGTCGCAGTGAAGAACTTCGGCAAACCGGCCGCGCCCGGCAGGGACCTGCTCACCGGCGGTGTCGCCTGCTACAACGTCTACCGCACCAGCGACCACCGTTTCATGGCGCTTGGTGCGCTCGAACTGAAATTCTGGAAAGCGTTTTGTGTTGCGGTCAACCGGCCGGACTGGGCCACCGACCACTGGGCGCTTGGCCAGCCGGTTGGCGGCACGGCGGCGCTTGCGCAGATCGCCGCCGTGCAGCAGCTGTTTGCACAGAATGACCTGCGCGCCTGGACGGAAAAATTTGCCGGCATTGACTGCTGCGTGTCACCGGTGCTGCGCGCCGACGAGGCGCTGGCCTCGACGCTGGCCGGCACGCATCGCTTGCCGCTGCCCGGCAATGCGATCATTTTTTCGGACTGACGCAATTCCATAGCACCGCGCAGCAGCAATGATCGCCGCGCTACACTGCTGGTTTTCAACTTGTTGTGGAAACCCGCTTGACTACCTCCCTTTGCATCATCGGCGCCGGACGCGTCGGCAAGACATTGGCCCATCTATGGCGCCGCAGCGGTCTGCTGCAGATTGCCGACGTGCTCACGCGGTCAGACGGCACGGCGCGGCAGGCAGTGGCGTTCATCGGCGCGGGCAATCCGGTGCATGAGTTTGATGCCATTGGCGCCGCCTCGCTGTTCTTGCTGGCGGTACCGGACGACCAGATTGCCGCGTGTTGTGCGCGCCTCTCCGGCAGCGGCCAGATCGACCAGAACAGCATCGTGTTCCATTGCAGCGGCGCGCTCGGTTCCGATCAGTTGCGCGCCGCCGCCGCGCTCGGTGCAGCTGTCGCCAGCCTGCATCCGGTGCGCAGCTTTGCCGATCCGGAACGGGTCTGCGCCACATTTTCCGGCACTTTTTTCGGGGTCGAAGGCGATACCGCGGCGCTCGCGACATTGCTGCCGCTGCTCGAAGCCATCGGCGCCCGGCCGCTACCGATCGCGCTTGCCTCGAAATCGCTGTATCACGCGGCCGCCGTGTTCGCCTCCAACTATCTGGTGACCACGCTGGCGGTGGCGCAACAGGCTTATGTGGCAGCGGGAATTCCACCGGACATCGCAATGCAATTGATTGCGCCGCTGGCGCGAGAAAGCGTCGACAATGCGGTGCGGCTTGGTCCGGCGGCGGCCCTGACCGGTCCGATCGCACGTGGCGACATGGAGACAGTGGCCCGACAGCAGCAAGCAATCGCGCATTGGGATGCCGCCTACGGCAGGCTTTACGACCAACTCGCTGCTGCAACCGTCCGGCTGGCCGGCGCGCGCGAATAATCTATTTCCAAGGTGAATTATGTTTGTGCATTCCGTGTATTTCTGGCTGACGCAAGAAGCAACGCCCCAGCAACGTGCGGGATGTCAGGCGGCGCTGCTTGGTTTGCTTGATATCCCATCGATTCGGCAAGGGCATGTCGGACAACCGGCGGCGACCGACGAACCGGTGGTTGATCGCAGTTTCAGCTTTGGCTTGACGCTGCTGTTTGACGACCAGGCTGCTCACGACGCCTATCAAATCGATCCCAGCCATCTGGCCTTCGTGGCGCGCTTCGGTGCGCTGTTTGCGCGGGTGCAGGTGTACGACACAAATTGATTATTTGAACTGCAGAAAATGAATCTCGAGATTAACGACGCCATCAGCCTGCCCCTGGACGAAATCGAACTGACTGCGATTCGTGCCCAGGGGCCGGGCGGACAAAACGTGAACAAGGTCGCGACCGCGATCCATTTACGCTTCGACATCGCCGCCTCGTCGTTGCCGGAATTTTGCCGGGAGCGGCTGCTGGCGATGCACGATCAACGCATTACGCGTGAGGGCGTCCTGATCATCAAGGCGCAACACGGGCGCAGCCAGCAACAAAGCAAGGCCGAGGCGTTACGACGTTTACAGGAAATTATTCAGAGTGCGCTGGAGGTGCCGGAGCTGCGTCGACCGACGCGACCAACCCGCAGTTCCCAGCGCGCCCGCGTCGACGCCAAGACCGGTCGCGGCGCGATCAAGGCACTGCGCGGCAAGGTGCGGGAATGAAAAAGAATCGGATGAATGTCAGCGCTTGTAGATGTCGTGCCCGGCCTGATCAATCTGGCGGCGCAAGGCGCGCCGCTCGTCCGGACTCATGCGGCCATTCCGTTTGGACGGGTCAGCCTGTTGTGGGACATTCTGCGGTTCCGGCCTGACGTCCGGACGCGCTTCCTGCTGCCGTCCACGGTTGTCCGGCTGGGCCTGTTGACGCTGCTCGATGCGGGCTTCGCGGCGCAACAAACGCTCGTCGCGATCATTGCCCAGCACTGCCGCACTTCCAAGCAGAAGAATCAAACCAAGTGACGAGATTTTGACAGCGGCGTTCATTTGACTATCCTTGAAGCTATCCGCAAGACAATCCGGATTGAGGCTGAAGTTTATGCCGCTTTCCCCATCACCATCAGAGCAAAGCCGTAAAGTATGTAATATTTTGTAATGCCCTGAATCAAGGCGTTACGCAACGGATTTCTGACGTTACCATACAGCCATGAATACCACACCATCCCCCGTTACACCCAACGCCCATCAGCCAAAAATTCTTGTTGTCGATGACGATATCCGCCTGCGCGACCTGCTGCGCCGGTACCTGGCAGAACAGGGATTCAATGTCGTCACCGCCGAAAACGCCCAGACCATGAACAAGCTCTGGCTGCGCGAACGATATGACTTGCTGGTGCTGGATCTGATGCTGCCGGGCGAAGACGGCCTGTCGATTTGCCGCCGCCTGCGGGGCGCCGGCGATCTGACACCAATCATCATGCTGACCGCCAAGGCCGAGGATGTCGACCGCATCGTTGGTCTGGAAATGGGGGCGGACGATTACCTGCCCAAGCCATTCAATCCGCGCGAACTGGTGGCCCGCATCACTGCGGTACTGCGGCGCAAACAGCCCGACGAATTGCCAGGCGCGCCATCGGAACGTCCGCAATCTTTCGAATTCGGCGAATTCGTACTCGATCTCGGCACGCGTACGCTCAAGAAAAGCGGCGTCAGCGTGCCACTGACGACCGGTGAGTTTTCCGTTCTCAAGGTATTTGCGCGCCATGCGCGCCAACCGCTGTCACGCGAAAAACTCATGGAGCTGGCGCGTGGCCGGGAATACGAGGTCTATGACCGCAGTCTGGACGTCCAGATTTCCCGTTTGCGAAAACTCATCGAGCCGGATCCTTCCAGCCCGCTCTACATTCAAACTGTCTGGGGGCTTGGCTATGTTTTTATTCCTGAAGGCCAGCCGCGCTGAACTGAGCGACGCCGCCGGCTCCTTTTCGCATAACGTCAACGGGGCGGGTCGACTCGCCTGGTTCAAGAGCGGCCTGTTCTGGCGCACCTTCGTCCTGCTGGCATCGCTGATCACGATCAGCATGGCGGCCTGGATCACCAGCGTGCGTCTGGTTGACCGCACACCGCGCGCCGAGCAGCTTGCCAATCAAATCATTTCCGTCGTCACCATCACGCGTGCGGCGCTGACGCATTCGGCGCCGGATCTGCGCAGCGAGTTGCTGTTTGATCTGGCGAGCAACGAAGGCATCCGCGTCTATCCGCTGGAAGATACCGATATCGTCGAGACACCGCGCGACACCGCCTTGACGCCGCTGCTGCAGGAACGCATCAAGAGCAAGCTCGGCGTCGATACGCGCTTCGCCCGCAAGGTCAATGATATTGCCGGATTCTGGGTCAGCTTCAAGATCGACGACGATGATTACTGGCTGATGCTGGATCGGGATCGGCTCGACCGTTCCGCCGGAATTCAGTGGCTCGGTTGGGCCGCAGTGACGTTGTTGCTGGCGCTGGTCGGTGCAGTCTTCATTTCGCGCCTGATCAACCAGCCGCTGGCACGCCTGACTGCGGCAGCACGCGCGATTGCCAAGGGCGGCCAGCTCGATCCATTGCCGGAGCGCGGGCCGCTCGAAATCCGCGAAGCCAATCAGAGCTTCAACCAGATGGTGGAAGACCTGAACCGCATCGAATCCGACCGCGCCGTCATCCTCGCCGGCATCTCGCACGATCTGCGCACGCCGATCTCGCGCATGCTGCTCGAAGTCGAGATGGCCCGGCTGCCCGACGACGCCCGCCACGGCATGCAATCGGACCTCGGGCAGATGAATGACATCATCGGGCAGTTCCTCGATTACGCCAAGCCGACCGATGTCGCCAGCTTCAAGCGCATCGACGTCACGCTCATGTTGCATCAGGCCGCGCAGGACGCGGAGCGCCTGCCTGACGTGCGCATCACACCCCACCTTGATGAACACGTTGCGGTGATGGGCAATCCGGTCGAGCTCAAGCGCGTGATCAACAACCTGATCGAGAACGCGCGTCGCTACGGAAAAACCAATGGCAGCGAAGTCACCGACGTTGACCTGGTTTGCTGTATCGAAAAAGGTGAAGTGGTGATCGAAGTCGGTGATCACGGAGATGGCATTCCTGCTCATGAAATGGACCGGTTGCGTCGCCCCTTCACGCGACTCGATACCGCACGCGGACAGGCCAACGGCGCAGGTCTCGGACTGGCGATCGTGGAGCGGGTCATCAAGCGCCACGGCGGCAGCCTGCATTTACGCAACCGCCATGACGGCGGCCTGATCGTCGAAATCAATCTGCCTGCAGCCTGAACGGAGCGCGATGCCACACGACCATGTCATATCCACGCTGGCGGCGCTCAATGCGCTGTACCAGCAACCCAGCGAGGACGCGCAACGCAAGGAACGCGATTACCTCGATGAGGCCAGTCAGCGTTTCATCGGCGCGTCGCCATTCATGTTGTTTGCCAGCGCCGGCAGCGCCGGGATGGACTGCTCGCCACGCGGTGACCAACCGGGCTTTGTCACGATCGTCGACCAGCGCACGCTGATGTTTCCGGATCGGCGCGGCAATAACCGGATCGACAGTTTGCGCAACGTCATCGAGAATCCGCAAGTCGGCTTGCTGTTCCTGGTCCCGGGCGTCAACGAATGTTTGCGCGTCAACGGACACGCACGCATCAACAACGATCCGGCCTTGCTGCAGCAATTCGCAGTCGATGGCGTACTGCCGCGCAGCGTGTTGATCGTGACCGTTGCGCAAGCGTTCACGCAATGCTCGCGCGCGGTGTTGCGGGCCGGGTTATGGCAGGCCGATCCGACCCGCGCGGCTGGCGCGGCGCTCGATGCCCACACCGACGGGCTCGACCAGGCCGTCGGCTGCAGCGCCGGGCGCTAGTCGACTCAGCCTGCGCGGATCAACTCCGCCGCCAACCGGCGCGGCGGCAGGTCCGGAAACACCAGTTGCAGCTGCTTGTCCGACAGTTTCAAATGCCGCTCGCTGATCTGCGCCAACACGGCGCGAAAATCGGTCGACACCGGCACGTCGCGACCCTCATGCAACTGCGCCTCACCCAGGCCTTGCCAATCGCCATAGACTTTGCCGCCGGCAACCTTGCCGCCCAGCACCCACATCACATTGCCATGCCCGTGGTCAGTGCCGTTATTGCCGTTCTGCCGCGCGGTGCGACCAAACTCCGACATGGCCACGATGGTGGTGTCATCGAACACCGGCCCCAGCCGCTGCGCAAGGGTCGCCAGTCCCTGCCCCAGCGGTGCCAGTCGATTGGCCAGCTGCCCGGTACCGTTGCCCTGGTTGGCGTGCGTGTCCCATCCGCCCAGCGCGACAAAAGCGAACTGGATGCGACCGTCGTTTTTCATCAGCGAGGCCAGTCGCGCGGCATCCGCCGGAAAGCCGTTCGGCAGCGGCGCGCCGCCATCGGCAACCTTGTTCTCCTCGTCCAGTGACGACATCATTTCCTTGTGCGCGGTCTGGGCTTCGTGATAAATGCTGGCGTACTTGTCGTTGCCGCCATAAAGCTGATCGAAAGCGCCCGCCACCTGCGGACGGTCCAGCAAGGTCGGTCGTCCCGCTGCCGCACCAGAAGCAATGTTGATCGCGCTGACGTGGCCGCTCAGAATGCGCGGCATGACTGGCCCGATGCTGATCGCCCGGGTTGGGACAGCAGGGCCGGGCAACGCGGCCAGCAGCCGGTTCATCCAGCCATCCTGCGTGCCCTTGCGGCCCGGCGTACCAGACTCCAGATAATCCTGCGCATCGAAATGCGAACGTGTTGCGTCAGGCGAACCACTCGCATGGACAAAGGCCAACCGCTGTTGCTGCCAAAGATCCTGCAACGGACGCAGCGCCGGATGCATCCCGAAGTAGCCATCCAGGTCCAGCAAGCCATTCTCCTGGCCGGGACGCGCAATCGCGATGTTCGGCCGCAGGCGCGCGTAATTGGCGTCACCATACGGCGCCACCACACTGAGGCCATCGACCGCGCCGCGCAGCATGATGACGATCAGTTTGCGTTGACTGTCCGACGCTGCGCGCGTCACCGCCCAGGCATTCGACCCGGGCAATATCAGGCCACCCGCTCCCACTGCCAGCACCTGCATGAAGTCGCGACGTTGCATGTTCATCTCCTCGAAATGGTGCCGTTCAGTGGCGCATGAAATCAGGGCTGCCGAGCAGCAAGGCGGCGCGGATGCCGCTCTGGTTGCCAGCGACGGTATCGCGGGTGCGCGTCGAAATCGCCGGGCCCAGCGTTGTCAGCAACAGCGTCGCGTCGACCGGCGCACTAGTCCAGCGATTGTTGTCGCCGCGCTGCGGCTCGGTGGCCCGTTCCAGCTTTTGCTTGCCCATATCGGGCGCATCGTCGGCATCGGTCGGCTTGGCCAACGGCAGGCGTCCCGATGCCAACGCCGTGGCAAAATTGATGCGCCGTGTCAACGCGTCCGGATTGAGCCAGGCCGCCTCGGTGTTCTTGTACCCGTCCGGCGTCTGGCAGCCATACAACGGCATACCAAGCTGGGACAGTGTGCCCAGCAACGGTCGCACGTTGACGACATTCAGATTGGCGGCGCGCGCGCTGGACACCACATATTGATACGGCGTCTTGAACTTGGCGCCGACCACGGCGGGATCGCGGAACTCGGCGCTGGCGAACAAGGTGCCGAGCACGGCGCGGATGTCGCCGCGGGTTTCGGTGAAGCGCCGGGCGAGCCGATCGACCAGCGCAACCGGCGGATTATCGGTGACGAAATACTGCGCCAGCTGATAGCTGATATGACGTGCCGTGGCGGGATGCGCGGCCAGCGTGTCGAGTGCGAACTCCCCCTCATTGCGACCACGCGGGCCGACATGATTGCCGAGCCAATCCTTGTCGCCATTGTCATGGCGGCGCGCATCGAACGTAAAGCCGCCATCCTGGCGCGCCATGTCGCGTGGCACAAACGTCCAGCCCGTCAGCATGCGCGCCAGTTCGGTGACATCCTTCTGGCTGTAGCCACCGTCCACGCCCAGCGTATGGAGCTCCATCAATTCGCGCGCATAGTTTTCGTTCAATCCGCTCGCCTTGGCCAGCGGCGACTTGCCGAACCGACGCGGCGCTTCATAACCGGGCGCGACTGACAACCAGTTATCGAGATAGAACAGCATGGCGGGATGGCTTGCCGTAGCGCCCAGCAAATCGCGGAAACGTCCCAGTGCGAACGGGCGGATCGCATCGCGTTCGTAACTTGCGACCAGGGCGCGATCGAGACCCTTGCCGGCGAAGACGTTGAAGTGGTTGAACCAGAAATCCACCATGACTTCTTCCAGCTGGCGCGGACTGCCGATGGCGCGCGCCAGGCGCGCCTCGGCGGTTCGCAGCGCCGTGCGCTGGTAGCTTTCGCGTCGTTGCTGCTTGCCAGCGTCGTCTTGTTTTGCCGCCTTTTGCGCGTTGAGGAATTCGGCCAGCGATTCCCCTGCGCTCATGCTGGTGGCGGGCAATGCCGCCAGGCGTTGCGTCAGCGCAGGCGGCACCGGAATGGTTTCGGGATGGAGTTGCGTATCAATGTAGTGTTCGACACCCATGGCGGTGACGCGTTCGATATCACCGGGAGCCGGACCGTAGCCGAGACGGTTCAACACATGCGTGGCCCAGGCGTCGCCGGCCAGTTCGGCCGCGCCGGCGCCGCCCATCGCACCCAGGGCCAATGCCGTGAGCAGAAATCGAACCGTCCATGTCATCGCTTGCTCCTCATTTGCGGAAAATGCCAGCCGCAGCAGCGATTGGCGCATGAGCTGCATTCTCTACCGACGCGAAATCAACAGGTCCATTTCTTTGTAACAACTTGTCAGTGGTCGCGTGACGCCGGCAAAAGCACGATTCGCCAAGGCGTCATATGATGCCTGTTGTTGTCACTTCGATAGTCGCAGCCCAACCTGACCGGAAAAAACATCATGTTCAATTTTGACTTTCATAACCCTACCCAGATCCTGTTTGGCAAAGGCCGCATTGCCGACCTCGCCAAAGTGGTTCCCGCAAACGCGCGCGTACTGATTTTGTCGGGTGGTGGCAGCATCAAGCACAACGGCGTACTCGATGAAGTGCATGCAGCGCTGGCCGGCCGCAGCTTCCAGGAGTTCTCCGGCATCGAGCCGAATCCAAGCTATGAAAACCTGATGCAGGCAGTCGAGCTGGTACGACGCGAAAAGCTCGATTTCCTGCTTGCCGTCGGCGGCGGCTCGGTCATCGACGGCGCCAAATTCATCGCGGCGGCAGTCAACTTCGAGGGCGATCCGTGGGCCATCCTCGAAAAGCGCGGCGCCAACATCACGAGCGCGTTGCCGTTCGGCGCGATCCTGACCTTACCGGCCACCGGCTCGGAAATGAACAACGGTTCAGTCGTCACGCGCAAATCGCTCAAGGCCAAGATGGCGTTCTCAAGCCGTCACTGCTTCCCGCAATTCTCCATCCTCGACCCAACCAAGACCTTCACGCTGCCGACCCGGCAGATCGGCAATGGCGTGGTCGACGCGTATGCACACGTGATGGAGCAATACATGACCTACCCCGCCGATGCGCCAATCCAGGATCGCTTCGCCGAGGGCATCTTGCTGACGCTGATCGAGGAAGGCCCGAAGGCGCTGGCCACACCGGACGACTACGCCGTGCGCGCCAATATCATGTGGTGCGCGACGCTGGCATTGAACGGTCTGATCGGTGCGGGCGTGCCGCAGGATTGGGCGACCCACATGGTCGGCCATGAATTGACGGCGCTGTATAACCTCGATCACGCGCAAACGCTGGCCATCGTGTTGCCGAGCATGCTCAGGATCCGCAAGGAAGGCAAACGCGCGAAGCTGCTGCAATACGCTGCGCGGGTCTGGAACCTGACGACCGGCGACGAAGACGCGCGCATCGACGCGGCGATTGAGAAGACCCAGGCATTCTTTGAGCAGATGGGTGTCAAGACCCGCCTCGGCGATTATGGCGTCACGGCGGACAACATCGAGACCGTGCTGGGACAGCTGGAAAGCCACAAGATGACCATGCTCGGCGAGCGCCGCGACGTGACCCTCGCGGTCAGCCGTCAGGTACTTGAATTGAGCCTGTAAACGTAATTGCATGCATGCCGAAACCGGTCGCCGCACCGGTTTCGGCAATTCGCTTCAGATGTGATAAATCAGCACCACGGCTTCCGCCGCCATTCCCTCTTCCCTGCCCAGATAGCCAAGCCGTTCGTTGGTCTTGGCCTTGACGTTGACGCGGCCGATCGGCACGCCGATCGCATCGGCGATATTGGCGACCATCTGACCGATGTGCGGCGCCATCTTGGGCGCCTGCGCAATGATCGTTGCATCGACGTTACCCACCGCGTACCCGGATTTATGCACGCGCAGCGCGATCTCGCGCAGCAATTCCATCGAGTTAGCGCCGGCGAACCGTTGGTCGGTATCGGGAAAATGCTTGCCGATATCGCCCAATGCGGCCGCGCCGATCAGGGCATCGGTGATCGCGTGCAGCAGCACGTCGGCATCCGAATGGCCAAGCAGCCCGGTGACATGCGGAATCAGCACGCCGCCGATGATCAGCTTGCGGCCGGCAACCAGGGCATGGCAGTCATAGCCCTGGCCGATACGAAACGGTGGTGGATGGTTCATGGCGTTCCTTTCAACATCGACGTGGCCAGTGTGGCATCGTCGGGCAGCGTTACCTTGAAATTGCGCATGCTGCCCTCGACCAGCAGCGGCTGCAGTCCGAGCGCTTCGACGGCGCTGGCCTCGTCGGTGGCACCAGTCGCGCTGCGCAGCGCTTTGGTCAGCAAGGCGTGGCGGAACATCTGCGGTGTCTGTGCAGCCCAGAGGGCGACCCGATCGACGGTACTGACGCTGCGTCCGCCAGCGCCGCGCTTGAGGGTATCGGCCACCGGCAGCGCCAACAAGCCGCCGACATCATCGTCTCCGACCGCCGCCACCAGCCGGGCAATCAGATCGATCGTCAGCCCGGGCCGTGCCGCGTCGTGGACCAGCATCCAGTCGTGCGCATCGACCCGATCGCGCACGGCGTCCAATCCGTTCAACACCGACGCCTGCCGGGTCGCGCCACCGCAACGCAACAACGTGACCCGCTCGCGCAGATTGGCGGCGTCGTCCAGCAACGGCGCAATGAATGCATCGTCATTACTGACGACGAGGAACACATGCGCAATCATCGCGGCGCCGGCAAAGGTATCGAGCACATGACGCAGCATTGGTCGCGCCCCCAGCGCCATGTACTGCTTCGGAACGTCGCTGCCCATCCGGGCGCCGACGCCGGCGGCGGGAATCAGTGCAAAACAACGGACGGCGCTCATGCTGCGGCGGTCAGGCGGCGAAAGACAACGGTGCGAATTGTGGAAACGATGATGGAAGCTCTTGGGTGAAAGGTGTCGGCAGCAGAACGAACGGCTTCGTTTATAATCGCACCATAAAATTTCAGTGTCAATTCAAAGCCGGAACGCCATTTTCCCGGCGCAGAACCGCGTGGCAAACTCACCTCAACAATGGCATTCCAACTACTCAAATCGCTTCCAAAACCGGGCCAACGGTTCGCATTGCCGACCTTGCATGGCTCCGCCGACGCCTGCGTGCTGGCGCAAGCCGGCGCGGCACTCAAGGCACAACAGAAGATGCTGGCCATCGTGGTCGCCAATGCCGCCGACGCACAGCGCCTGCTGGCCGAGATTCCCTGGTTCGCCGAGGAAGGCGCGGAGCCGCTGCGCTGCCATCTGCTGCCGGACTGGGAGACCCTGCCGTACGACGCCTTCTCGCCGCATCAGGATCTGGTCTCGGAACGGCTGGCGACGCTGCACGAAATGCAGAACGGTCAATGCGATGTCCTGATTGTTCCCGCCACCACGACGCTGGTGCGAATGGCGCCGCCGTCCTTCCTGGCCGCTTACACATTCTTTTTCAAGCAGGGTGAGAAGCTCGACGAAACACGCCTGAAATCGCAGCTCACCCTGGCCGGCTACACCCACGTCACCCAGGTCATGTCACCCGGCGAATACTCGGTGCGCGGTGGCCTGATCGACCTGTTTCCAATGGGCTCGGCCTTGCCGTATCGGCTCGACCTGTTCGGCGACACCATCGAAACCATCCGCACCTTCGACGCCGACACCCAGCGCTCGCTCTATCCGGTGCGCGAAGTGCGGCTGTTGCCGGGACGCGAATTCCCGATGGATGAAGCGGCCCGCACGGCGTTTCGCAGCCGCTGGCGCGAAGTGTTCGAAAATGATCCGTCGCGCTCCTCGGTCTACAAGGACATCGGCAACGGGATCGCCGCCGCCGGCATTGAATACTATCTGCCGCTGTTTTTCGACGACACCCGCACGCTGTTCGACTATCTGCCCGAGAGCACCACGTTTGCGCTGTGCGGCGACATCGATGACGCCATTGCGCGCTTCTGGAACGACACGCGCTCGCGCTACCAGTTTCTCAAGGCCGACCGCGAACGTCCGATCCTGCCGCCGGAACAGCTGTTCCTGACCAGCGAAGACTTTTTCGGCTGTGCCAAGCCGTTCGCGCGCTGGGTGCTGCGGCCCGACGACCAGCCGTCGGAGCTGTCGTCGGCACTACCCAACATCGCCGTCAATCGCCGCATGGACGACCCGCTCGCCAACCTGCGCGCCTATCTGGCGCGCAGCCGGACGCGCGTGATGATCTGCGCCGAGAGCAACGGCCGGCGCGAAACCCTGCTGCAGTACTTCAATGAATACGAACTCGACCTGACCCCGTGCGAGGGCTACGCCGGTTTCCTGCAGGGCTCGGCGCCATTGATGCTGGGCGTGGCGCCGTTACAGGCAGGATTTGAACTCGGCCAGGCCATGGGCGGCCTGGTGTTCATCACCGAAACCGAGCTGTATGCAGGGTCCGGTCGCCGAGTTGGCCACAAGAAGCAGGAAGCGCCGACCCAGGTCGAATCGATGGTGCGCGACCTGTCCGAACTCAAGATCGGCGACCCGGTCGTGCACAGCAACCATGGCATCGGCCGCTACATGGGCTTGATCAGCATGGACCTGGGCGAAGGCGAGACCGAGTTCCTGCATCTGGAATATGCGAAGGACACCAAACTGTATGTGCCGGTGTCGCAACTGCACGTGATCTCGCGCTACTCGGGCGCCTCGCCGGACGACGCGCCGCTGCATTCGCTCGGCTCCGGCCAGTGGGAAAAAGCCAAGCGCCGGGCCGCGCAGCAGGTACGCGATACGGCTGCCGAATTGCTCAACCTGTATGCGCGCCGCGCGCTGCGCCAGGGCCATGCGTTCGAATATTCAGCGCATGATTACGCCGCCTTCGCCGACAGTTTCGGCTTTGAAGAAACGGTCGACCAGGCCGCCGCGATTAACGCGGTCATCGGTGACATGACCAGCGGCAAACCGATGGACCGGCTGATCTGCGGCGATGTCGGTTTCGGCAAGACCGAAGTCGCCTTGCGCGCCACCTTTGTTGCCGTGCTGGGCGGCAAGCAGGTGGCGATCCTTGCCCCGACCACGTTGCTGGCCGAACAGCACGCCCAGACCTTCGCCGACCGTTTTGCCGACTGGCCGGTAAAGATCGCCGAGCTGTCGCGCTTCCGCTCCGGCAAGGAAATCACGCTGGCGATGAAGGGCATGGCCGACGGCACGCTCGACATCGTGATCGGCACCCACAAGCTGCTGTCCGACGACGTCAAGTTTTCGCGTCTGGGGCTGGTCATCATCGACGAGGAACACCGCTTCGGCGTGCGGCAAAAGGAGGCGCTCAAGGCCCTGCGCGCCGAAGTCGACGTGCTGACGCTGACGGCCACGCCGATTCCGCGCACGCTGGGCATGGCGCTCGAAGGCCTGCGCGACTTCTCGATCATTGCCACGGCGCCGCAAAAGCGTCTGGCCATCAAGACCTTCGTGCGCAGCGAAGGCGAATCGGTGATCCGCGAAGCCTGCCTGCG
Source organism: Actimicrobium sp. GrIS 1.19 (assembly GCF_035984655.1). NCBI lineage: Bacteria > Pseudomonadati > Pseudomonadota > Betaproteobacteria > Burkholderiales > Oxalobacteraceae > Actimicrobium > Actimicrobium sp. GrIS 1.19. The sequence goes on along the minus strand of NZ_JAXCHT010000002.1, from coordinate 277,552 downwards.
CGAATTGAAGCGCGGCGGCCAGGTGTATTTTCTGCACAATGAAGTCGAGACCATCCAGAACCGCAAGGCGATGCTGGAAGCGCTGCTGCCGGAAGCCCGGGTGGCAGTCGCGCACGGCCAGATGCACGAACGCGAACTGGAAAAAGTCATGCGCGATTTCGTCGCGCAGCGCTTCAACATCCTGTTGTGCACGACCATCATCGAGACCGGCATCGACGTGCCGACCGCCAACACCATCATCATGCATCGGGCCGACAAATTCGGACTGGCGCAACTGCACCAGTTGCGCGGGCGGGTCGGTCGCTCGCATCATCAGGCCTATGCCTACCTGCTGGTGCATGACGTCTCCGGCCTGACCAAACTGGCGCAGCGCCGGCTCGATGCGATCGTCCAGATGGAAGAACTCGGCAGCGGCTTCTACCTGGCCATGCACGATCTGGAAATCCGCGGCGCCGGTGAAGTGCTGGGCGATAACCAGTCCGGCGAGATGACCGAGATCGGTTTCCAGATGTACTCCGACATGCTCAACGAAGCGGTGCGCTCGCTGCGCAACGGCAAGGAGCCCGATCTGGCAGCGCCGCTGGCGACCACCACCGAAATCAACCTGCATGTGCCAGCGCTGCTGCCGGCCGAGTATTGCGGCGACGTGCACGAGCGGCTGTCGCTGTACAAGCGGCTGGCCAATTGCAGCAAGTTCGAGGCCATCGACGATTTGCAGGAAGAGATGATCGATCGCTTCGGCAAACTGCCGGAGCCGGCCAGGGCGCTGATCGAAACGCATCGGCTGCGCGTGGCGGCAAAGCCGGTCGGCATCGTCAAGATCGACGCCCACAGCGAGGCGGCCCTGCTGCAGTTCGAACCGAATCCGCCGATTGACGCGTTGCGCATCATCGAGCTGATTCAAAAAAATCGTCACATCAAACTCAATGGACAGGATAAATTGCGTATCACCGCAAACATGCCGGACCTGGCGGCGCGCGTGACACAAATCAAGGCGACCATTCGCGCACTGACCGGCTGACCTTTTTCAACAAGAATTCACATCATGCATCTGATCCTGCAAGGCTTGTCCACCGATTTCCAGACCGTCGCACCGATCGCCGAACTGGCCGACGCGCAGCGCATCGCGCCGCTGTCTGCACACGCATTTCGCTGCGAAGACGTGCATGATTCGGTCGCGATCCGGGCTGCGGTCGAGCAGGCCTGCCTCGCGGCGCAACTCGATTGCGCGTTCGTGTTGCCGGGCCAGCACCTGTCTGATTTCAAGCTGCTGGCGATGGACATGGACTCCACCCTGATCACGATCGAGTGCATCGACGAGATCGCCGACATGCAGGGCTTGAAACCGCAGGTCGCCGCGATCACCGAGGCTGCAATGCGCGGCGAGATTGAATTCAACGAGAGCCTGACGCGACGGGTGGCGCTGCTCAAGGGACTTGATGCCGGGGCGCTGCAGCGCGTCTATGACGCGCGTGTCAGGCTGTCGCCCGGTGCGGAATCGATGCTGGCAGCAGTCCGGGCAGCTGGACTGAAGACGCTGCTGGTGTCGGGCGGCTTCACGTTCTTTACCGAGCGCATCAAGGCCCGGCTGGGGCTGGATGACGCGCATGCCAACACGCTCGAAATCATCGACGGCAAACTCACCGGACGCGTGCTCGGCACGATCGTCAATGCAGACGAAAAAAAGCGCGCGGTCGAACGCGCCTGCGCGGAACTCGGCGTCGCGCCAGCGGCGGCCATCGTGATGGGTGATGGCGCCAATGATCTGGCGATGATGGGGATTGCCGGAATGTCGGTGGCTTTTCGCGCCAAGCCGGTGGTGCGCGCGCAAGCCACCGTGGCGTTGAACTTCGTCGGACTCGACGGCATTCTGCCGTTGTTCGCCTCCTGAAAGCGCGCCGATGCGACCGCCCTACCATCGCTTTTTTTCCAGCCTGAACCGTTTTCGAACGCGCAAGCCCGCGGCCATCGACAGTGATGACAGCCCGTTCAAGACCAGCGAAATGCAGGCGCTCGAAGCGAGCCTTGGACGGGCCATCGTCGGTGACGAACTGCGCCTGATGTATCAGCCCAAATTCGAAACCCGCACCGGCCGCATTACCGGCGGCGAGGCGCTGCTGCGCTGGCAGCATCCTGAACTCGGTCTGCTGCAGCCGGCGCAATTCATTCCCTACGCCGAAGACACCGGCGTCATCCTGCCGTTGTCACGCTGGGTGCTGCAACATGCCTGCAGCCAGAACATGCTGTGGGAGCGGATGGGCCTGCCGCCATTGCGCATGGCGGTCAATCTGAGCGCCCGCCAGTTCAACGATCCGCGCCTGAGCGCGAGCGCCGCACGACTGCTGTATGACGTCGACATGGAACCACATCGGCTGGAACTTGAAATCACGGAAAGCATCATGTCCTACGATCCGCCGAAGACGCTGGTGATCCTGGCGGCGCTGAAAAAGACCGGCATCCGCATCGCGCTGGATAACTTCGGCATTGGCTATTCATCGCTGTCGCACCTGCAGGAATTCCCGATCGACATCGTCAAGATTGATCGCAGCGCGATTCAAAACGTGCCGGGCGATCTGGCCGACACGTCGATGACCGAGGCGATCCTCGATACCGCGCGCAAGTTGAATGTGCGGGCGGTCGCGGAAGGTGTCGAAACCGCCGAACAGGTCGCGTTCCTGCAGCGACGGCGTTGTGATGACATGCAGGGATTCTTCTGCAGCCAGCCGCTGGAAGCGGCGGCGTTTGCCAGGCTGGTCAAGAAGAACCTGGCACGGTAAGACGCGCTGGCGCGGTTTCCGGTTATTGGTGCAAACAGCCGCTGGTCGTGTCGACTTCAATCTTGATCAACTGGCCGCCGGTGCCGCCGAATACACCACCACCGGTGTAGGTCAGGCATCCCTCGCCTTCGTAGTAGGTCTGCACCCGCTGCGCGTCATCACCAAAATAAAACGGAATCCAGCGCTTGCCGGATTCGTAGCGGTGCATTTCGTCGGGAATCTTGATCAGCGACTGCACCTTCTGTACATCCATGCCGATTCTCAGTTTGGCGAACTTGCTGCCTGGCCGGATGGTGCCGATGATTTCGCCTTCGGCCGAGCCTTCCTTGACCTTGGCTACCGGGGCGCCCGACGTGGCGCTGGTTGCAGCAGGTTGTGGCGCCGGCGCATCGTTGGCTTTTTGTGATGCGCAGGCAGACAGCACGGCGGCGGTGATCAGGACGAGCGGAAACGACAACTTCATGGGCAAACTCCAAAAGTAAATGGGGAAGTGGGCACGCAGCGACCGCGTCGGTGCCGTCGTGCTGCCCAGCAGCGTAGCAGCCGGGCTCGACCGCATCACGTCGGTCACCCTTTTTTTGCAGAGCGTGCGGCGAAGACGCGTCAGTTCAGACAGATTGCCCGGCATTCGCCGCCAATCTGATCTGGACTTGACGACGACGATGGGGAACGACCCGGTCAGTAGGTCTCGGACGGCACCGGTTTCAAGCCGCGCAGATGCGCCAGCTTGGCAGAATAACGGCGGCTGTTGTCGCGCGTGGTGCTGGTTTCTGCCGCCAGACGCAACTCGTCCCGCGCCGCCTCGGCCTCGCCAAGTCGCCAATTGGTCACCGCCAGCCAGAAATGGAATTCGTGATAATACGGCGCCCGTTTCACTTCGCGCGCAAACAGCGCCTTGGCGGCCTTGAGATCACCGCGTTCAAGCGCGTTGCGGCCCAGATTGAAAAAATAGAACGGCGGATTCGGCTCGATGCTGCGCATGCGCGCGGCCAACGCGAGCGATTCCTCGGGCTTGCCGAGCGCCGCCAGCACTGGCACCAGATTCTGCAGCAAGGTAGTGTTTTCCGGCTCGCGCACCAGCGCGGTGTTGAACACCCGCTCTGCCTGTGCGGCATTGCCGTGGCGCTGGTAGATCACTCCCAACGTGTTGTACGCGATGACCAGCGACGGGTTGCGCTCGATGGCGGCGCGCGCCCACCAGTAGGCATCGGCGAGCCGGTCCTGCGCCAGCGTCTCGGCGGCACGATTGTTCATGAACATCGCAACGATGCTGTCTTCATCAAGGGACAGGGATTGGAAATGGTCGAGATCGCTGCCACCAAGAAAGTCAACCGTCAGGCTTTGTCCGGTCGCGCTAATGCCGCGCAGGCGATCGGCCTTGCCAACCTTGAGGCTCAGATTGACGTGCGAGCTGGCGAAATAGAAGGCGCCCTCCCGGCTCCAGGATGGATCGACCAGCACCGTGTGGTATTCGACATCAATGCCGAACTCCTTGGCAAACGCCGCCGTCATGATGACCAGCGACAGGCAGTTGCCGGAGCGCGCGTCGAAGGCCTGGGCGGCGGTGCGCGTCATGGTGGCGTCGTAGTCGAGCTTGAGTTCGCCTTTTTTGTAGAGCGCCTCGAGCAGGCCTTGCTCCAGGCCGCGCGTGCGCATTTGCCGGGCCAACGCGTTGCTATGGGCATAGTCCAGCATGGCCGGACTGAGCGTGAACACATCGTCGGCGCTGATGCGTTCCGTCGGCGCGCCGAATTCGGCATCCCGGAACAATTGCGAAAGCGGCGGCAAGCCGCGTGGCGTCGGCGCAGCGCAACCAGCCAGTAGCAGGAAAGACAGCAGAATCAACCATGTTTTCATCACACACCTCCGGGGCCGCGTCTGCAGTATCGGCCCGGTGACAGCGCAAGTCAAAGGGTTGCCACGCCGACGGCCGATTTTCGGGTCGCACCTTGTAGCAACGATCGACGACCGGAACTGGCAGTAAATGCACGTTTAATGGCCATTTACCGGCGTCGCGTTTTCGGATAATTCAGGCTTCTGCTTCAGGAATTGTCGTTTCGAAGGATCTGATCGTGCGCCATCCCGTCCGGAGTTATCTGGGTACCTGTGTCATCGCCATTCTGGCGGCCATCGCCATCACTTGCCTGCTCCCGATGTCGGCCGCCGAGCTGTCTGCCGGAATCTGCGGCGCCGGCTGCGCTGCGGCGGCGAACTGACAGCACCTGACGTGATGCGGGCACGAAAAACATTGATGAACAAGTTGTTCAAGAAAGAAACCATGAGAACAGTCGCCGTTTTAATTTTTGACAATGTCGAGGTGCTTGATTTCGCAGGCCCCTTCGAAGTATTCGGCGTTGCCGGAGGCCGGGGCAACCAGCGTTTGTATGAGGTCTTTACGGTAGCGCAATTTGCCGGTCCGGTCATGGCCCGCAACGCGCTCAGTGTGAATCCGCATTACACCTTCGACACCATGCCGCATGCCGACATCCTGGTCATTCCAGGTGGCTTTGGCGCCCGACGCCAGAAGCTCTGCCTTCCGGTACTGGAGTTCGTCAGGCAGCGGGCGCAGGCCGCGCAATGCGTTCTATCGGTCTGTTCGGGCGCCTTGATTCTGGCGAAGGCCGGCTTGCTGCAAGGACTTCAGGCAACCACCCATCGCGGCGCGCTCGGCGAATTGACCCTGGATGAGCCGACTTGCACCGTGTGGCCGGACGCACGCGTCGTCGACAACGGCAAGATCATCACCTCGGCAGGCATTTCAATGGGCATCGATGCCTCCCTGTATCTGGTCGCAAAACAGCATGGCCTCGATGCGGCGCGGGAAACCGCCACCTACATGGAATATGACTGGCTCCACCAGGTGGCCGACGGTCACCATATTGTCAGCCGCGCCCCCGATACGCGCATCGGGCGACCGTCACTGCCAGCGTTGAGCTAAACCCGGTGCGGTTTTACAGCCGCCTGCTGTGACGCACGGTAACGCAGCGGCAGCGCGCCTGAAGCGCTGCCGACGCGGCCTGATGCCGACGGCCTGACTTCCTTTGATCCCTGTTACCTTAAATCGAGAAATCAACATGCTCAAGAAATTGTACGCACTGGCACTCCCCGGGTTGTTGTTGGCCCTGTCGGCATGCATGACGCCGCCGCAAGACCTGGACGTTGCCTTGCGGCGGGCCACGGCACAACAACGCTACATGGTTGAACTGCACCCACTCGCCGAACCGATCCGCATCAATCAGATGCATGCGTGGGAGATCAGATTAAGCACCCCTGCAGGCGCGCCGATTACGCATGCGCAGATCGACATTGGCGGCGGCATGCCACAACATGGGCACGGCTTTCCGACCAGCCCCCGCGTCACACGCGAACTGGGAGACGGGCGTTATCTGTTGGAGGGAATGAAATTCAGCATGCCGGGCTGGTGGGAAATCAAGCTCAACATTCACGCGATCAATGGCGATGACAAGGTCACTTTCAATACCGTCATTCCAGTCCCGGCGCCGGCGAACAAATGAGAGCGACATGTGCCTTTGCCCTGCTTGCACTTGGCAGCGTATTCCTGACCGATCACCTGTCGGCTGCGCCTCTCTCACCGGACGGCGCACCGGTTTCGCCCTGGCGCGGCGATGATAGCTGGAGCAAAAATGAACGGCGTGTTCTGGCCTCATTGCACATTGCCCAACTGCCGCCGGCGCCGAACGATCCGTCCAATCTGGTCGAAAACACGCCTGCAGCGGCGGCACTTGGCAAAAAGCTGTTTTTCGATCGTCGTTTCAGCAGCAACCAGGCGGTATCCTGTGCCAGCTGCCATGATCCGGACAAGCAATTTCAGGACGGACGGCCCGTCGGCACCGGGGTTGGCACCAGCGCGCGCCGAACCATGCCCGTGGTTGCCGCAGGTCACAGTCCGTGGCTCTTCTGGGATGGTCGCAAGGACAGCGTCTGGTCGCAGGCACTCGGGCCGCTTGAAGATGCCGCCGAACATGGCGGCAATCGCCTCCAGTATGCGCATCTGATGGCGACCCACTATCGACGCGACTACGAGGCCTCATTTGGCAAGCTGCCCGAGCTCGCAGACCTGCCCCGGGATGCCAGCCCGCTCGGGTCCCGCGCCGAAAAAATGGCGTGGAATGCGATCGTCCCCAAGACGCAGGACAACGTATCCCGCATATTTGCCAATATGGGGAAAGCACTTGCGGCGTACCAGAAGACATTGCAGTACGGCGCGGCCCGTCTGGACCGTTATATCGACGGCGTGCAAAGCGGTGACATTGCCGCGTTGCAGATTCTCAATCCCCAGGAAAAAAATGGCCTGCGCATTTTTATTGGACGAGGCGAGTGCATCACCTGTCATAACGGCCCCTTGCTGACGGACCAGCATTTTCATAATACTGGCGTCCCGTCGCGGAACCCTGAACAGCCGGATATCGGACGAGGTGGCGCGACTGCCAAGGTGCTGCAAGACGAATTTAACTGTCTTGGACGCTATAGCGATGCAAAGCCCGAACACTGCCAGGAACTCCGCTTCATGGCGACCGATGATCCGCATCTCGCTGGCGCCTTCAAGACCCCGGCTCTGCGCAACGTGGCGCTGAGATCGCCCTACATGCACGCGGGACAGTTAGCCTCGCTCACGGACGTGGTTCGACACTATGTCAAGGCGCCTGCTGCGGTGCTTGGACACTCGGAGCGTCAGCCAATGAACCTGTCCGAGACAGAAATCCGCGATTTGGCAGCGTTTCTTGCAACGCTGTCCGGACAAATCGTGGAAAGTGGTGTGAAGTAAAACGCGCACACCGATGCTTTGCGGAGGTTTGAACGACGTGCCGGAATCGACGCCAGCGAGGATGCTGCCGTGCGCTGGCCGGCCCGGGCGCCGGCCGCAAAAGTCACATCGGCTGAACGCGCTGAAGAACCGTCAGGCACATGCTTTTCCGTACCGTGAAGCCGAGCTTGCGGTACACGCCGAGTGCCGCGTGGTTGTCATTGAAGGAGTGCAGGAACGGGGTCTCGCCGCGTGCGAGGATCGCGGTCGAGATGTCCTGCACCAGCTGTGCGGCATGACCGCGGCCCTGATGGGCGGGATGGACGCAGACCGCACTGACTTCGGTGAAGCCATCCAGGCAAAGTCGTTCACCTGACATCGCCACCAGTTGTCCGTCGATACGGATGCCGCGATATCGTCCGAGCGTATGCGTCGCTGCGCTGAAGGGTCCGGGTTGGGTCAATGCGACCAGTTCCATCATCTGCGCTACGTCCGCAGCACCGAGCGTGACTGCCGGGGTCCGGTTGACCGGCACGTCGCGCGGCGCGGTCATGACCAGCTGTGCCAGGATGCCGTTGCGGGCCAGCTCGAAACCGGGCGCCACTGGCAGCGCCTCGACGCTGAGCAGCGCGACCTGCTGTCCCGCCGGCACCAGATCGGCCAGCGCCTGGAAACTCGCGGGCGCGTTGTCCCTGAGCGCACCAAATGACGCAACCTCCGGCGGGTAGCGTAGTGCGCGACCGCCGCCCTCGGCCAGGCTGCGATGGCGCGTCGTGAGTGCGTTCCACACCACCCGGTCAAGCGGGTGTGGCGCGTCGGGCGCCGGCACCGACACAGCGCCGTCCTGGTTGTCGGGTGTATTCACTGCAACCTCCTGTGCAACGACGATGCCGCCCGCACGCCGGAACGCGTCCCGCTCAGCCGGCCACGATCCCGCCCCGCGCCATCGCCTGCGCGATGTCGGCGATCAGGTCGTGCGGGTCTTCCAGTCCGATATTAAATCGCACCAACAGTCCGGCCTCGGTCCAGTTCGCGCGCATGCCGCTCATTTGGTACGGCACGCACAGGCTGTTGCTGCCACCCCAGCTAAAGCCGATCTTGAACAGCGTCAGGCTGTCGACGAAGAGGTCGACCTGCGCCTGCGAAAAGCGGGCATCGAAGATGACCGAAAACAATCCCGCCGCACCGGTGAAATCGCGCTTCCAGAAGGCGTGACCGGGACAATCTTCAAAGGCGGGATGCAGCACCTTGCTGATTTCGGGACGCGCCTTGAGCCAGGTCGCGACCATCTGCGCGCCCTGCTCGTGCGCACGAAACCGCAGCGGCATGCTCGGCAGGCCGCGCAACACCATGTACACATCGTCCATGCCAACGCCCATGCCCAGGCGCATATGGGTCAGGCTCAGTTGCCGCGCCACGTTGTCATCGCGGGTCAGCAACGCGCCCATCAGCACATCCGATCCGCCTGACTGATACTTGGTCAGCGCCTGCATGATGATGTCGACGCCCAGATCGAAGGCGCGCAACACCAGTCCGGCCGACCAGGTGTTATCGAGCGCCACCAGCACATTGCGTGCATGCGCGGCGGCACACAAAGCCGGCAGATCGGGCACTTCCATCGACACCGAGCCGGGCGCCTCGGCCCACAGCAGGCGCGTATTCGGCTGAATCAGCGCGCCGATACCGGCGCCGATCATGGGATCGTACAAACGCACGCTGATGCCGTGGCCCTCCGACAGCCACTGCGCCATGTCGCGATTGGGGCCATACACGTTGTCCGGCAACAGGACATCGTCGCCGCTGTTGAGCAGACCGAGATTGACCAGCGCGATCGCCGCCAGCCCGCTCGGGGCCAGCAGGCAGTGGCTGGCGCCTTCGATCTCGGCCAGGCGCGCTTCCAGCGTGAAGCTGGTCGGGGTGCCGTGCAGGCCGTAGGTGTAGGCGGATTTGCTGAGCCAGGCGCGCGAACGCATCGCCGCGACATCCTTGAACACGACTGTCGAGGCATGGTGGATCGCCACCGGAAAGGCGTCAAAGCCTTCCGGGGCGGCGTAGTCGCTATGGGCCAGCAGCGTTTGCAGCGATTTCTTGACGGTCATGCGGCTACTTTCAGGGTTCGGTTATTGCGCCTCGCCCCACAGGTCGTGCGCGTCGGAGGTGGTGATCCTGACATCGACAAATTCGCCGACCTGCAGTTTGCGGTGCGGTTCGAATGGTGGCTTGACGTACACCACGCCATCGATTTCCGGCGCGTCGGCCGAGCTTCGCCCGACGCCGCCACTGCGGTCCATGCTGTCGATGAGCACACGGATGGTCTTGCCGACCTTGGCCTTGAGGCGCTTGGCCGAAATACCTTCCTGCAATTGCATCACCCGGCCGCGGCGTTCTTCACGCAAGGCTTCCGGCACCGGATTGTCGAGCGCGTTGGCGGTCGCGCCCTCGACGGGCGAATAGGCGAAGCAGCCCAGCCGGTCGATCTCGGCTTCTTTCAAGAAGTCGAGCAGGTACTCGAATTCGGCCTCGGTCTCGCCCGGGAAGCCGGCGATGAAGGTCGAGCGGATCGTGATGTCCGGGCACATGGCACGCCAGGCCTGGATGCGTTCGATATTTTTTTCGCCATTGGCGGGACGTTTCATGCGCTTGAGTACGTCAGGGTGCGCATGCTGCAGCGGCACGTCCAGATACGGCAGCACATGGCCCTGGTTCATCAGCGGGATGATGGCGTCGACATGCGGATACGGGTAGACATAATGCAGTCGCACCCAGGCGCCATGGCTCTTGGCAAGTTCGCCGAGGGCTTCGACCAGTTGCGTCATGTGGGTCTTGACCGGCCGCCCGTTCCAGAATCCCATGCGGAATTTGACATCCACCCCATACGCGCTGGTGTCTTGCGAGATCACCAGCAGTTCGCGCACACCTGCCTTGAACAGGTTCTCGGCTTCCAGCATGACATCGGCAATCGGCCGTGACACCAGGTCGCCACGCATCGACGGGATGATGCAAAAACTGCAGCGGTGGTTGCAGCCTTCGGAGATCTTCAGATACGCGAAGTGCTTCGGCGTGAGCTTGACGCCCTGCGCCGGCACCAGGTCGAAAAATGGGGCGTGTGGCTTGGGCAGGTGAATATGCACGGCATCCATGACTTCGGCCAGCGCATGCGGGCCGGTCACGGCCAATACCTTGGGATGCACCTTGAGGATGATGTCCTCGCCCTGCGCGTCTTTTTTGGCGCCGAGGCAGCCGGTCACGATGACCTTGCCGTTTTCATGCAGCGCCTCGCCAATGGCATCGAGCGATTCCTGCACGGCGGCGTCGATAAAGCCGCAGGTGTTGACGATGACCAGGTCGGCGCCGTCATACGACTTGGCGGTCTCGTAACCTTCGGCGCGCAACTGGGTGAGGATCTGTTCGGAGTCGACCAGCGCCTTGGGGCAACCGAGCGAGACAAAACCGACTTTGGGGGTAGCAACTGATGGACTGGACATGGAATGGAGGGGGCAAAAAAAAAGAGCACAACGGCGAAGCCGCCATTGTACCCTCTGCCCCCGCTTCGCCCTGCAAGCGTGTTACTTCTTGCCGGTCGGGTCCAGCGGATTGAACGGGAATGCGCCGAACATCGATTTGGTCTGGGTTTGCATTTGCTCCTGCATCTGCATGAACAGGGTTTTGCTCTGCTCGATATAGTTGCCCATCATGCCCTGCATCATCGGGCCCTGTACATTCATGAACTGCGCCCACATCTCCGGGCTGAACGGCTTGCCTTCGTACAGGCCCTTGGAATTTTCGGTCAGCTTGTTCTGGATATCGATGAAGGCCTGGATGTTCTTCTCCAGATACGACCCCATCATGCCCTGCATCGCGTGGCCATAGTAGCGAATGATCTGCGACAGCGCGCCGCTGGAGAACATCGGCGTGCCGTTGGATTCCTCCTCCAGAATGATCTGCAACAGAATGCTGCGGGTCAGGTCTTCGCTGCTCTTGGCGTCAACGACAGTGAATTCTTCGTTGTCGAGCACCAGTTGCTTGACATCGACCAGCGTGATGTACGAGCTGGTTTGCGTGTCATACAAACGGCGGTTCGGATATTTCTTGATCAAGCGCTCGGAAATTTTTTTCACACTGGTCATTGCAATTCCTACTGTGGGCGCCGGAGCGCATCATCGTTAATCGTCATCGAACTGAATCGTGTTTCGCGTTGTGCTGCGTTTTGCGCTTCGGCATTATAGGGCCAGAAATCGCCCATTTCGGCAATTCCGAAAGGTTTCACACTTCCATGAAATCCCGTTTCGCCATGCAGGAAATCAGCCCATGTGCAGCCCGCCATTGAGCGAAAAATCGGACCCGGTCGCATAGCCGCCTTCGTCGGACGCGATCCACGCAACGATCGACGCGATCTCCTCGGGTTCGCCCAGGCGCTTGACCGGGATGCCGGCGACAATCTTCTCGAGGACGTCGGCGCGAATTGCGCGCACCATTTCGGTTCCGATATACCCTGGCGACACGGTATTGACAGTGACGCCCTTGGTCGCGACTTCCTGCGCCAGCGCCATCGTAAAGCCGTGCAATCCGGCCTTTGCGGTCGAGTAGTTGGTTTGCCCGAACTGGCCCTTCTGGCCATTCACGGACGAGATATTGATGATCCGGCCCCAGCCATTGTCGACCATGCCATCAATCACCTGCTTGGTGACATTGAACAGCGAATTCAAATTGGTCTGGATGACGGCATCCCAGTCGGCTTTTTGCATTTTGCGAAACTGACCGTCACGCGTGATGCCGGCGTTGTTCACGAGGATGTCGACCTGGCCGATTTCTGCCTTGACCTTGTCGAACGCCTGCGTGGTCGAGTCCCAGTCACCCACGTTGCCTTCGGAACATTGGATCGCAAACCCCTGCGCCCGCATGTCCGCCATCCACTTGTCCTTGCGCGCGGAACCTGGCCCGCAACCGGCGATGACCAGATGGCCTTCCCGGCACAACCGCTTGCAGATCGCGGTGCCGATTCCTCCCATGCCCCCTGTGACGTATGCAATATGCTGTTTCATTGCTGTCTCCTTGGTTGCCGACCGGATCAGGCCTTGACCTTGACGTAACGGCCCGGGGCGGGTTCGATCGGTTGATAGTGCGCGTCGCCATATTGCCGCGGCGGCTTGATCTGTTTGCCGGCATGTTTTTTCAGGAACGCGGACCATTGCGGCCACCAGCTGCCGGGATGCTCGGTGGCCTTGGCCAGCCAGTCATCGGCCGAAAGCGCCGCTTGCTCGCAGGTCCAGTAATTGCGCTTGTTCTTGGATGCCGGATTGATCACCCCGGCAATGTGGCCCGAGGCGCCCAGTACGAACTGGTTCAGTTCCGGATGCTTCGGATTGAGCAGCGCGGTCGATGCGTAGGCCCCATGCCACGGCACGATATGGTCTTCACGCGATGCGTAGATGAAGGTCGGCGCGGCGATCTTCGACAGGTCCACCGGCTCACCCAGCACTTGCAGCTTGCCACTGTGCCTGAGGCTGTTGTCGAGATACATGTTGCGCAGATACCAGCAAAACATCGGGCCAGGCAAATTGGTGCTGTCGGAATTCCAGTACAGCAGGTCGAAGGCCGCCGGCTCTTCGCCTTTCAGATAATTCGCCTTGACGTAATTCCAGACCAGATCGTTCGGCCGCAGGCTGGAAAAGGTCGAGGCGAAATCCTTGCCTTCCATCAGGCCGCCCTTGCCAATTTGCTGTTCACGCAAGGCGACCTGGGTCTCGTCGATGAAGACGTCGATGATGCCGGTATCCGAGAAATCCAGGAACGATGTCAGCAGCGTCAGGCTCGCGACCGGCTTTTGTCCCCTGGCGAACAGCAGGGCCAGCGCGGTCGACAGGATCGTGCCGCCAACGCAAAATCCCAGCGCATTGATCTGCTTCTGGCCAGAGATTTCCTGCACCACCCTGATGGCCTTCAACGCTGCGTGTTCGATGTAGTCATCCCAGGTCAGATCACCCTGCGATCTGTCCGGGTTACACCATGACACCAGGAATACCGTGTGCCCTTCGGCGACGGCATAGCGCACCAGCGAATTGTCCGGCTGGAGATCCAGAATGTAAAACTTGTTGATGCAGGGCGGCACGATGAGCAGCGGGCGCTCATGGACGGTTTTCGTCAACGCCTTGTACTGGATCAATTGAAACAGCGCGTTTTCGAACACCACCGCACCTTCCGTGGTGGCGACGTTCTTGCCGACTTCAAAGGCAGTCTCGTCGGTTTGCGAAATACGGCCCTTGCGCATGTCTGCGAGCATGTTGGCAAGGCCGCGGGTCAGACTTTCGCCCTTGGTATCGATGAGCATTTGCTGCGCTTCGGGATTGGTCACCAGAAAGTTTGCCGGCGACATCGCATCCGTCATCTGCTGCACCGTGAAGCGGATCTTTTCCTTGACCTTGGGACTCGCCTTGACGGCATCGGTCATTGCATTGAGGAAGCGTGCATTGAGCAAATAGGCCGCGGCATTGAAAGCGCTCAACCCGTTGGCCTGCCAGGCCGGCGCACCGAAGCGCTTGTCGGCCAGCACCGGACTGCGCGACGCCATCGTGTCCTGCCACAATTTGCCGAGCGCCTCGGTGTACTCGCTCTGCATCTTGGCCAACGCGGCCGGATCGATGGCAATCGCCGCGCCATCGGGCAGCGGCGCGTTCTGCATCGGGGTCAGGAAATGCTGCCAGTGGGCCGGGTCGGCCAACTGTGCCATCCAGTCAGGGATAGCGGCAAGTGGATCAGGACTAGTCATGCTGGCCTTTTCATTTGGGCGTATCGTTGCGGTTTATCGGTTTCGATCGGAATGAATATGGCCATGATCATGGTTGCCATCGCCTGGATTTACGTCGTGCTGCTGATGTCGATGACGGAGCAAACGATCGTCGCCGGAGTGATGACGTTCTTGTTCTATTGCGTGTTTCCGTTGTCAATCATTTTATACGTGATGGGGACACCGCAACGCAAGCGGAACCGTCAAGCGCAAGAAAAATCGCGCCAAACACAAGCGTTATCCGCAGACCAAACCGAACCCAACAACTAGGGCTGGATCCAGATCAGCGACGCCATCCGGCCAGTTTGTCCGTCGCGCCGGAACGAGAAGAATTCGTGCTGCTCGCGCACCGTGCAGCGGTCCCCGCCGCTGATCGACGACACGCCCTGCGCATGCAGGATCAGGCGCGCCAACTGATATATATCCGCGAGGTACTTGCCGGGTTTTCCGGCTGACGCAACGAAGGCGTTGCGCGCCGCCGGATCACTGCCGTCAAACGCACTCACCACATCGTCGCCAACCTCGAAGTGCTGCGGCCCGATGGCCGGACCGAGCCATGCCGTGATGTCGCCGGCGCCCGCCGCACGCATTGCCGCGATGGTTTGCTGCAGCACTCCACCGGCCAAACCGCGCCAGCCAGCATGCGCCGCAGCGACAACCGTTCCCGCGAAATCACAGAACAGCACCGGCAGGCAATCTGCAGTCATGACCGCGCACACGACGCCGGGCCGGGTCGTAAGGCTGGCGTCGGTCTGCGGCACGCCAACGGCATCGGCCGCATCGATCACGTTACTGCCATGCACTTGCATCAACCAGACTGGATCGGCCGGCAACAGCGCCCGCAGGCTGGCGCGATTCTGTGCGACATGCGCTGGCAGGTCGCCCACATGCGTCCCCAGATTGAAGCCACCGTGACCGGCGCCGTCGTCAAACGGAGGCCGGCTTACGCCAGCACCGCGCCGGGTGCTCAATGCGCGAATCCGGTCTGGCGCATGCGGCCACTGCGGTTGCAGAAGCGCGCTCGCCTTACTCCGGCTCGTCAATGCCGGCACCGGCAATCAGGCCGGCGAAATCGGCCGCCAGCGCGACGTGCCACTCGACATCCTCGCCCGACACCGGATGGACCAGGCCCAACCGGCACGCCTGCAACGCCTGGCGGTGGAACACCGGCGCCAGGTGGGCTTTGCCATACAGGGAATCGCCCACCAGGCCAAAGCCGATCGACTGCATGTGCACGCGGATCTGGTGGGTGCGGCCGGTTTCAAGCCGGCAGCGCATCAAACTCACCGGACGCCGGTCCAGCATGCCAGACGCCAGCCGTTCGAAATGCGTGATCGCCGGTTTCGCGGTCATGCTTTCCAGCACCGCCATCTTGATGCGGTCGCGCGGATGCCGGCCCATTGCGGCATCGATGGTGCCCGACAGGTTGGGCGTGCCCCACACCAGCGCCAGATACTCGCGGTGCACCGAACGCGCCGCCAGCTGCCGCACCAGATCGGTATGCACTTCCAGCGTCTTGGCGACCACCATCAGTCCGCTGGTGTCCTTGTCGAGTCGATGCACGATTCCCGCGCGCGGCACGCCGGTCAGCGCCGGCAGGTAATGCAGCAAGCCATTGAGCAGCGTGCCCGACCAGTTCCCGGCACCCGGATGGACCACCAGTCCGGCCGGCTTGTTGATGACGATGATGGCATCGTCTTCAAACACGATATCGAGTGCCATCTGTTCCGGCGCAAAGGCCGTGTCTTCCGGCGCGGCCTGCGGCAGGATAACGATGTGCTCGTCGCCGTACACGGTCATGCGCGTGCGGCCGACCTTGCCGTCGACGGTGACGAAACCGTCGTCAATCCATTGCTGCATTCGGCTGCGCGAAAACTGCGGCACCAGCCGGCCAACTACCTTGTCGAGTCGTTCGCCGCAATCGCCCGGAGTCAGATCGAGGGTGATTGGCGCCATGACCGGCAAGCCGGCCTGAAAGTCTTCCTGATCGTCTGAATCGAGCTCGATCACGGGTTCCGCATCTTGCAGCGGTGGAGTTAGTTTCACTGAAAAGTCCCATCGGCTATAATCAGCCTCTTGTGGTGAAACAGATTGATTCTTGCAAAGACTATGCAAAAAAATTTAATGAAGTGCGCCTTGTTGGCGTTTGTCCTGGCAACCTCGGCTTGCGGTTTGCTTCCTGAAAAAATAGACGAAACGCAAAACTGGTCTGCGTCCAAATTATACGCGGAGGCGCGCGATGAACTGGCAAGCGGAAACTACGACAGCGCAATCAAATATTTTGAGAAGCTCGAATCACGCTATCCGTTCGGCACGTTCGCCCAGCAGTCGCAGATGGAAGTGGCCTACGCCTATTATCGCCAGAGCGACCAGCCACAGGCGTTGGCGGCGACGGAGCGCTTCATCAAGCTGCATCCGAATCATCCGAATGTCGATTACATGTACTACCTGCGTGGCCTGATCAACTTCAACGACAAACTCGGCCTGTTCGATTTTGTCTCGCGCCAGGATCCGACCGAGCGCGACCCGAAAGCGGCGCGCGAAGCGTTTGAATCATTCAAGCAGCTGGTCGAACGCTTCCCGGACAGTGTCTATGCGCCGGATGCCCGGCTGCGCATGCGCTATCTGGTGAACGCGATCGCGCAACACGAAGTCCATGTCGCCAAGTATTACTATCGGCGCGGGGCTTACGTGGCATCGGTCAACCGTGCACAGTTCGCCGTCAAGGAATATCCGGAAGCGCCCGCCACCGAAGAAGCCCTGTTCGTCATGAAGCGCAGCTATGACGCGCTGGGATTGCCGGAATTGCGCGACGACACCGATCGGGTACTGAAAAAGAATTATCCGAACGCCGAGAGCGACATCGTCAGAAACAAGGCCGGCAAGACCGACCCATGGTGGAAATTCTGGTAACTCGCCAACTGCGAACAAACAAGGGCCGCTACATTGCGGCCCTTTTTTTATTCCGCCAAGCCCCGCCGGAACACCCATTTCGCTGGTTCGGACACGCTGGCGTCGAATGCGTAACCGGCCTGGTTGAAGTCACGCAGTTGCTCGACCTCAGTGATCTGATGCTGCGCGGCATAGCGCGCCATCAGCCCGCGCGCCCGTTTGGCATGGAATGAAATGACTTTGTATTGGCCGTTCTTCCAGTCCTGAAATACCGGCGTAATCACCGGCACCCGCAGCAGACCGGGGCGAACCACCTTGAAATACTCGGCCGACGCGAGATTGACCAGCGCGCTGGACTGTCGCTCAGCCAGCACGGCATTGAGCGCGGTACTGACACGGTCACCCCAGAACGCGTACAGATCCTGCGCCCCGGACGTTGCCAGCCGGGTGCCCATCTCGAGGCGATACGGCTGCATCAGATCCAACGGGCGCAGCGCGCCATACAGCCCGGATAAAATGCGCAGGTGTCGCTGCAGGTAATCCAGCTGGGCCGGTTCCATACTGCTGGCGCCGAGCCCCTCGTAGACGTCGCCATTGAACGCCAACACCGCCTGGCGCGCATTGCTGACTGTCGATTTCCTGTTCCAGCTGGCATAACGCGTCGCATTGAGTTCGGCCAGCGGGTCCGAGATGTGCATCAATGCGCCGATTTCAGCGGCGCTCAAACTTTGCAGGGCCTTGATCAACATGGCGGAACGTTCGACAAAATCGGGCTGGGTAAAAACTTCGGTGTTGACTGGTGTGGCATAGTCGAGCGTTTTGGCTGGCGACAGAACAATGAGCATGAAAAATAATCCGATGGAAAGACGCGACCCGCAATGATACCGAATCGCATCGTCATCGATACCAATGTCTGTCTCGACCTGTTTGTGTTTTGCGACCCGCGCTGGCACGCGCTGCTGGCCGCGCTGAACGATGGCTCGGTCGAAGCAGTCACGCGCGCCGACTGCCGCATGGAGTGGCTGATCGTTCTGGGCTATGCGCACCTGCAGCTCGACGCAGCGGCACGCGCGCGCTGCGGCGCCGAGTTTGACCGCCTGATCATGTGCCTGCCGCAGCCGGTCGATGTCGATGCCGTCAGGCTGCCGATCTGCCGTGATCCCGATGATCAGAAATTCCTCGAACTGGCGCGCGACGCGCAGGCGGCAGTCCTGATCACCAAGGACAAGGCGTTGCTCAAACTGGCCGGCAAGACCCGTCGTGCGGGTCTGTTTCTGATCCTTCCGCCGCAAGCCTGGGTGGCGCCGAGCAGTACCAATTCCATCTGATGAACGTCGTCCCGACCATGAAAACACCTGCCCTGCAATCACGCCTGCCGCATGTCGGCCCAACCATTTTCAGTACCATGTCGGCACTTGCGACCCAACACAATGCCGTCAATCTCGGGCAGGGATTTCCCGATTTCGATTGCGACCCGGCCCTCGTCGATGCAGTGACACGCGCGATGCAGCGCGGGCTCAACCAATACCCGCCGATGGCCGGCGTGGCGCCATTGCGCGAGGCCATCGGCGCAAAAATTGCATCGCTATATGGCACCAGCTATGACGCCACCGACGAAATCACCGTCACGGCCGGCGCAACCCAGGCATTGCTGACGGTGTTGTTGTGCTGCGTGCATCCGGGCGACGAAGTCATCGTCATTGAGCCAGCCTTCGACAGCTATGCACCGGCCATCGAACTGGCCGGCGGCATCCCGGTGTTTGTGCAGATGCAGTTGGGTGAGAACGGTTATGAAGTGCCGTGGCACGCGGTTCGCGCAGCAGTCACCGGCAAGACCCGGCTGATCATGATCAACAGCCCGCATAATCCGACCGGCTCGATCCTGCGTGAATCCGACATGCTCGCGCTGACGGACATCGTGCAGGACACCGATATCCTGATCCTGTCCGACGAAGTCTACGAACACATGGTCTACGACGGCGCCCGGCACGAATCGGTATGCCGCCACCCGCTGCTGGCAGCGCGCAGCTTTGTGGTGTCCAGCTTCGGCAAGACGTTCCATGTCACGGGCTGGAAGGTTGGCTACGTTGCCGCCCCGGCCGCACTGACGGCGGAGTTTCGCAAGGTGCACCAATTCAACGTGTTTACCGTCAACGCTCCCATGCAATACGGCATCGCCGAGTACCTGCTCGACCCCGCCGCCTACCTGGGCCTGCCGGCGTTTTATCAGCGCAAGCGGGATCTGTTTCGTGCCGGCCTCGCCAACAGCCGCTTGCGCCTGTTGCCAGCCGACGGCACTTACTTCCAGTGCGTGGATTATTCTGCCGTCTCGACGCTGGGTGAGGTCGACTTTGCGCGTTGGCTGACAACCAAAGTCGGCGTCGCAGCCATTCCGGTGTCAGCCTTTTACAGCCAGCCCCGCGAATCGGGCATCGTACGGTTCTGTTTTGCAAAAAAAGAGACAACATTAGCCGTTTCTGTTGGATTGTTATCGACAGTTTAGTTTCTTTAGTGCATTTTTTACGGCAACTGCCTATTATTCATCTACGAAGAGCCGGTTTCCGGTACTCGTTCCCACAGATCGCAGCCAGGCAATTTTCTGCAATTCAGTCTCTAACCGGATAAAACATGGAACAACGCCGCATCAGTATGTCCGACATCACGCTGGGGCAACCGCTACAGTGGGACGTTACTGACGCCTCCGGCAACCTGCTGCTCAAGCGCGGCCAGGTCATCCAGCGCGAACAGCAGATCGACACGCTGATTTCACGTGGCATGTTCATTGATGGCGATCGTAATGGGGGTGGCAGCAAGGCGCCAGCGGCGGCGACATTGCGCGAACCGCCCTCGATCCTGCGCATGATCAATCTGGCCGAAAAGCGGCTCGAACGGCTGCAGTTCAATCTCGGCAACGAACCGGACATTCAGGGAAAATTCCTGGAGGTGGCCAATGCGCTCCAGTTTGCCACGACGCTCAATCGCGACATTGCGATGGCCACCATTTTGCTCAATCAGGACTCCGGACATTACCCGGTGCGCCACTGCGTCGACACCGCCATCGTATCGATCCTGATCGCGCGCGGCATGGGCAAGTCAAAGGAAGAAACCACCGTCATTGCAGCCGCTGCGCTGACCATGAATCTGGGCATGTTGCGCGAGCAGGAACAATTCCAGGCACGGCAGGAGCCGCTGGCGGAACCGGATCGACAGGCCATCCACGCCCACCCCGAGCAAACGGTCAAGTTATTGCGCGATGTCGGCGTGACCAACCAGGACTGGCTCAATTACATTCTGCTGCACCACGAAAACGAAAATGGCAGTGGCTATCCGTTTGGCAAAACTGGCGCCGAGATGCCGGACAACGCCAAGATCATTGCCATCGCCGACCGCTACTGCGCCCGGGTGTCGGACCGCAATTATCGCAAGCCGATGCTGCCGAACGCTGCGTTGCGCGACATTCTGATTGTCGACAAGGAGAACATCGACCAGCGCATGGCCAAGTCCCTGATCAATGAACTGGGGGTTTATCCGTGCGGCACGTTTGTTCGGTTGGAGAACGGTGAAGTCGGCGTCGTTACCGCCAAAGGATCAACCACTACCGCGCCGATCGTGCATGCATTGCTGGGGCCGCGTGGCGCCCCGCTGTCATTTCCGATCAAGCGCGATTCGTCCAAGTCATTGTTGGCGATCCGGGAAGTGATTCATGCTGAAAACGCTGCGGTACGCTTCAGCATGCAGCAACTGTGGGGCAGCGAAGCGATCCTGTAGATCCTGCCCGCACGACTTCAATCAAGCTTCGGTTTGTTCTCTGCTGCGCGCGCCTGTGCGGCCTTGCGGTCTGCATTGACGCGCTGTACGTGTGGCCGTTCCGCCAGCATCGCCAGATACTCCCGCACCGGCAAGTCCGCCAGCACATCCTCGCCCAGCACTTTTTTCGATGCCATTGCAATCAACGGAAAATGTGCCAGCGCCGCGCAATCTGCCATCGTGAATTCGGCGCCAGCAAGGTAGGGTCCGAACTTGGCCATGCGGGTGAATGCCTTCACGTTGCGGGTCAACAGTTTGTGCGTGCGCGCCTTGATGCTGTCGGACACGCTGCCGCCGAAGAACGCTTCGAAATACAGCTCGCGCGCGACCAGTTCCAGATGCAGCTCCAGAAATACGATCAACTCCCTGACTTTGGCCGCCGCAAACGGATCGGCCGGCAGCAGGGGCACTTGCGGGAATTGCTGTTCCAGATAATCAACGATCACCTGGGATTCGCACAGCGTACCCTGCTCGGTTTCGATGAACGGTATTTTCCCCAGCGGAGAGCGTTCGAGCAGGGCCGGCGAGCGATCCGCCCAGTAGAGTACCTCTTCGAAAGGAATGTCTTTTTCGAGCAAGGCCAGCTTGACCTTGTTGTAATAATTGCTCAGTGCAAAACCGCCTAACTTGATCATTTGCGCCAGTCTCCTTCGTTTGTATGCTGGTTATCAAAGCTGTCCGGCGTGTTATCCGCCGTTCTTATTCATTGGCCAATTGTGGATCACCGAACGGCTGGGTGCGACGGGTTCGGTCAAATCCACGCGCAATCGCCATCAGCATCATGATGTCCTGATAAACGGACAGATCAAAGCCGGTGCGAATACCTTCGCGATTGTCGAACACCAGCGATTCGAGATACGGAACGATCTGGTCGGTCTCCCACAATGCGCAGATCTGCTCGATCATGTGCGGAAAATCCTCCACCGAGCGACCGTCGACTATCTCACTGCCTTCATCGGACCAGGGCGGGATGCGCGCATTGAAGACCGTCCCGGCACGCTCGCGCAGCGCCTCATATTTGGCCTGCTCGTGGTTGGACCGGTACAGGTCGAGTAGAAACAACCACGGCATCGGCGACTCCGGCCGCTCGACGTCGCCATACGGCTCAAGAATTTCAATGGCACGCTGCGGGTCATTGAGCGACATCCAGAACTCGGCTTCCTGCATCACGTCGGAAATTTCTTCCACCTTCAGGTGTTCCACCTTGCCGGGATAAAACTGCAATGCATCGACTTGTGCAGCCGCGGCCGCCCCGCTTGAGGACTCAACCATCTCCGACAACAGCAAGGGCGACGGCGTGTATTCCATGGTACCGGTCGTAGGGGCCGGGCTGGCGGACGTGCGCAGGAATTCCGGCACCGAACCCAGATCGGCCGGCGCCTTGGCGCTGTCGGCAAACAGCCTTGCGCCGGCGACACCCTGAGACTCGTTGGGACTGAACACGTCCGCTTCCGGTTCGTCATGGATGAATTCCGGCTCGGGCTCGGTGAAGGCCGCGGTCCGATCCCACGGCTCGTTGACCGCTTGCCTGCGCAGCGCAGAGAGGCGCCACGACAGCCAGCCAACCGCACCCAGACTGGCCAGCAACAAGGCCGCCAGCCCGACCATCCAGCCGAACGGCAATGTGCGTTGGCGCAGGTCGTCCAGCGCCACGCGATCGGCGTCGCGTTGTTTGGCACTGGTTGCCGCCTGCTGGGTCAACTGGAGATTGCGACTCTGCTCTGCTGCACGCGCCTGTTCGGCAACCCGCTGCGGATCTTCACCGCGCAGGATCATCGCAAAGCGCCGCTGGGCGTCACGGATTTCCTGGCGCTGCACTTCATCGGAGCTGCTGACGGCATCGACCAGCGCACCGCTCAATTTCAGATGACCGAGCGCGGCCAGGTCTTCGTTGCTCAAGCTGTCGCTGCTCAGCTTGAGCACGCTGCGCGGTGCGCCGATGGGCGCCAGCGTTGCGGCCGGCGTCAGTTTGGCGGGCGCGTTGCTGTTAGCGGTGCCGGCGATAGCGGAATTCGTGCGCGCCCTTGGGTTCAGGTTGCGGGCACGACCCACTGTGGATGGGATATTTTCAGTACGGGACGATGTAGCGACTGGAGCGGTGTCGAGCAGCGGCAAGTCGGCGGCATCGGCAAGCGTCGGCAGGTTGCCGACCGGATCGAGCAGCACCTGAAATTCGCGGTGCACGACCGCGCCGCACGCCAGGTCAACGGAGATCGTCAATGCCGGTTCATTTACGGTCGCACGTGTCGACAACAGGATGACCGAGCCAGCTCCGGCACGCCGCAATGCCACGTTGGGACTGCTCATGAATGCGCCGTCAGACGATTCCAGACGGGCCTTGATGCAGGCCGATGTCAGATCCGGGCCGACAGTGCCGATCAGGGGGATCACTACTTGCAGCGGCTGGCCCAGAGCGGACTGCACGCGCGCTGAACCCAGACCCACCGCTTGCGCGGTGCCGATCCACGCGGCCAGTACGGCGAACGCAATACGGGTCAATTCCGGCGTGCGCAATTGGTGCAGCATCTTCTCATGTTCCCTTTTCAATTGCCTCTTTTTACAACCAATAGTTACTATGAATCCACACCAATCATATACACAAAATCCGGCCAGCAGAAAAGAAATAACATTCTGGGAAAGAAAACGGCGCGTGCGTCTGCGGCATCAACAACGACTGATAGTTCACGCGGGAGACGCTGGAAAACGCGACCAGGAATGCGATTGGCGGGATGGAGTTGACGCAGGTGCTGGATCTGGCCACGCAGATGGCAATGGATTATTCGGTGGGAGAAGGCAAAGAATCATTGGCAAAAGGGCTTCAGCCCGCGTCATCAGTGTGTTTAAATGCATTCTCATGGATTTATGTTGAAGTTGCAAGCAAGCTTCCATTACTCCCGAACAGCCCGCGCCGAAAACCAAAGGCGCTGGTCGACTCCTTGATCGTTTCTCTTCCTGAATTCCTGACCATGTCCGCAGAACTCACCGCCACGCGCCGCGACGCCACCCTGATTCTGACGATGTCCAATCCGGGCAAACGCAATGCGCTGGATCCGGCGATGGCTGCCGCCGCCATCGAAACCCTCGCCACCGCGGAACGCGAAGATGCAATCCGGGCCGTGGTGCTGACCGGCGCCGACGGTTTCTTTTGCTCCGGCGGCAATCTGAACCAGCTGATGGCGCGGCGTTCGCAACCCAAGGGCGAGCAAGCCGCGTCGATCGATGCGTTGCATGGCTGGATCGAAGCCTTGCGCGATTGCCCGAAACCCGTGATTGCAGCTGTCGAAGGCGGCGCTGCCGGCGCGGGATTCTCGCTCGCGCTGGCCTGCGACCTGATCGTCGCTGCCGACAGCGCCCAATTTCTGATGGCGTACATTGGCGTCGGACTCACGCCGGACGGCGGTGGTTCCTGGTTCCTCGGGCAGAGTTTGCCGCGCCAGCTGGCCAGTGAGATTCTGCTCGATGGCAAGCCGGTCAGCGCCGCACGGTTGCAGCAATTCGGTATCGTCAACCGGGTCGTGCCAGACGGCAGCGCGCTGGATGCGGCCCTGGCCTGGGCCGAACAACTGGCGGGCCGCTCGCCCAATGCCGTGGAACGCATCAAGGGCTTGCTGCGCGATGCGCCAGGCAATTCGCTGACCACACACTTCGCGGCCGAAAAGGACAATTTCATCGAAAGCCTGCATCATCGCGACGCCCAGGAAGGCATCACTGCCTTCTTTGAAAAACGCGCGCCACACTACCGATGAGCAGCCCGACCCGGCGGCGCATCTATTTGATGCGACATGGCAGCGTGAGCTATTTCGATACCAGCGGCAAGCCCTACCCGCCGGAATCGGTGCCGCTCAACGAGCAGGGCAGGATTCAGGCCAGCGCCGCCGGCAAGGTGTTCGCCAACGGCTGCGTGCAGTTTGATCGCGTCATCGTTTCCGGACTGCCGCGCACGATGGAAACCGCGCAGCGGGTGCTGACCGAGACCGGCCAGCAGATCGCCCTCGAACCATGGCCGGATCTGCAGGAGCTCAAGGGCGGCAAGCTGGCAGCCATCGCCGACGCCGACCTGAAGGAGGCGTTTACCGGCGCATTCGAAGGTGTCGTGCCCGAGCACAAGCAATTCCTCGGCGGTGAAACCATTGGCGCCCTGCTCGACCGCGTCTACCCCGCCATCGACCGGCTGCGTACCGATACTACGTGGGACACCGTGCTGCTGGTACTGCATGGCGGCGTCAACCGCGCCATCCTGTCGTACGCCCTGACCGGGCAACGGCTATACCTGGGCAATCTGGCGCAGACGGCCGGCTGCATCAATGTCCTCGATCTCGGCGAGACCGCTTCCGACTGCGTGGTGCGCATGATGAACTTTGCGCCGCCCGCAACGCTACAGGCCGACTATCGCGGCACCACGATGGAAGCGCTGCTCGACCAATACCGAAAATTCCGCGGATTGTGAGACTCCGGAAGAAATAGTACGACCGTACGATTCATTCGGATAGAATACAAAAAAGCAAAACGAAGGAGACACGATGTACGAAGACTTCATGGGGACCATGCCGGTCGCCGATCGCCAGAAATTTGATGTCGCGGCATTGCAGGCGTATCTGCAGCAGCATCTTGGCGGCTTTTCCGCACCGATCACGGTCGAACAGTTCAAGGGCGGCCAATCCAACCCCACCTTCAAGATCAGCAGTGACGGCCAGCATTACGTGCTGCGCACCAAACCCGGCCCGGCCGACAAACTGCTGGCCTCGGCGCATGCCATCGACCGCGAATATCGCGTCATGGATGCGCTCAGCAAGGCCGGCTTTCCAGCCGCAAAACAATATCTGCTGTGCACCGACGAAGCCGTCATCGGACGCGCCTTTTACGTGATGGAATATGTCGAGGGACGGGTGCTGTGGGATCAATCCCTGCCGGGCATGACGCCAGTCGAGCGCGCCGCCTATTACGATGAAATGAATCGCGTCATCGCCCAGCTGCACACCATCGATTACGCCGCCATCGGCCTGGCCGACTTCGGCAAGCCCGGCAATTATTTCGGCCGTCAGATCGATCGCTGGACGCGCCAGTACAAAGCCTCGGAAACCGAAAAGATCGATGCGATGGATCAGCTCATGGCATGGCTGCCGCTGAATATCCCACCCGGCGACGAAACCAGTATCGTGCATGGCGACTACCGACTCGACAACATGATGTTTCATCCGACCGAGCCGCGCATCCTGGCGATCCTGGATTGGGAACTGTCGACGCTGGGGCATCCGCTGGCCGACTTTTCCTATCACTGCATGAGCTGGCACATTCCGCCCGGCCAGTTCCGCGGCATCGGTGGACTGGATCACAAGGCGCTCGGCATCCCGACCGAGGCCGAGTACATCGCCACCTATTGCGCCCGCACCGGCAAGACCATTCGTGCCGAAGACTTCAATTTCTACCTGGCCTACAACATGTTTCGCATGGCCGGCATCCTGCAGGGCATCATGAAGCGCTACGTCGATGGCACGGCGTCCAGCGCACAGGCACTCAAATCCGGCCAGGCGGCACGTCCGATGGCTGAAATGGGTTGGCGCTACGCCAGCCAGGGCAAATAATTTCACAAGGAGACGACATGGAATTCGACTATTCGGAACGCTGTAAATCCCTGCAAGCCAAACTGCTGACCTTCATGGATCAGCACATCTACCCGAACGAGAAAGCCTACAAGCAGGAAATCGACAGCAACGGCACCGACAAGGGCAATCGCTGGATTCCGACGGCATTGATCGAACGGCTCAAGCCGCTGGCGCGCGAACAGGGCCTGTGGAACCTGTTCCTGCCGGAGTCGCCGCGTGCGCCGGAAGGCCTGTCGAATCTGGATTACGCGCCACTGTGCGAAATCATGGGCCGGGTCGGCTGGGCGCCGGAAGTATTCAACTGCGGCGCGCCCGACACCGGCAACATGGAAACCATCGAGCGCTATGGCAACGAGACGCACAAACGCGAATGGCTCGAACCGCTGCTGCGCGGCGAAATCCGCTCCGCCTTTGCGATGACCGAACCGGGCGTGGCCTCGTCGGACGCGACCAATATCGAAACCCGCATTGAGCGCGATGGCGACGAGTACGTCATCAACGGCCACAAATGGTGGATCTCCGGCGCCGGCGATCCGCGCTGCAAGATCTTCATCCTGATGGGCAAGACCGATCCCGATGCGCCGCGTCATTCGCAGCAATCGATGATTCTGGTTCCCTCCGACACCAAGGGCGTGACCATTGTCCGGCCGCTGCCGGTGTTCGGCTACGACGATGCCCCGCACGGCCATTGCGAAATCCGTTTCGAGAATGTGCGGGTGCCGGTCTCGAACATTCTGCTGGGCGAAGGACGCGGCTTTGAAATCGCGCAGGGACGTCTTGGGCCTGGCCGGATTCATCACTGCATGCGCGCCATCGGTGTGGCCGAGCGCGCACTCGAACTGATGTGCAAGCGCCTCAACGAACGGGTCGCGTTTGGCCGCAAGATTTCGGAACAAGGCGTCTGGCGCGAACGCATCGCCGAGTCACGCATCCAGATCGACAGCGCCCGTCTGCTCACGCTCAAGGCCGCCTACATGATGGACACGGTTGGCAACAAGCACGCCAAGGCCGAGATCGCGATGATCAAGGTACTGGCGCCGACGGTGGCGCAGCAGGTGCTCGATTGGGCCATCCAGGCGCATGGCGCCGGCGGTGTCTGCGATGACTTCCCGCTGGCCTACATGTGGGCCGGCAACCGCACGCTGCGGCTCGCCGATGGTCCGGATGAGGTGCATCGCAATGCCATCGCCAAGCTGGAACTGGCCAAGCACATGGCACTGCCAGGCGAGGACCTGGAGCTGCCGATCACGCGCTCGTAAGCGGCATGGGTACGGGCTGCAACGGCCCGTACCAAACCATTGCATAATCCCGGATCGCATCCCACTCCCACGGAGCTTCCATGATCGACGTCTATTCCACCGCCACCCCGAACGGCCACAAAGTCCACATCCTGCTCGAAGAACTTGGCTTGCCGTACCGCGTTCATCACGTCGATATCGGCGCTGGCGACCAATTCAAACCCGATTTCCTGGCGATCTCGCCCAACAACAAGATTCCGGCCATCGTCGATGCCGACGGTCCTGACGGCGCACCGATTTCCTTGTTCGAATCCGGCGCGATCCTGGTCTATCTGGCCAGCAAAAGCGGTCGCTTCCTCGGCGCGACGGACCGTGAAAAATTCACCACGCTGCAATGGTTGATGTTTCAGATGGGCGGGGTCGGCCCGATGCTCGGGCAAGCGCACCACTTCCGCATTTATGCGCCCGAGAAAATCGACTATGCATTCAATCGCTACAGCAACGAAGCCAAGCGGCTGTACGGCGTCATGGACAAGCGCCTGTCCGAGCATCTGTATCTGGCCGGCAGCGACTACACCATCGCCGACATCGCCACCTTTCCATGGTTGCGTTCGCACGATAACCAGGGCATCACGCTGGCCGACTACCCGCATGTGCAGCGCTGGTTCAGCGACATCAGCGCGCGCCCTGCGGTACAACGCGGCGTGGCGGTGCTGGCCAACTTGCGCAAGCCGCTGACCGATGCGAAAGCCACCGAAGTCCTGTTCGGTTCGCTGCAATACGCCACCAAACGTTAAGCCACAACAGTGCGTCATTGGACCCGATATGAATGCATAATGGGGGACGAATTTTGTTTCTCATATGCAACCAAAGGGACGCCATGAAATCAGTACAGCAAGAAGTTGACGAACGCACCAATCTGACCGGCACCAACCAGTTCGAATTGCTGTTGTTTCGCCTCGGCGGCGACGCCCGGGGTGACCGTTCCGAGCTGTATGGCATCAACGTGTTCAAGATTCGCGAAATCGTTGCCATGCCCGAGCTCACCGCGGTGGCGGGCGCGCATCCGAATTTGCTGGGGGTGGTGAATTTGCGCGGGCAGATCATTTCGGTGATCGATTTGCCGGCGCTGATCGGCTGCACGCCGAAGACCGGTCTGAATATCATGCTGGTCACCGAATTCGCCCGCTCTACCCAGGCCTTTGCCGTCGAGGCAGTGGAAGAAATCGTGCGACTGGAATGGAGCCAGGTGTTGTCGGCGGAAGCCAGCGGCGTCGGCGGAATGATCACCAGCATCGCCCGGCTGGAAGCGCCCGGCGAACCAACCCGGCTGGCACAGGTGCTGGATGTGGAGCAGATTCTGCGGCAGATCATGCCCGATTCCAGTGTCGAGGCCGACCCGGAAACCATCGGTCCGAAAGTGATCCTCAAACCTGGCAGTGTGATTCTGGCAGCCGACGATTCGTTCGTGGCGCGCGCGCTGATCGAAGCCGGCTTTGATGCCATGGGCGTGCAGTGGGTCATGACCAAGACCGGCAAGGAAGCCTGGGAAAAACTGCAGTCGATCGCCAGTGCCGCCGAAGCCGAGGGCAAGACCGTTCAGGACAAGGTTGCGCTGGTGCTGACCGATCTTGAGATGCCTGAGATGGATGGCTTCACGCTGACCCGCAATATCAAGCAGAATCCGCGTTATGCCGGCATCCCGGTGGTGATTCACTCATCGCTCAGCGGCGCCACCAACGAAGATCACGTCAAGAGCGTCGGCGCAGATGCCTACGTCGCCAAATTCGTGGCCGAAGAGCTGGCCGCAACCATCCGCAAGGTGCTCAACGCATAGTCAAACGCGCGCGGCGGTTACGGATCGCCGTGCGTGTTGTGAATGTCGAGGATGGCATCCCAATCCTTGAAGAACGCGGCAACGCAGGCCGGGTCGAAATGGGTGCCGGCGCTGTCGCGTATCAGCGCGGCCGCGCGGTCAATCTCCCACGCGGGCTTGTAGGGCCGCACCGAGGTCAGCGCATCAAACACATCAGCCACCGCGACGATGCGACCGTGCAGCGCAATGCGTTCGCCACGCAGGCCGTTCGGGTAGCCGCTCCCATCCCATTTTTCATGATGCGTCAACGCGATCACGCTGGCTGCGTGCAGCAAGGGCGAGCTGCTGCCGCTGAGAATATCTGCACCGATTTGTGAATGCGTGCGCATGATCGCCATCTCCTCGTCGGTGAAACGGCCGGGTTTGAGCAGGATCGCATCGGCAATGCCGACCTTGCCGATATCGTGCATCGGCGCCGCCTCGAAAATCAATTCCTGTTCGGCCACGGACAACCCCAGGTTGGCGGCCAGCAAGCGCGCATAGTTTGCCATGCGCAGCAGGTGCGCACCGGTTTCCGGATCGCGATATTCAGCGGCGCGCGCCAGATGGTAAATCGCCTGGCGCTCGCGCAGAAGAATTTCGCGGGTGGCGGCGCGCACCTCGTCGGCCAGCCACTCGGCGCGGTTGGCCAGTTGCTGTTGCGCCTTGTGCAGCGCCAGCAGATTCGTCACGCGCGCCCGCAGTTCAATCTTGTCGACCGGCTTGGTCAGAAAATCATTGGCGCCCATCTGCAGCGCCTGATGCCGCACGTTGCTTTGCATATCCGAGGTAATCATGATCACCGGAACGGCGTGACATCCTGCCAGGGCGCGCAATCCCTGCAGGAATTGCAGGCCATCCATTACCGGCATCATGTAGTCGACCAGCACCAGATCCGGCGCCTGTTCGCCGCACCACGCCAACGCGTCGACCGGATCGTCCGAGGTCACCAGCGACAGGTCGGGAATCGTGTTGAGCAAATGGCTGAACAGTGACAAATTGGTCGGATCATCGTCGACGATGAGTACATTCATGCGGTGCTTTCGCTATGGTTAACAAAATTGCACAGGCGATCAAACGCCGGCTGCATCATGGACTGCAACTGCTGCGCGCTGCGGTAGTCGCCGGTCTTGCCGGCCTGTTCCGTCAATCGTGCCAGGTTGGCCAATTCATCCATCCCGAGGTTGGCGCAGGAGCCGCTCAGCCGATGTGCCAACGCCTGCGTTTCGAGGAAGTTCCGGCCGATGACTGCCCGTTCGAGCTGGCCGAGCAGCGGTCGTGTGCTGTTGATGAACAGCACCAGCATCTCGTGCTGAAAAGCGCGGTCCGCGCCAAACATGTCGGTCAAACGCACCGTGTCGAGCATGACTGGGGCGAATGCCACAGGCGCCGGCTGATCACGGTCGCGCGGCAGTCGTTGCTGCAGCATCGCCGCCAGCAGCTTGTTACTGATGGGTTTGGTGAGGTAACCATCCATGCCGGCGTCGAGGCAGCGTTCGCGGTCACCCTGCATGGCGTTGGCTGTCATCGCGACGATCTGGACGTGACCGCCATGGAGCAGCTCGCGCTGCCGGATCTGGCGTGTGGCGGCGTATCCGTCCAGCACCGGCATCTGGCAATCCATCAACACCAGCGCGTAAGGAACGCTGGACAAGGCGTCCAGCGCCTCTGCCCCATTGTTGACAACATCCGCGGCGTAGCCAAGGATTTGCAGCTGCCGCAGCGCCACTTTCTGATTCATCAGGTTGTCTTCGACCAGCAGCACCAGGCGGTTTTCTTTCTGCTCCCGCGCGGCATCGATCGGCGCAGCGCCGCCGCGTCGCGGGGCTGTCGGCGCCGGCGGATTTGGCAACCTGCCCGGCGCACTGGGGATTCCGCTGACGACCCGCAACGGCAGCTCGAACCAGAAGGTCGACCCACTGCCGAGCTGGCTTTCGATACCGATTGCGCCGCCCATCAAGTCGACCAGCCGGCGACAGATCGACAGGCCCAGCCCGGTGCCGCCATATTTGCGGGTCACCGAACCATCGGCCTGCCTGAATGGCATGAACAACTTGGGGATCATGTCGGCGGCAACCCCGATCCCCGAATCCGAGACGTCAAACCGGATCCGGCAATTGCCGCGCTGTCGACCGATCACCCGTACCCGCACCGTGACCTCACCGGCAGGGGTAAATTTGATCGCATTGCCGATCAGGTTCCGCAGAATCTGACGCACCCGCCCGGGATCGCCCACCACCATCAATGGCAAGGACGGGTCGATGTGTGTCAGCAGCGACAAACCCTGTCGACGCGCCTTGCCGGACAATTCCTCAACGCTGCCCTCGACGATCGCCAGCAGAGGGAAGTCAATGCTGTCGATGCTGAAGTTGCCGGAGTCGATGCGCGAAAAATCCAGAATCTCATCGATGATTACCATCAGTGCGCTGGCGGCCTCCTCGATCGATTGCGTGAATTCAGTCTGCTCGCCATTCAGCGCCGTCTCGCGCAACAGGCCGGCCATGCCGATCACGGCATTCATCGGCGTGCGGATCTCGTGACTCATGGTGGACAGGAATGCACCGCGTGCGGCGTTGGCATCTTCTGCGACCACCTTGGCCAATTGCAGTTCACGTTCGGTATTTTCACGAAACCGCATCACCCACCACAACGCCGCGGTGTACAGCAGCACAATGCAGGCCGCCAGCAGGCCAAGCCACGCCAGTTGCCCGGACCCGCCACCCCAGTGCTCGATGGCCTGCGCTTCCGACATGCCGATCACCGCCACCAATGGATACTTGCGCGTGGCGCGGTAATTGATGCTGTAGAAGCCGGCACTGCCAATCGAGGCTGGCCGTTCTGCCCGGAACTGGCCATGATCGCGATCATGTCGCAACCAGTCGAACATCGGCAGCACCGGGTAACGCTGATTGACCACGAACTGTGAATTTGCGGTTGCCCCGAGCACATTGCCGCGGTAGTCGAACAGCGCAGCATAGTTGGCATCCGTGCCAAGTTCATCGCGGTATTCGGGGAACAAGGCGCCGGGACTGACCATCAGCAACGCAATCGCCGGCTTGCCCTTCAAGGTGATGGCGCGGGCAAAAGGGATGGCGCCAATTGGCCCGCTGGCGCCGGCCAGTCTGGACGCTGGCAGATCGAGGTCACGCACGAATTGCGGCGCACCAGGCTCAAGAATGCTGCCGACGGGGGCGTGAAAACCCAGCGCGGCCAGGTCCAGCTTGCGCTCGGTCAGGCGTGGATTCGAACTCAACAGCACCACGCCGGAGGGACTGAGCACCGACAGCGAACGCAGCCGGGTCGAATCGCGCACGGCCGCGTTGATCAATGTCGCCACCTGCGCTACCCCTGTGCCGTCAGCGCTTCCGGGCAGCCGGTCGATCAGGCTGTCGATCGCCGACAGGGCCTCTGACACGTGGTTTTCCAAGGCCGCGGCGTACAGGCGCCCGTGTTCGGTGTCGGCTGCCAGTGCCTGCTTGCTTTCGTGGGCCACCAGCAGCGCCGTCACCAGCAGAATCACGAATGCAAACAGCAGACCCGACACCATGAAGAAGTGACGCATCTGCAGCTGCATCAGCTGCCGGCGCAGGAACCGTACCGTGCGCTCCATTGGTCAGCCGCCGGCGCCGGCAGGCTTTGCACCGGGCGCAGGGATCAGGATCGGGTCGAGCCCGTAGGTGTGCGCGAACTGCTGCAAGCGCCGGTCGGTCGTGATGGTGGTCATGAAGCGGTTGACCCGGTCCAGCAGCGACGTGTCACCCGGCGCCAGCGCGTAGGCATAGTCGGTCAGGTGAAACGGCTGCGGTGGCGCGACCACCCGGGCCCAGTCGGTCATGTCGCGCATGCGCTTGCTGTACGGGTAATCCGTCATGAAGGCATCCACCCGGCCCGACTCCAGTTCAGTCTCGCGTTTCATCGGCGGCCTGACCACCAGCACGGAGGCGTTCTTGAGCGTGCGTTGCATGATCAATTCCATCACTGTTCCGGCCTGCACCGCGATCACACGTCCCGGCTTGTCGATGTCGTCCCAGTTCAGGATGACACCCGCGTTGGCCGACGTGACGGCATAGATGTCGCTACGTAAATAGGGTTGGGTGAACGCCAGCCGCGCGCGGCGCTCGGGAGTGATGCCGACCGCGTGCATGGCGATGTCGCATTTGTCCGTCAGCAGATTCTCGGTCAGCGCCACAAACGAGCTGTCGACATAGCGCACGCGCACCCCCAGCTCCTGGCCAAGCGCGGTGGCAATCTCGATATCGATGCCGTTGAGCAGGCGCGTCTTTGGATTGCGATACGTGATGCCGTAATAGTCTGGCCAAATGCAGACGCGCAGCTCCCCCGCCAGCATCACCCGTTGCAACTGCGACGGCGTGGCGGCGTGGGCGATGAGCGGCAGAACAAGCGCCGCCATCAGGACAACACTCAGGCAGGCTTTCGCGCCGGCGCTAATTTTCAGGAAAGTACGCAAGATAGGTCCAATATGTTTGATGGAACGATGCGAAGAAGCGATTTGGGGAAACGCCATTCGCCGAAGAGCCGGTACGAGAACGGCACACCGGCAGCGAAGCAGTGGTTACCCAAATGTTTCCACAAAGAATCACAAAACAATTATAACGATAATTCTGTTTTTTTGTTTATTTTAATTTGTTATTTTTAACGCTAACACCGCATCCCATGAACAATGCAAAGGCCCGCGCTACCCCTTCCTGGCACCAAGGGGATTCAACAAGCTGCAGTCGTCAGGCGCAACGCCGGTTGGCGATCCGCTGATCGCCCGGAGCCACCATCGCGTCCTGCACCCGGCGCCGACGCCAGCCTGAAAATACTCACTACATCGGCCAGTTCGGTAGCTTGGTCCTGCAGCGACGCCGATGCTGCCGCCGCTTCTTCAACCAGCGCCGCATTTTGTTGGGTGACCTGCTCCATCTGGGTGATCGCCTGATTGATTTGCCCGATTCCGGCCGACTGCTCATCGCTGGCGTTGGTGATGTCGGCAATGATGTCGCTAACCTGGCGCACGCTGGCGACAATTTCCCGCATGGTCGAACCGGCCTGGTCGACCAGTTTCGCGCCTTCATCGGCACTCTCGACCGAGGCATCGATCAAGAACTTGATTTCCTTGGCGGCCGCCGCCGAACGATGCGCGAGACTGCGCACTTCGGTGGCGACCACCGCAAAGCCGCGCCCCTGCTCGCCCGCCCGCGCAGCTTCCACGGCGGCGTTCAAGGCAAGGATGTTGGTCTGGAAGGCAATCCCGTCGATCACAGTGATGATGTCGACAATTTTTTTAGCGGATGCATTGATGCTCTGCATGGTCGTGTCGACGTGCGCTACGGCCCGGCCGCCCGAGCTGGCAATCTCGGATGCGGAACGCGCCAGCAGATTTGCCTGACGGGCATTGTCGGCGTTCTGGCGTACGGTGGCGGTCAGCTGCTCCATCGAGGACGCGGTTTCTTCCAGCGCGCCAGCTTGCTGTTCGGTGCGCGACGACAGATCGAGATTTCCCGACGCGATCTGGGTCGAGGCGGTGGCAATCGTATCGGTGGACTGGCGAATCTGGCCGACCGTGCTGGCCAGGCTTTGCTGCATCGTGCGCATTGCCGCCAGCAGGCTGACTTCGTCGCCGGCCCGGGTGACGACCTCACCCGTCAAGTCACCAGCGGCAATGCGCCGCACGATAGCGCCGGCATAAGATGGTTCGCCGCCGAGTTCGCGATAAATGGAGCGAATCAGGAAAAATCCACACAGTGCACCGAGTAGCGCGCCGCAGGCGATCACAGCAGCAACGGCCACGCGCATCGACTGAAAATGCGCCGCGGAGACCAGATACTGGTTGCGCGCCTCGTCGACCTGGATCTTGCGCAAGCCGGCTACGTCGTTGGCAACCGTCAGTCCAAGGTTGCTGATCGTGGCGGCAAGCGCGATGGCAGCGTCGAGTTTTCCATCGCTAAACGCCGCCAGGCCCGGCACCAGCCCCTCCGCCAGAAATTTGGCCCGATCAAGCTCGAACTTGTCCGCCAGCAGCTTTTCCTCCGGGAGCAGATAGGTCGCCATGTAGTCTTTCCATGTCTGGTCGATCTCTGCGCGGTTCTTGCCAATAAAGGCAGTTCGGCTGGCGATATTGGCGACAATGTTGCTGTTCAACATTTCCATGTAGGCGAGCTGGTTGACCAGCAACAGCCGATCAATCCGCGAAACCTGCTCCAGCGCCACCGTGTGATCTTCATACACCGTCTTCAGGCTGGCCTGGGTCTGCTGCATCCCGTACAGGCCGAGCAGGCCCACGATGACGCCCGCCAACAACAGTGAAGCAATGACCAAAGTCAGGCGCGTTTTAAGTGTGATTTTCATGGGGGGCGCAAAGAGTCCTGGTGGCCGAGCGGTGGATGAAGAGAGGGCTGCAGTGCAGCTGGAATTCAGCGCATTTGTTTCTACAGAGCATTTATAATACAATGCTTTGTCGAATTTGTGTAATTTGTTTTATTTGTTCCTTTCGGTATTTCTTGCTAAGATACCGTTTTCATCCTTCCTGAAAGAACGCATGGCTTCTTCATCCGACATCTGCACCACCCAAACAGCTGCGACGATTCTTGGCATCTCGGTCACGTCGGTACAGCAGTTGGTGAAATCCGGCGTGATTCCGGCCTGGACCACCAGCGGAGGGCACCGCCGCATCTCGCTCGCCGACGTGCACGACTACAAGGCAGCGCGAGCCACCGCCAGTTCAGGCGCGTCGACCGGAGCGGTGCTGGATCGGCCTTGCTCGATCTTGCTGGTGGAAGACAATCAGATGCAGCGCACCGTTCTTGGCGCGCAGATCGCTTCGTGGAACTTGCCCATCAAGTTGAGGTATTGCGAAAATGGGTATCAGGCGCTGGTGGAAATTGCGCACAGCAAACCCGATGTGTTGCTGATTGATATCGTCATGAAGGGTATCGACGGCTTCGATGTGATCCGCACCATCCTTGGATATCCCGATCTGGCCGACATGCATATCGCCATCCTGTCGGGTCTGGCTCCAGGCGATCTGAGCCAACGCGGCGGGGTGCCGGCGGGCGTGGTTTTCTTCTCCAAGCCAGTCAACCTCGACGCGCTGCGTGGCTATCTTCTTGGATGCGGTCAGGAGCGCTTGCCGACGGCCGGACCGCGCTGATGCGGCAATGCAGTCAACGCCGCAGCAAGGGCCCGGGCATGCCTCACGTGAAAACGGGGCAATCCACATTGGTGGATTGCCCCGTTCCGAATGACTTCCCGTTGCGCATCAAGGACTGTCAGCGCAACCGCCCCGGCACCTGCTATGTCACCGATTCGACCCCGCGCCGGCCCTTGGCACAGCAAGCGCGCAGATAACCGCGCAATTCATCGTAGTTGATCGGCTTGGAAAAATACACCACGCCCTCGGGCACACCGCCCCGTTCGGCCAGCGCCTCCGGCGACAGGCTCGACACGATGGCAATCTGCGTATCGGCCAGGTCGGGATACGCGAGGATGGTGTTGATCACCTGGATGCCATCGATCCCATCCATCATGATGTCGGACACCAGCACATCCGGTTTGCGGCGGGTAATTTCAACCAGCGCCTGGTAGCCGTTTTCGCAAAACCGCAAGGTCGCCGGCAAATGCCACGACAGAATCTGTCGCTCGTACAGGGCACGTTGCATTTCGTTGTCTTCGACCACCATGATCGAGATCAATCGGTCCATTTTCGGCGCGCGCGAGGTCGGCCCGATCACGCTTGCGGTCGCCTGCAATGCCTTGTATTCAAGTACTGCCTGCAACGGAATACGGCGATGGCCGCCACTGGTCTTCCAGGCCGGAATCGAGCCGGACTCGACCAGTTGCTGAACCGAGGTGACAGAAATGCCGAGAATCGATGCGGCTTTTTGGGTGGTGCAAACATCAGAGGATGACATTGGAGCTTTCAGCGATACGGACCCACGCATCCTAACAAAGAAAAACCGAAAAGACCAATTAAACTGATTTAATTAATTATTTAGGCCTTTTCGTCTTCGGCGACGCGGGGTCACTGCAAGCGGTTCAGGTGTAGCGCCGCACGATGGACTCGGCAACGCACACCGGTTTGCTGCTGCCATCGGCTTCGATCGTCACCTGCCAGACGATCTGCGCGCCGCCGGCGATGTCTTCGACTTCCAGCAGCGTCATGCGCGCGCGCACCCGACTGCCTACCGGTACCGGCGCCGGAAAGCGCACCTTATTCAGACCATAATTGACGGCCATCCTGACATCGGTCATGTGAATCGATTGCGCCATCAGCATCGGCAGCAGCGACAGGGTCAGGAAACCATGCGCGATGGTGCCGCCGTACGGCGACTCGGCCTTGCTGCGATCCACATCGAGATGAATCCACTGATGATCATCGGTGGCCTCGGCAAACAGCTGCACGCGCTGCTGGGTAATCTCGACCCAGTCCGACACCGCCACTTCCTGACCAACCAACTGTTTTAATTCTTCCAGCGAAGCGATTTCACGCATGCATTGTCCTTGTGAACGGGATTGGCGCCTGACAAAAGGCGGTTGAACAGGCGCGTTACGCCGGGCGGCGCAGGAACATCCCGCGCCCCTTGATGGTGGCAACCAGTTCATCATTCTGGTTACGCGCTTCCCAACTGGTAAAGATCACGCCCCGATCCGGCCGGCTGGTCGATGGCACCGATTCCAGCACCGTGCTGCTGATGGTCAGCACATCGCCGCCGCGCACCGGCTTGAGCCAGCGCACCTCGTCGACACCGGGGGAACCGAGGCTGGCCGAATCGGCCAGATAGCCGTCGACCATGGCCCGCATCATCATGCTGCAGGTATGCCAGCCGCTGGCGATGATGCCGCCAAACATCGACTTCTCTGCCGCTACCGGATCGATATGAAACGGTTGCGGATCGAAGCGGGTGGCAAATTCGATGATCTCCGCTTCGTCCACTGTCACCTGCCCGACCTCGACCGTGCGACCAACCAGAAAATCTTCGAAATAGAATCGATGCGCTGTCATGCTGTTCTCCGAAAGATCACGCCGCCTGCCGAAAGCCGGGTTGCGCGACGAAGCGTGCCAGATGATGGTCGGTGTCGCCCAGGATCACCTCGATCATGGTCAGCCGCTTGAAATGATGCGCAGCCGGCAGTTCGTTGGTGACGCCCATGCCGCCGTGCAATTGCACTGCCTGCTGACCGACGTATTTCATGGCCTGGCCGATCCGGGCCTTGGCAGCAGATACCGTGCGGCGCCGTTCCGTGACATCGTCGGAGGCGATCTTGACCGCCGCCAGCGTGGCCATCGAACGCGCCTGTTCGAGGTGCATGAACATGTCGGCCATGCGGTGCTGCAGGGCCTGGAATTTGCCGATCGGGACGCCGAACTGCTGGCGCGTCTTCAGGTAATCGAGTGTCGCCATGTTCAGCGCTTCCATCGCACCGACCGCTTCGGCGCACAACAGCGCGACGCCGTAGTCACCCGCCGCATCCAGGATTTCCCAGCCGTTGCCAACCGTGCCAAGCAAGCCGGTGGGCGGGACATGGACGTTTTCAAAATGGATATCGGCGGCGCGCTGGCAATCGATGGTTCGGTAATCACGCACCTGTACGCCCACACTGTCGGCCGCGATGACGAACAGCGAGATGCCATCCGTGTCACGCTGGGCGCCGCCGGTGCGCGCCGAAACGATCAGCATATCGGCCTGCGCGCCATGGATAACCACCGTCTTGGCGCCATTGAGCACGAAACCATTGGCATTCGGGGTGGCACTCGTGGTGATATCGAACAGGTCGTGACGCGCCTGTTTTTCGCCGAGTGCGCAGGCCAGTTTCAATTCACCGGCAGCGATCTGCTCCAGCAGCAAACCATGACCTCCAGCGAGCTTGAGAAATTGCGCGCCCAGCATGGTCGCGAAATACGGTTCGATGACCAGGCCGCGACCGATCTCGTGCATGACTACCTGCATGTCGAGCGCACTGCCGCTGAAACCACCCTGCTCTTCCGGGATCGGCAAGGCGGTCATGCCCAGTTCTGTCAGCGCGGCCCAGGCGGCGTCGGACGTCCCGGTGTCGGACAGCACGATCTTCTTGCGGGTCTCGAAGCTGTAGTCTTTTTCGGTCCAGCGCCGCAGGGCATCGGAGAATTGCTGCTGTTCTTGCGTCAGGTTGAAGTCCATGTCGTCCTCACAGTCCCAGAATCATCTGGGTGATGATGTTGCGCTGAATCTCGTTGGAGCCGCCGTAGATCGACGTCTTGCGGAAATTGAAGTAATACGACGCCAGCGGTGCGGCATCGTCGTCATCGGCCACGCTGTGTTCATTGGTGCCGTGCAGATAGTCGGGATCAAACGGCATCCCATACGGGCCGACTGCTTCCAGCATCAGTTCGGTCAGGGTCTGCTGGATTTCGGTGCCCTTGATCTTCAGCATCGAGGCCTCC
Source organism: Actimicrobium sp. GrIS 1.19 (assembly GCF_035984655.1). NCBI lineage: Bacteria > Pseudomonadati > Pseudomonadota > Betaproteobacteria > Burkholderiales > Oxalobacteraceae > Actimicrobium > Actimicrobium sp. GrIS 1.19. Next base: position 237,408 of record NZ_JAXCHT010000002.1, on the reverse strand, counting down.
GGTCCCGGGCCGCGCTTGGCATTGTCGAGCGAGATCACGCGCAGCACGGTGACTTCCAGCGCCATCAATTCGATTTCAAGCGAGGCCACCTTGGCGGCGAATACCGGATCGTCCAGCAAGGGGGCGCCGTTCTTCTGTTGTTTCACTGCGATGCGCTTGAGGAATTGCAGTTCACGCTTGGCACGGCCGACAGCGGCGATGTTGGTGCGCTCGTGTCCCAGCAAATACTTGGCGTAGGTCCAGCCCTTGTTTTCTTCGCCGATCAGGTTCTGCACCGGCACGCGAACATTGTCGAAGAAGACTTCGTTCACTTCATGGTCCTCGTCGAGCATGATGATCGGACGCACCGTGATGCCGGGCGTTTTCATGTCGATCAACAGGAATGAAATGCCTTCCTGCTTGCGGCCGCCGCTGTCGGTGCGCACCAGGCAGAAAATCATGTCGGCGTGCTGGCCCAGCGTGGTCCAGGTTTTCTGTCCGTTGACGACGTAGAAATCGCCATCGCGCTCGGCGCGGGTCTTCAGCGAAGCCAGATCGGAACCCGAACCCGGCTCGGAATACCCCTGGCACCACCAGTCTTCGCAGCTGAGGATGCGCGGCAGGTAATAGCGTTTTTGCGCCTCGTTCCCAAATGCCATGATGACCGGCGCAACCATGTTCACGCCGAACGGCAGGATCGGCGGCGTGCCGGCGCGCGCGCATTCTTCCTCCCAGATATGACGCTGCACGGGACTCCAGCCAGTACCGCCATATTCCACCGGCCAGCCGGTGGCGACCCAGCCCTGTTTGGCGACGATCCGATGCCAGCGCACCAAGTCGTCGCGCGACAGGCGCTGATGATTGAGTACCTTGTGCTGCAAATCGGCCGGCAGATTGTCGTCCAGATAGCTGCGCACGGTGGCGCGGAATGATTCGTCTTCGGCGGTGTAGTTCAAGTCCATACGGTCTCCTCCTGTTGTTTCAGCATCATGCCCGTTTTTGCGTCGAATAGCACGACCGTGCAAAATTATTTATCCGGCGCGCCGATCCGCTGGTGCGGTAACCTCGGGTTGCCCGTTCAATCATGGAGAATTCATTTGGCTGGAATGACAAGTTGGCGCCGCTACCTCGCTGCCGCCCTGCTGGGGTGTGCGCAGGCCGCCGTCGTGCATGCGGGCAGCACGCTGGAGATCGGCTCGAAGCGCTTTACCGAATCGTACGTGCTGGCAGAAATCCTGACGCAGACCGCCAAACCGTACGCACCGGTGCGACACCAGCAAGGGCTGGGGAATACGGCAATCGTCTTCAATGCGCTCAAGGCCGGCAGCATCGACGTCTATCCGGAATATCTGGGCACCATCGACACCGAGATCCTCAAGCACACGACGGCTTCCACGCTGGCGCAGATCCAGCGCGAACTGGCGCCGCTCGGGCTGGGTGTTGCGGTGCCGCTGGGATTCAATAACACCTACGCGCTGGCGATGCGCGGCGACACGCCCGGCGCACCGGCCACGCTGAGCGCGCTGGCGCAGCAGCCGAACTTGCGGCTTGGCCTGTCGCATGAATTTCTCGGGCGCGTCGACGGCTGGCCCGGGCTGGCGCAGCGCTACGGCCTGACACAACGGCCGGTCGGGCTCGACCACGGCATCGCCTACGAAGCGCTGAGCGCGCGTCAGGTCGATGTGATCGACATTTATGCGACCGACGCCAAGATCGGCAAGCTCGGACTGCATGTGCTGACCGACGATGCCCACTACTTCCCGCGCTATGACGCCGTGCTGCTGTATCGGCTCGATCTGCCGCAGCGCTTTCCGCAGGCATGGCGGGCGATCCGGCAGCTGGAAGGAAAAATCGACACGGCACACATGATCGCCATGAATGGCGCGGTCGAGCTCGACGGGCAGTCGTTCGCCAAAGTGGCCGGGCAGTTCCTCAAGCCGTCAGGCGCTGTCGCCACGCCTCGGGACGGCTTTCTGGACAAACTGTTTGGTCCGGATTTCTGGCGGCTCACCGGGCAGCACGTGTTGCTGGTATTGGTCGCCGTTGGCGCGGCCAGCCTGATTGGCATTCCGCTTGGCATTGTCGCCGCGCTGGTGCCGCGCACGCACGGCGCCTTGATGGCCATCGTCGGCATGTTGCAGACCGTGCCGTCGCTGGCGCTGCTGGCGATGCTCATTCCGCTGCTGGGCAGCATTGGCACCACCCCGGCCCTGATCGCCCTGACGCTGTACGCGCTGCTGCCGATCGTGCGCAATACCTGCATCGGCCTGCTGCAGGTACCTGCCGGCTTGCGCATGGCGGCGCTGGCGCTTGGCCTGACGCCGCGACAGCGCTTGCTGAAAATCGATCTGCCGCTGGCCTTGCCGGTGATCCTGGCGGGCCTGCAGACTGCCGCCGTGCTCAGCGTCGGCACCGCGACGATTGCCGCCTTTATTGGCGCCGGTGGCTATGGCGAACGCATCGCGATCGGACTGGCGCTCAACGACAACCAGATGCTGCTGGCCGGCGCCTTGCCGGCAGCCGCGCTGGCCCTGTTGACCCAATGGGGCTTCGCGGTACTGGAGCGCCTGACGGTGCGCGGCACAGCGCAAACGCGCGCCTAGCCAGCGGTCCGCAAAAATGGAAGTCGGCATGGTGTGCCGGCCGGTACCGGGCATGTACCCGGCCTGTGCCGGCAACCCGAAGCGCCGGCCATTGCGAGCGCCGCCGCATTGTCATGATGAGGTCATCTGGGAACGCTATTCTCCGGCTGTCTTCTTTCAGGGTTTTGCTCGCGCGCCGATTGGCCCGCGGGCTTTTTTTTTGCCTGCGCAAACTGCAGCGATGGCGGGCAAACCCGCGGCATCGATTTCGGTTATTCTCTGCGACCACAAGGCCGGAATCTGTCCGCACGATGTTTTTCAAAGGAAACCTAATTGAGCATTCTTCTCCAACAACGCCTGGCTCTGCTGGCGACCGATGCGCACCGCGCATTGCTGTCCCAGGGCCGACGTGGCATCGAACGGGAAACCTTGCGCGTCGACAGTTCGGGCGAGCTGGCCCTGACACCGCATCCGGTGGCGCTGGGGTCTGCGTTGACCCATCCGACCATTACCACCGATTACTCCGAGTCGCTGGTCGAATTCATCACCCCCGCCGAGCATGACATCACCGACGCGCTCGCGCAGCTGGATGCGGCGCACCGCTATTTTTACGCCACCGGCACCGACGAATTGTTGTGGAGCGAGTCGATGCCGTGCCATCTGCCGGATGAGGCGCAGATTCCGATTGCCTGGTATGGCAACTCGCACATCGGCATGCTCAAGCATGTCTATCGACGCGGCCTGGCGCTGCGCTACGGCAAGACCATGCAATGCATCGCCGGGGTGCACTACAACTTTTCACTGGCCGAGCCGCTCTGGGCCGTGCTGCAGCACGCCGAGGGCACGGCAGGATCGGCCATCGAATTCCAGTCCGAAAGCTATATCGCGCTGATCCGCAACTTTCACCGCTACAGCTGGCTGCTGATGTATCTGTTTGGCGCCTCACCCGCACTGTCGAGCGATTTCCTGCGCGGGCGCCCGCACACGCTCGATACCCTGTCCGACGACACGCTATATCTGCCGCATGCCACCAGCCTGCGCATGAGTGACCTGGGCTACCAGAACAACGCGCAGGTCGGCCTGGTGCCGCCGTATAACGACTTGTCCAGTTACATGAAGAATCTGGTCAACGCGGTGCGGCAACCCTACCCCGCCTACGAGGCGATCGGCGCGAAGCGCGATGGAGAATGGATTCAGATCAGCACCGCGGTGCTGCAGATCGAGAACGAGTTCTACTCGACCATCCGGCCCAAGCGCGTCATCAATTCCGGTGAGCGCCCGGTTGAGGCGCTTTGCAGTCGCGGCGTCCAATACATTGAGGTGCGCTGCCTTGACATCGATCCGTTCGAGCCGGTTGGCGTGAGTCTGGAGACGGGCCGCTTCATGGATGCGTTCCTGCTGTTTTGCGCGCTCGATCAGAGCGCCCTGACCAACGAGGCAGAGGGCCACGAAAATACCGACAATTTTGCCCTGACCGTGAAGCAGGGACGCCTGCCCGGCCTGCAATTGCAGCGTCAGGGCCATCCCATCGCGCTCAAGGCATGGGGACTGGAATTGCTGGAGCAGATCAGCGCCGCAGCCAGTCTGCTCGACGCACAGCGCGACGATCATGCGCACCGCGCGGCGCTGGACAATCAACGCATCAAGTTGAACGATCCGGACCGCACGCCGTCGGCCCGGGTGCTGCGCGAGATCGCGGCACAGGGCGGCTCATTCAAGCGCTTTGCGATGCAGCAGAGCCTGGCGCATGCGGCGCAGTTTCGCGCACGCGGCGTGAGTGCCGCCGAGCTGGCCTCGTTTCAGGCCGCCGCGCAACAGTCGCTCGACGAACAGGCGCGCCTGGAGCGTGAGCAGACCGGCAGTTTCGACGAGTTCATCGAAGCCTACCGCGAGCGCTCATTGACCAGTACCCGCTGCTACTGATTTTTCGCGCAGCCGGATCAAGCCTTCCTGCGCCACGGTTGCCACCAGCACGCCGTCCTGCGTGTAGACATGCGCAAAGGTCAGGCCGCGACCGCCGGAGGCATTCGGGCTATCCATGCAAAAGTACAGCCACTGGTCCATGCGGAATGGCCGATGAAACCAGATCGTGTGATCGAGGCTGGCGATCTGCAAGCGCTTGTCGCCCATCATCACGCCATGCGGCTGCAACGCGGTCCACAGCAAGCCATAGTCCGACACGTAGGCAAACAGCGTTTCATGTGTCAGCGGATCGTCAGGCAGCGCCATCGGCGCGCGCATCCAGATTTGCTTGTCGGTGCCGCGCGACGGATTGTTGTACAGATCGCCCGGACCGTCCGAGCGGAAATCCACCGGCACCTGGACAAAGGTCCGGCCGCTGGCAGTGGCGCGTTCCTTCCAGACCGCGATGCTCGACGCCAGCGTGTCAGGATCGGGCGCGGGCGGCATCGGCTTCTGGTGCGACAGGCCTTCCTCGGCTTCCTGGAACGATGCCGACATCACGAAGATGCGCCGGCCCTCCTGCAACGCCACCACCCGGCGCGTGCTGAAGCTGCCGCCATCGCGCACCCGCTCCACTTCGAATTCGATCGGCAATCGGTGATTTCCGGGCAGGATGAACAGTGAGTGAATCGAATGCACACGACGGTGCGGCACCGTCTGGGTCGCCGCATACAACGACTGGCCCAGCACCTGGCCGCCGAATACATTGGGACTGCCCATGAAATGGCTCTGTCCGACAAAGCGATCGGTCCCGGCGGCGTCGAGCTTGAGCAGATCGAGAATTTCCGGCGTGTTGTACAGTGTCGAATCAAGCATGGGCGGGCCGATATGTAAATGAGAAAGGATGATTATCCCGTAACGCCGCGGATTTACACAGCGCTCCCGCGCGATACTGTAACCAAAGTGAAATAAAATCGGAATAATTTGCCATGCCAAAGTAGTATCTGGTTTGTTCACGCCAACGACCTTCGGTCGATCAATTCTGGCATTACCTCACTTCAAAGGCTTCTTGATCTTGAACGATACGCCGGTCAGTAAAAAAGTGCTCCGCTCGACCTTGCCGCTGGCAACGTCCGGACTGCGGCCCGGCATGTTTGTCGCAGACCTTGACTGCGGATGGAACAGTACGCCGTTCCTGTTGCAGGGACTGCTGCTGACCAACGCACACGAAATCGCCACCATTACACGGCTGGCGCGCCATGTAACCATCGACCCCAGCCGCAGCCGGCCGGACGCCTTCGACGGCATGGACGAGAGCCTGGTCTATGAAATCACCGAACCGGCCGCGACCAGCGCGGCGGCGGCGCCGTCAAAACCATTGCAATCGGCCGGGGCCGATCAGCACAAGCTGGAAAATTACCGCCTCGCGCTGCAGCAGCATGACGGCAATCGCGCCAGCCGCGGACTGCTGCTCAAGCTGTGGTGGCAGTCCTTGCTGCAGCAATTGCGCACCTTGCCGGGCCTGTCGTTCAGCCGCAGTGCCCCGCCTGCAATGCCGGCGCAGCAGCGCCCCGACTATATTCCCGACAACCTCCAGCTGGTGCTCTACCCGCCGTCCGAAGCAACCCAGGTCGGCCTGACGCAGGCAATCTCCGCCTGCGATGCGGGCGAAGACGCCTTGAAGCGCGTCTCCGACGATCTCGCTGCGCAGCGCGATATCGACACCGATGCGTTGCAGGCGGCCTCGAACGTGCTGGCCGAAAACATGATCCGGCGCCCCGGCACCATGATCTGGGCGGCCAAGATGCGCGACCGCAACGACCGCATGTACCAGCACGGCATCGGTGTGGCGATCTATCTGACGGCGCTCGGACGGCAGCTCGGTTTTCAGCGCGAGCAGCTGGCCGACCTCGCCACCATCGGTCTGCTGCTTGATCTCGGCAAGCTCGACCTCGATCGTGCCATGCTCGACAAGCCGGGCAAACTCGATGCGGAAGAGATCCGTGCGATGCGAACCCATGTTGACCGCGGCGTGGCGATGCTGGCTGGCGCCGGCGTGACATCCGAGCTGGTGTTGCGGGCGATCGCCGAACACCACGAGAACATCGATGGCAGCGGCTATCCGGCCGGACTGGCGGGCGCATCGATCAACATCTTCGGGAAGATGGCGGCGATTGCCGATGCCTATTCCGCGATGGTCAATCCACGCCCGTACGCCCCGGTATTTGCGCCGTATGACGCGATGAAGCAGTTGTTCGCCGAGAGCGACACACGCTGGTTTGCACCGCTGATCGAACAGTTCGTGCAGGCCATCGGCATTTTCCCGGTCGGTTCGCTGGTCGAGCTGTCGACCGGCGAAGTGGCCATCGTGGTGCAGCACAATCGCTACCGCCGGCTTGAGCCGCTGATCCTGATCCTGACCGATGCGGCCAAGGGCCTGCTGGCCCAGCCGACCGAACTCGATATGCTCAAGCACAATTTTTCGATGGCGCCCAAGGTGCTGCGCATTGCCAACGGACTGCCCGACAGCGCCTTCGGCATCGAGATGCAGGATTATTATTTGAGGCCGGCCTGATGGGAGTGCTGCAACGTCTCGCCGCAGTCTTCCGCCCTGTACCGCAGGCGCGCGCCAGTGATCTTGAAATGCTCTGCCAGCGGCTTGAGATCGACCTGCGCGCTGCCGACGGCACCGCCACGCTGGCGGTGCTGATCGTCTCGCTGGCGCGCAGCGACATCGTCGACGCCACGCTGCGCCAGGCCGACTCGCACCGCATCAGCATCGAAATGATGCAGCGCGTCGCCAATACGCTGCGGCCGGGCGACTACCTGGCGCAGGCCAGTGCCGATGAAATTTGGGTGATCCTGCCGCGCCTGGCCTCTGCCGCGCTGGCCAATCTGGCCGCCAACAACATCATGCGCGTGCTGGAAGCGCCCATCGTATCGCTCCGGATGCCGCTGACACTGCGCCCACGCATTGGCATCGCGCTGGCGTCGGATGCGGGCGGCATCGCACTGCATCTGCTGCGCGCCGCCGAAGAAGCCAGCCGCCGTGCGCGCAACCTGAATCAGCCGTATTTCGTGGTGACCGAAGTCGAGGGCGTCGACCTGCACAACAAGGACCTGGTCGTCGCTCTGGAAAACGCGCTGGCGCACAATCTGCCAACGCTGGCGTATCAGCCCAAGGTCGATATCCTGACCAGACAGGTGGTCAGTGTCGAGGCACTGATTCGCTGGCCGGCCGGCCTGAAACCCGCCATGACGCCAATGATGCTGGTCGACCTGGCCGAGCAGTTCGGCATGATCCGCGAACTGACGCGCTTTGTGCTGCACACCGCCCTGCGTGAACAATCATCCGTGCTGGCCGCCGCCGGCATCAACCGGATCTGGATCAATCTGTCGGCCAAGATGCTGACCGATCCCGACCTGCTCGACTTCCTGCAGCAGGCACTCGATATCTGGTCGGCGACGCCGGCAATGATCGGTCTCGAACTGACCGAAAGCATGCTTGCCAGCGATATCGATCAGTCGATCGCGATGATGCATGCGCTGTCACAGCATGGCTTCGCACTGGCCATCGATGACTTCGGCACCGGTTATTCGTCGCTGGCGTATTTGCGCCGCTTCCCGATCACGGAACTGAAGATCGACAAGATGTTTGTGCAGCACATGGCGACCTCGATTCCCGACGCGCAGATCGTACGCACGATCATCAACCTGGCCCACAATTTTCATCTTGACGTGGTGGCAGAGGGCGTCGAGGACGAAGAAATCCTCGCGCTGCTGGCCGCGATGGGATGCGACCAGATCCAGGGCTATGTGTACGCGCGGCCGATGCCGGCGGGCGAGTTGGTGCAATGGCTGGCGAACTTTACGGGCGCGCCGGCCGCGGCGCAGCTAGCGGTACGGTAATCCACGGGCCGGCCCTCAAGCCAGTTGCGGCCGGACGCTGGCACACAGCAAGGCGGTCATCGCATCGTGCGGCAACGGACGGCTGTACAGGTAACCCTGGATCATGTCGCATCCGAGCATGCGCAGCACGGCCAGCTGCTCCTGCGTTTCAACGCCTTCGGCGATGACCTTGAGATGCAGTCCATGTCCGAGCGTGATTACTGCGGCAGCGATCAGGCTGGCGTCGCCGCCGGCGTCGATATCGTCGACGAAGGACTTGTCGATCTTGATCATGTCCAGCGGGAAGCGCTTGAGGTAGGCCAGATTCGAGTAGCCGGTGCCGAAATCGTCCAGCGACAGGCGCACGCCTAGTGTCTTCAGGCGGTTCAAGGTATCAATCAGCACCGCCACGTTTTCCATCATGATGCCCTCGGTCAGCTCCAGCTCCAGGTAGCGCCCCTCCAGCCCGCTCTCCTGCAGCGCGAGGTCGATCATGGCGTGCAGATTACGCTCCTTGAACTGACGCGACGACATATTGACGGCCATGACGATGGGCGCGATTCCGGCTTCCTGCCAGCGCCGGTTCTGGCTGCATGCGGTGCGCAGCGCCCACGCGCCGATCGAGACGATCAGGCCGGTTTCTTCGGCAATCGGAATGAACACCGCCGGAGAAATCATGCCCAGCTCCGGATGCTGCCAGCGCATCAGGGCCTCGACGCCGACAATCCGGCCCGATGCGATATCGATCTGCGGCTGATAGTGCATCGACAGTTCGCCGCGCTCCAGCGCCCTGCGCAGGCCGCCTTCGAGTCGGGCTTGCTCGGCCAGCTGCGTCGTCATGCGTGGTACGAAATACTGATGGCCATCGCGGCCCTGTTTCTTGACCCGATACATCGCGATATCGGCGCTGCGCAGCAGCGTGTCGGCGTCCAGTCCGTCGCTGGGATACATCGCAATGCCGATGCTCGAGGTAACGAAGGCTTCAGAGCCCATCAGATGAAATGGCTGCGCCAGTGCATGCATGATTTTTTCCGACAGCATTGCGGCATCACAGACCGTGGCAAGATCGGGAAGGATCACGCAGAATTCGTCGCCACCGAGGCGGCCCACCGTGTCATTGACGCGCAGGCAACCGACGATGCGCTGGCCCGCCAGTTGCAGCAGACGGTCGCCGGCAGCATGACCGAGCGTGTCGTTGATCATCTTGAAATGATCGAGGTCGATGAACATGACCGCCACGATCCAGTGGCTGCGCTCGGCCTGCAACAGGGTCTGTTTCAACTGCAGGTCGATCAGCACCCGGTTTGGCAATCGGGTCAAGCTGTCGTTATGCGCCAGCCAGCTCAAATCCCGCTGGGCCAGCCTGGCATGCGTGACGTTTTCATGGGAGACCACCAGACGCACCGGTCCGCCGTGCGGAAAGCGGGTGACCTTTACAATAAACCAGCGCTCGTCGCCACCATCGTCGCACTGGTACTCCATGCTGAATTCATCCTGTGCCAGCGTGATCACGTCCCGCATGCCGGTCGCAAATAGCCGGGCCTCCTCGTTGCCGCACGCGGCAGCCCGGTCGCAGATCGAGAGGTAGTTCGTGCCGACCCACTTCGTCTGGCCCTGCATGCCGTTGTCGTCAGCGAAGCGGTTCCACGCCTTGTTGACAGCCAGGATCCTGCCAGTCTCGTCAACCACGCAAATCTGCTCGTTGAGGGCATCGATCGTGGCGCGCGCGAAGCGCTCCGATTCACGCAACTCCAGCTCAAGTTGTTTGCGCACGCTGATATCTTCAATGATGACGATCAGGTAGCGTGGCACGCCGTCGGCGTCGCGCGCCAGCGACACCGTCACGCTGCTCCACAGCGGCGCGCCATTGTGACGGCACAGGAGCTGGTCGAAGGCGGGCTGCGCACCCGGCGCCACCAGGACGGCGTCCAGCGCGGCCTGCATCGTGGCGCAGTGAGCGGCCTCGACAAGATCGACCAGCCGGCGCCCGGACAGCATCGCCGTCGTCATGCCCAGAATCGCGCCGACGTGCAGATTGACGAGCGTGATCTTGCCACCCAGCGAGGCATGTACGATCCCCACCGGGGCCAGATCGAAGGTTGCCTGGTAGCGCAATCTGCCTTCGGTAAGAAGGTCGGCGGAATGCTGTCGCAAGCGCAGGAAGGCTTCCAGGCGCGCCAGCAAGTCATCCTTGTTCAACGGCAGGCGCAAGACATCATCGAATCCGGCGCGCAGCCAGCCGGTGGCCTGGCCAGCGCCAATCAAGGTCAAGAGAACCGGAAAGTACAGCGGTTTCAGACGCGCTTTCATGGCGAACAGCGCTGCACCGTATTGCCGTGCCCCGGCCTGATCGGTAATCATCAGTGCCGCCGCCGGGTCGATGCTGGACAGTTCCGATCCGGCCACGACCACTACCCGATAGCCTGTCTGCACCAGAAATCCTGCCAGTAGCCGTTGATCGGACAGGTCCGACATCAACAGGCAAATGGTGGCAATGCTGGGTGGGCGGTTCATCGCCGCTCAGTCACGCTGGGTAAATGCGGGGACGCCGGTAAGGATGCCTTGCAGGTGGTACAGCTTGTCGCTGATTTCGATGCCGGCCGCACCCACCGTGATCTGGCGCAGCTCCGGTTGAAAGTTACCGATGCGCTTTTTCAGGCACCCGACGATCTTGATGACCTGCCCGGCATGCTCGGCATAGCGCAACAGGACGATGTTGTCGGCCAGATGCGACACGCCCAGATCGGTCGCCTTCAGGCTGGTGCTGGTGATGTGCTCGACTTCGTTGATCAGCAGCGTCGACACCCCGTTGCGCGACAGATAGTTGATCATGTTGTGGATGTGCGCCTGCGGCTTGCCGAATTCTTCCATCGCAAACTGATAACCACGCAAGCTGTCAATCATGACCATGCCGCACCCGTCGACCTCGACGGCCTCGCGCACGTTGGCCAGGAATTCATCCGGATACAGCTCCAGCGGATTGATTCGCACGATCTTCAGCGCCCCGGACGCGACCACCGCATCGATCGGCGCCCCGATGCCACGGCTGCGCGCCATGATGAAGCTGGCCGGCTCCTCGAAGGTGAACAGGACGGCGCGGTCGGTGCGCGCATAGTGCGCCAGAAACTGCGTGCCAAGCGTGCTTTTTCCAGTGCCGGTCGGTCCGGTCAGCAAGGTAGTGGTGCCGGATTCAAGTCCGCCGCCGAGCAGCTGATCGAGTCCGGTAATGCCGGATGAAATCATGCGCTCACCCGGGTTGAGTGAACCGGTATGTTCAATCCGGTGCGGGAACACTTCAATCCCGCTATTGCCGATGCGCATCGGATGGCGTCCGGACATGAATCCCGATCCACGCAGCTTGTCGACTTCCAGATAGCGCAGACCAATCGCCATCCCGGTCGAAATATTGCGGCCAAGGCGGATCACGCCGTCGACGGCCAGCGCGACGGAGGCATCCTGCTCCATCACGGTCGGGTCGAATGCCAGCAGCGACGTCACGCCGCTGTTGTTGAGAAAATTGACCAGTCCCAGAATATGCTTGCGGAACTGGTATTCGTCGGTCGCCAGATAGCGCAACTGCGTCACCGAATCAATCACCAGCCGCGTCGGCCGCGCCCGCGCCACCGCTTCGTAGATTGCACTCCACACCGGGACGCTCTCGACTTCGCTGGGCGGGAACATATGGTAATCACCGTGGCTCTCGCGCAGGTCGGAACCATTGGGCGAGAGATCGAGGATCTCGATCTGCGCCAGATCCCAGCCAAACCCGGAGACGTTGCGCTGCATTTCATGGCCAGGTTCGCACAACGTGATGTACATGCATTTTTCGTCGAGCGCGAGGCCCGCGCGCAACCATTGCAGCGAGAAGATGGTCTTGCCGGCACCGGCAACGCCGCCGATCAAGTAACTGCGACCGGCGGTCAAGCCGCCATTCAGAATCTCATCGCAACCGACCACGCCGGTCGACAGGCGTATCGATGTGTTCACCTGCTTCGTGTGGTTCATGTGCTGGTTTCCCGTCGCGTATCGTATCGCCAGGCAGAGGCCGGACCGGGATAGGGCATGCGCTGTTATGAACTGTTTGAAAGCATTGGGCGATCGCCACGCAGGCTGGGGCAACAGGAATGCGCCGTCGTTTGCGAAGCAATCAACACCCCGCGCCGTGAAAGCGAGCAGCGGAAAAATTGCTTCAATAAATTAACCTTAGGCAACTTTTTACGACAACCTGAGCTTAGGGAATCTCTGCATAAGGTCGGCGAAATCGCCTACCAACACGTTGACTGTCGATGAAACAAATAAGCCTCCCCACCAGCGGATTTGAACTGGCCCCCAAGAAGACGCGCAAGCGTGAATTTCTTGATGAGATGAACCTGGTTGTTCCCTGGGCCGAGTTGGTGTCCTTGATTGAACCACACGCGCCGAAAGGTAAAACGGGCCGGCCGCCATTTGCCGTGTCGACCATGCTTCGGATTCACTTCATGCAGCAGTGGTTTGGGCTGAGTGACCCGGCGATGGAGGAATCGTTGCACGACATTCCGCTGTATCGCGAGTTTGCAGAACTGGACGCGGGTATGAGCCGGTTGCCCGACGAATCCACCATTCTGCGGTTTCGCCATCTGCTGGAAAAACATGCGTTGAGTGCACAACTGCTGGCCACCATCAATGCCACGCTGGCCAAGCGAGGTCTTCTGCTCAAGACCGGAACGGTGGTCGATGCCACGCTGATTGCAGCGCCGAGTTCGACCAAGAACAGCAAGGGCGAACGGGACCCCGAGATGCATCAAGCCAAGAAGGGAAACCAGTGGTACTTCGGCATGAAGGCCCACATTGGGGTTGATGCCGATTCGGGTCTGGTACACACCGTGATCGGCACCGCCGCCAATGTCAACGACGTCACTCAGGGCCATGCACTGTTGCACGGTGAGGAAGTCGAGGTATTCGCCGACGCTGGCTACCAAGGCGCCAACAGGCGGCCCGAGGCGACCGGCGTCAAGTGGCACATCGCCATGCGTCCGGGCAAGCGCAAGACGTTGGACAGGGCGACGAAACTGGGTGCCATGCTCGACAACATCGAGAAGCTCAAGGCGAGTGTTCGCGCCAAGGTTGAGCATCCATTCCGGGTCATCAAGCGCCAGTTCGGATTCACAAAAGTTCGCTACCGCGGCCTGGCAAAAAACACGGCCCAACTGCTCACGCTGTTTGCGCTGAGCAATTTGTGGATGGCGCGTCGAGCGATTATTGACGGAGCGCGGGCATGAGTCCGTCCGCAATTCGGAGAGGGGCCTAGAACCGGCCCTATAGCGTAAAAATTCCCACGCTAAATGCACTGAATTTGCACGAAAACGCATTCCCATCTTCATTACCCGAATTTCCCTCGTTCAGCTCACGCTGTGGCGGTGGTTATGCAGACCATCCTTAGTCATTAATCAAACAAAACACCAGATCAATCTATTTATCGTTGAATATTGTTTATACAAAATGCACACGCGCCTTTTTTATTCAGAAGTGCGGGATGATTCGGTTCACACCCTGATGCATTGAAGGCGCGTGGCCGATTGGCCTGCCAGCGGCCACCGCGCGCCCGCAAAGCGGCTGTGCTGACGCACCGCTGAGGCGCGCACTGCCCCTCTGACGCCATCAGTGCGATAAATCGCGCCGACGCCCTGTTTCGCACACATCACGTGCCAAGGCGGCATTTCCAGCACTGGCGCCCGGCATGCCGCCGCGGGGCAGATCCGGATCGGCTAATCTCAACCACGCGAGATACCGCGAACACGACCCCTGAAGCCCAAGCTGTTTGGTAAAATGGCAGAGGTGCCAGAGGCAATCGCCTCATGTCACACGGAGCGATCAGGTTTTCCTGAAACAATCCGGGTAGCGGGATGCATTTTTTCTTGCTTGCGTCTTGCCGAAACGATCTCATTGACACCCTCACAACCTGGAAATTTCATGCCTGATCTTCACGCGTCCGCTGGCAGTCTGTTCATGGTGGTCGCACCTTCCGGCGCCGGCAAATCAACGCTGGTCAACGCCCTGCTGGCACAGGAACCGGCGCTCAAATTGTCGATCTCCTACACCACGCGTGCACCACGCCCTGGCGAGCAGCATGGCCGCGAGTACTACTTCACCAGCGTCGAGGATTTCCTCAAGCGGCGTGAATCAGGCGAATTTCTTGAGTCCGCGGAAGTCCATGGCAACTATTACGGCACGTCACGGGTCATGATTTCGGCGCAGATGAAGTCCGGTACCGACGTGCTGCTGGAGATCGACTGGCAAGGCGCGCAACAGGTCAAGAAGCAGTTTCCCGATGCGTCGGGCATTTTCATTTTGCCGCCCTCGATCAGTGCACTGGAAGAACGCCTGACCAAACGCGGACAGGATGAGCCACATGTCATTACGCGCCGCTTGCTGGCCGCCGGAGGTGAAATGGCGCATGCCTTCGAGTTCGAATATGTTATTATTAATCAAGACTTTGCGATCGCTTTAGAAGAACTTACAGCGATTGTCCGGGCGACACGTTGCCGGTTCTCGCAACAGGCTGCACGCCACGCTTCTCTCTTTGCCCAACTGGGCATTCACGCCGCATCAAACTGACACTGTCATTCCAGGAGCATTCATGGCCCGTATTACTATTGAAGATTGCACCAAATACATTCCGAATCGTTTTCAGCTGACACTTGCCGCGACCTATCGCGCGCGTCAACTGCTGCAAGGCCACACGCCAAAAGTCGACGCCAAGGACAAGCCTACCGTCATCGCGCTGCGCGAAATCGCCGCCGGCAAGGTAGGCATTGAAATGCTGAAAAAGGTACCAAGCTAATTGTTTCCATGACTCTGGCGCGGCGGCTCAACCGGTATGAACTTGACTCCTGCAGATTCGACAGTATCCGCCTTGACTAGCCGGGCCGCTTCAGAGCGTTTGATCCAAAAAATTCCCGGAACATTCTTTTCCTCCGATACCGGCGTGCCTGCCGCGCCCGGTGTCGCTTCGGTGTCGCAACTCAATGCGAAACTCGCCGAGTACCTTTCCCCTGCCGAGCTGAAAAAAGTCAAGGAAGCGTATCGCTTCTCTGACGAAATGCATCTGGGCCAGATGCGCATGTCGGGCGAACCGTACATCTCGCACCCGATCGCCGTGGCCGAAATCTGTGCCGACTGGAAGCTCGACGCGCAGGCGATCATGGCGGCCTTGCTGCATGACGTGATGGAAGATCAGGACGTCAAGAAAGAAGAATTGATCGAGCGCTTCGGCGCACCGGTGGCGACGCTGGTCGATGGCCTGTCCAAGCTCGAAAAAATCGAATTCCAGAGCCAGATCGAAGCCCAGGCCGAGAACTTCCGCAAGATGCTGCTGGCAATGGCGCGCGATGTCCGCGTGATTCTGGTCAAGCTGGCCGACCGGCTGCACAACATGCGCACGCTCGGGTCGATGTCGCCCGAAAAGAAGCGCCGCATCGCCGGCGAGACCATGGAAGTGTATGTGCCCATTGCGCATCGCCTCGGTCTCAACAACATCTATCGCGAACTGCAGGACCTGTCGTTCTCGCACCTGCATCCGATTCGCTATCGCACGCTGGCCAAGGCCGTCAAGGCGGCGCGCGGCAATCGCCGTGAAGTCGTCAGCAAGATCATGGAGTCGGTCAAGAACACGCTGCTGGCGGCCGGCATCACCGCCCAGGTCTACGGCCGCGAAAAAACCCTGTTCGGCATCTATCGAAAAATGCGCAACAAGCACCTGTCTTTTTCGCAGGTGCTGGACGTGTATGGGTTTCGGATCGTGGTCGAAAACTTTGCCAGCTGCTATGTCGCGCTCGGCACGCTGCATGCGCTCTACAAGCCCATGCCGGGCAAGTTCAAGGATTACATCGCGATTCCGAAATTGAATGGCTACCAGTCGCTGCACACGACGCTGATTGGCCCCTATGGCACGCCGGTCGAGTTTCAGGTGCGGACCCAGGAGATGCATCGGGTGGCCGAGTCCGGCGTGGCGGCGCACTGGTTGTACAAGGATGACGAAGGCAGCCTGACCGACCTGCAGCAGCGCACCCACGCTTGGCTGCAATCGCTGCTCGACATCCAGAAGCAGACCGGCGACTCGGCTGAGTTCCTTGAGCACGTGAAGGTCGATCTGTTTCCCGATTCGGTCTATGTGTTCACGCCAAAATCCAAAATCATCGCGCTGCCGCGTGGCGCCACCGCGCTCGATTTTGCGTACACGATTCACACCGATATCGGTGATCAGACCGTTGCGGCGCGCATCAACCACGAGCACGCGCCGCTGCGCACGGAGTTGCGCAACGGCGACATCATCGAAATCATCACCTCGGCCAGCTCGCGACCAAGTCCGACTTGGCTGACGTTCGTCCGCACCGGCAAGGCCCGCTCGGCGATCCGTCATCACCTGCGCACCATCAATCTTTCGGAGTCGATCGAACTCGGTGAACTGCTGTTGACCCAGGCACTGGCGGCACTGAATCTCGATGCGACGATTCCGGCGGCGACGGCCGAGCGATTGCTCAATGAATCCAGCGCGAAATCGCTCGATGAGCTGTATGCCGACATCGGTATTGGCAAGCGCATGGCAGCGCTGGTCGCGCGCCACATCATGGGCTTGCAGGACAGCGCCGGGCAACCGCTGCAAATCCGCGTCGACGCCGATGACAATCCGGACGCGCCGAGCAAACCCGAGCCGGTCGTCATTTACGGCAGCGAAGGTGTGGCGGTACAGCTGGCGGCTTGCTGCCAGCCGATCCCGGGCGACAAAGTCATTGGCCAACTCAAGCGCGACCAGGGATTGGTCGTGCACACGCCCGACTGCGAACTGGCACGCCGTCAGCGCAGCAAGGAGCCGGAACGCTGGATCGATGTCGAATGGGGCAATGATCTCAATCGCCGCTTCGATTGCCGGGTCATTGTGCTGGTTGAAAACGAGCGCGGCGTGCTGGCGCGGGTTGCCGCCGAAATTGGCGAATCCGATGCCAATATCACGTTTGTCGGGATGGATGACGACCGCGGTGCATTGATGACGCAACTGCGCTTCACGGTACAGGTCGAAGGCCGGGTGCATCTGGCGCGCCTGATGCGCAATGTGCGTCGCATTCCTGGCGTGACCCGCATTCTGCGGGAACGCGGCCAGTGGACCAATTCGGTGCGCTAGGCGCGCTGCGGCGCCGGATATTCCACTGACAGTATCAGCAATTCTTCCATGCCCGAGGGCGTCTTCAGGAAGACTGTATCGCCCTCGCGTGCCTTCGTAATGGCACGCGCCACCGGCGAAATCCAGCTGATTTTTCCATGTAGCGGATCCAGTTCGTCGATGCCGACAATCGTGATGACGTGCTCTTCGCCGGACTGGTTCTGGTACCGGATCGTTGCACCGAAAAATATCTGGTCGTTGCCAAAATGGACGCTGGGATCAACCACTTCGGCCAGATCCAGCCGCTTGGTCAGAAAACGGATACGCCGGTCGATTTCGCGCAGGCGTCGCTTGCCATAAATATAGTCGCCATTCTCGGAGCGGTCGCCGTTCGACGCTGCCCACGACACGATACGCACGACTTCCGGACGGTCCACATCAATCAGCCGCAGCAACTCGTCTTTCATGCGTTGATAGCCGGCCGGGGTCATGTAGTTTTTGCTGCCGGCAGGAATGGCCGGCACGATACCGATGGCGTCATCGTCGTCATCGTCATCGGTTTCCTTGACAAAGGCTTTGTTCATTCCATCCTCGCGCAGGTCAGGCGCCGGAAGCCACCGAATTGCTCCACTCGAAGGCCGCCAACTGCATCGCGTTGAGCTGTTCGATCGACAAACCCAGTCGTCGCAGCGTCGGCACCAGCAACGGCCGCGCGACTTCAATGCGTTCAATGTATTCCGCCAGCTTGAGCATCTCGCCGTACGGGCCACGGCGCGCCAGAAGCGCCTGGCTCACCTCGTCGGCGACACCAATCTGGTCAATGATTGCCTGCATCGTTTGCCCAAACAGCGCATCCATCAAGGACATGATACCGACAGTGAATGCGCGTTCGGCATATCCACGATTGCCCGGATGGATCTGATCGGCCATCAACTCCAGCAATTTGCCACGTGTCGTGGCCAGCATCAACAGCGGCGAGACCGATCGGCCGGATTTGTTTGGCTCGGCATACAGGAGAATCTGCAACCAGCGCTGCAATTGCCGCCGTCCCAACACCATCACTGCCTGGCTGAGCGAGTCGACACGGTGCGTCAGACCAGCACCTGGCGAATTGACCATGCGAAGAAGATTCAACCCCATCGACGCATCCTGCTTGATGGCGCGTTCGATCGCACTGCCATCGGCGTCGCTGCGCAGGAGTTCCATCAACTGCATGATCGCCAGTTGCGACGGCGAGAGCTTGCGGCCGACCAGCACCACCGGCCTGGCAAAATAATAGCCCTGAAAATAATCGAAGCCAAGCCGCACACAGTTCTCGAACTCTTCGATCGTCTCGACTTTTTCTGCCAATAATTTTTTGCCGGCCAGTTTGAACCGTGCTGACAGCAGCTCCAGGTCGTCCTGCGCCATGTCCCGGATGTCGACCTTGATAATCTCGACCACCGGCAACAAGCGCAACACATCTTCGGATGCTGCAATGACATCGTCGAGAGCAAAACGGAATCCGGCCGCGGCCAGTTGCTCGATGCGCGCGATGACTTCCGGCGTGACCTTCACGGACTCAAGAATTTCGAGGATGACTTTATCGTGCGGCAGAAAGCTGACGAAGTCGCTCATCAGCACAGTGACGTCCACATTGACGAACGCCAGAGAACTGCCAACCACGTTTTCCATGCCCATCTCGGCGGCATTGGCCATCACGGAGGCTGTCGCCAGCAAGTCGTCGGTCACATTAGCCGGACCGGCGGCGGCGCTGCGAAACAGGAGTTCGTAGGCAATCAAGCCCTGGGTGTTGTCCAGAATGGGCTGCCGTGCGAGAAAAAATTCGCGCAGGTGCACCACCGGGTCGCCATTCCCGGAATGGGTTGCCACTGAATCAGAAAGTTGTGTCATAGTGCCCCGCTACTGCACGAATCAATGCCGTGGGATTGCAACCGGAACCGCTCGTGACGTTTGTTGTTTTGAAGAATCTTCGGCCATTGTACGGTGAAATACGCCTGCGAAATACCGCCGTCGGACCGAATTCCGTCACACCCGGCGGGTTCCTGTGTGCGCGACCGAGGTGGCCCCGGTTTCCAGCGTGAAGCCTGCACCACTGTCCCGGCCGAGAGTTTGCACCAGGAACGGCATGAGCTCCTTGAGCATCGGTTCGAGTGTGAATGGCGGGTTGATGACGAACATGCCGCTGCTGTGCAATCCGAAACCATCCGGGCCGGGTGTCGAGATGGTCAGCGTCACGTTCAGCCAGCCGTTTGCGGGTAGACGTTTGAGCTTGTCGGGCAGTTGACGCGACTCCATCCGTTGCAACACCGGGTACCAGACCGCGTAGGTACCGGTGGCAAATCGCACCAGCGCATCCTGCAGCGTTTCCTTGACACGGCGGTAATCTCCCTTGTCTTCGTATGGCGGATCGATCAAGACCAGTCCGCGGCGCGACGGCGGCGGCAGCAATGCCTTCAGTCCAAGAAAGCCGTCGCCCTTCTGGATCATGATGCGCTTGCCCCGAACCGTGGCACGTTGTCCCTGTTCAGCCGCATGCGCCTCGACCTTGCGGAAATTATCGGCCAGGATCTTCGCATCGGCCGGATGCAACTCGAACAGGCGCAGACGGTCGGCTTCGCGCATGGTCTTGTCGGCACAATAGGGCGAACCAGGGTAATAGCGCAGCTTGCCGCTCGGGTTCATCTTCTTGATCATCTGGATGTATTCGTGCAGGGGCGCCGGCAGATCCTTGCGGTTCCACAGCGGCGCGACGCCGCTTTCGAATTCGGCGTTCTTCGCTGCATAACCCCCGTCAAGCGCATACACACCGGCACCCGCATGGGTATCAATGTACATGTACGGGGTGTCCTTCTGATTGAGGTAATTCAACAACTGCATCGTGACGACGTGTTTGAGGACATCGGCGTGATTGCCCGCATGGAAGGCGTGGCGGTAACTCAACATAACGGTGATCGATCTTGGTGGGAATGGCAGGTAGCACGGCGGCTAATTCGGCATTTTAACAAGTCCGGCGCAACCGGGTTGCACCGATTGCTGTCAGCGGGCCGAAAAGTAGCCGGTCTGGCGCCAGCGCTCCTGGCGTTTTTGCAAGGCGGTGGTCGCACACAGCAGCACGAACGACAACAACAACAGAAGCAAGGCGAAGCCGTGGGCGTCGGGATAATTCAATTTCTGGGTCTCATCGTAGAGCGCAATCGAGGCGACCCGCGTCACGCCGGGAATGCCGCCACCGAGCATCAGCACCACGCCGAATTCGCCAATGGTGTGGGCGAACGCAAGGATCGCGCCGGAATACACGCCGGCTTTCGACAGCGGCAGAAAGATGTGGATGAAGGCCTGTCGACGCGTCATCCCCAGTGAATACGCCGCCTGCGCAATCTCCGGACGGAGCATGCGAAACGCCGCCAGGACAGGCTGCAATGCAAACGGCAGACTGTAGACGAAGGAGCCAATGACCAGGCCGCCGAATGAAAACGGCAGGGCGTGCCCGAACTGCGTTTGCCACCAGTGACCAAACGCGTGTTCCGGCGACAACAGCACCAGCAGGTAAAAACCAATCACCGTCGGCGGCAGCACCAGCGGCAACGACATCACGATCTCCAGCGGCAGGGCAATCCGGTTACGCGTGGTCGCCAGCCACCAGCCAACCGGCAACACGATCAGCAGCAACAACAGGGTCGACACCGCGGCCAGTTGCACGGTCAGACCGAGCGCGATCCACAATGCGTTTGGCAGGGCCCAGAGTGGTGTGATCAAGGGGTTCGATCAGGCAGTGCAAAGCCGTAACGGCGCAAGATGTCGCGACCGCCGTCGCTGCGCAGGAACGCCAGATATTTTGCGGCCAACGGATTGCTGCGCCCGCTTGCCGTGACAATGCCGCCCTGCTCGATCACCGGATACCAGTCCGGCGGAACGATCCATGCACGCCCGCCTTTTGTTGCGCTCACATGCGCCGCGCCAACCAGGCCAACCTGGGCATTGCCAGTCGCAATGAATTGGGCCGCCTGTGCGACGTTATCGCCGATCACCAGGCGCGAAGCGATCCCGTCCCATGCGCTGGCATGCTGTAGCGCGGCGCGTGCAGCGCGACCGTACGGCGCCAACTCCGGGTTGGCAATCGCAATGTGCTGCACGCGGGCATCGGCAAACACCCTGAACCCGCGATCGAGATCCAGCGTCGGATCGCTCGACCACAGCACCAGTCGACCAATTGCATAGGTGGTCAGTGACGAGGCATCGGCAAAACCGGCCTCGGCGAGCTTGCGTGGGTAATCGAGATCGGCCGACAGGAACACGTCGAAAGGTGCGCCATTGTTGATCTGTGCAAAAAAATTTCCGGACGAACCGATGCTGGACCTGACATCGGCATTGCCATTGGCTTTGGCAAAGGTAGCGTTGAGCTCATTGATGCAGATTGCCAGATCGGCAGCCGCGGCGATTTGCAGTGCCGGCGCCGCCGTCGCGCTGACTGCCGCCAGCAACAGCAGCGCACTAGCGAGCAAACCTCGAACCCATGCTGAACTATTCATGATGCGCTGGCGCGACCTGTCAATGTAATCTGCGGATTGTAACAAGCGCCCTTGCTGCAGACGAAAAAAAACCGTCTTCTTGTGGAAGACGGCCTTTTCGGTCACATCAATATGCGACCAGAACGCCCAATCAGGCGACTTTCTTGTCGAAGAACTGTTCGTCTTCGGTCGAGCCATGCAACGCGGTGGTCGATGACACGCCTTGCTGGATCGCTTGCGTGACCGCATCGAAGTAACCGGTGCCGACTTCGCGCTGATGCTTGACGGCGGTGAAGCCTTTTTCAGCAGCAGCGAATTCAGCTTCCTGCAATTCGACAAATGCGGACATCTGGTTGCGGGCGTAGCCGTGGGCCAGGTTGAACATCGAATAGTTCAGCGAATGGAAACCGGCCAGCGTGATGAACTGGAACTTGTAACCCATTGCGCCGAGCTCTTTCTGGAATTTGGCGATGGTTGCATCGTCCAGGTTCTTTTTCCAGTTGAACGATGGCGAGCAGTTGTAGGCCAGCATTTTGCCCGGGAACTTGGCATGCACTGCATCGGCAAACTGCTTGGCGAAGGCCAGGTCAGGCTTGCCGGTTTCACACCACACCAGATCGGCGAACGGCGCATAGGCAATGGCACGGGAAATCGCTTGATCGATACCGGCACGGGTCTTGTAGAAGCCTTCGACGGTGCGCTCGCCGGTGCAGAATTCGCGATCGTTTTCATCGACATCCGAGGTCAGCAGGTCTGCCGCTTCGGCATCGGTACGGGCGATCACCAGTGTGGTGGTGCCCATCACGTCAGCAGCCAGGCGGGCAGCATTGAGTTTCTCGACGGCCTCACGACTTGGCACCAGCACCTTGCCGCCCATGTGGCCGCATTTCTTGACCGAAGCAAGCTGATCTTCGAAGTGAACACCGGCAGCGCCGGCGTCGATCATCGACTTCATCAATTCATACGCATTGAGCACGCCGCCAAAGCCTGCTTCGGCATCGGCAATGATCGGTGCAAAAAAGTCGATGTCGTCCTTGCCTTCCGACCATTGGATCTGGTCAGCACGGGTGAAGGTATTGTTGATGCGCTTGACCACCATCGGCACCGAATTGGCTGGATACAGCGATTGGTCCGGATACATTTCGCCAGCAAGGTTGGCATCGCCAGCAACTTGCCAGCCCGACAGATAGATGGCTTTGAGGCCGGCCTTGACCTGCTGCATGGCCTGGTTGCCGGTCAGTGCGCCAAGGGCATTGACGAAAGGCTCGGTGGTAACCAGATTCCACAATTTCTCGGCGCCGCGCTTGGCGAGCGTGTGCTCAACCTGCAGCGAGCCGCGCAGACGAACCACGTCTTCGGCCGTGTAGTTACGCTTGACGTCTTTCCAGCGTGGATTTTCTGCCCAGTCTTTTTTCAGTGCAGCGATTTGCTGTTCGCGAGTTGCCATGGTCAATCTCCTGTGGTGAACGATGTCGTCGAAGTGAAGTGAAGTGAAATCCGATGACTAATCATAGGCCGTATTTTGCGGAGCAACAAGGTCTTATATAAGACACATAACTAAATTAACTCCCATTACAATCAAAGGGTTGGTTAGCATTTTTTACTATATGAAATCATTTCCCTGAGAATGAAATGAATTAATGATGCTGCGCAGCGTGATATCCCACAATAAGGAATGCGCTTTCCGCATGGTGAAATTCACCGCACGAGGCGGGAGATCTATTTCCACTGTCCCCGCAGCGCCTGTACCTGTTCCTGCAACAGTTGCGGCGTGACCACCGCGGGCGACAACGCAGGGCCGACGGCCAGTGCCAGCTGCGACCATGGTCCGCGCCGGAATGACCGCCCAAACGGATTGCCGTCGCCGCGCGTGAGCAGGCTGCCCCACAGGCCACGCAGCGCCATCGGGATGACCGGCACCGGCGAGCGCTCCAGAATCTTCATGACGCCGCCACGAAACTCGTTGAGTTCGCCGGTCACGGTCAGTTTTCCTTCGGGGAAGATGCACACCAGATCGCCGTCATCCAGCGCTTTGCCGATCTCGACATAGGCCCGTTCCATCAGCGCGGCATCTTCCCGCGCCGGTGCGATCGGTATCGCCTTGGCATTTCTGAATATCCACGACAGCACCGGTATCCGGAAAATCCGGTGATCCATCACGAACCGGATCGGACGCGGGCTGGCCGCCATGATCACGATCGCGTCGACATAGCTGACGTGATTGCAGACCAGCACCGCTGCGCCATGTTCCGGGATGCGATCGGCATCGATGCTGCGCACCCGATGAATGGTATGGATCAGGATCCACGCGGCAAACCGGATCAGGAATTCCGGCACCAGCGTAAAGATAAATACCGCCACCGCTGCATTAAGTCCGGCAGTCACCAGAAACAGCTGGGGAATGGTCAGGCCGCTCTTGAGCAAGACCAGCGCAAGCAAGGCTGCCGCCACCATGAACAAGGCGTTGAGAATATTCATACCGGCAATCGTGCGCGACAGATGCGTCGGATCACAACGTGTCTGGATCAGGGCAAACAGCGGCACGATATACAGCCCGCCAAACACCCCGATCATCACGCAATCAAACAGGATGCGCAGGCTGCCGTGCTGTGCCACGAAGCCGGACAGGTCGACCGGCGCGGTATTCGTGTAGGCGAGGCTGGCCAGGAACAGGTCAATGCCGAACACCGACAGCCCGATCGAACCGAACGGGACCAGGCCGATCTCCACCCGATGGCCGGACAGCCGTTCGCACAGCAGCGATCCGGCGCCAATCCCCAATGAGAATACAGTCAGCAGCAGCACGAACACGCTGTGGTCGCCATGCAGGTAATCTTTCGCATAGACAGGGAACTGCGCGAGGATGATGGCACCGTAGAACCAGAACCACGAGTTGCCCAGCAAGGACAGGAACACCGGCCGGTTCTGGCGCGAGAAATTGATGTTGCGGATCGTTTCGGTGACCGGATTCCAGTTGATTTTCAGGTCCGGCGCAGGCGCCGGCGACACCGGTATCGCCCGACTCGTCAGCCAGCCCGTGACCGCAATGGCGATCGTGCCGAAGGCAACCAGTTCCGTGCCCCACGGCTTGTGCACGACCAGCACCGCACCCAGTATTTCGCCCAGCAAAATCCCGACGAAGGTGCCGCTTTCAATGATGCCGTTGCCGCCCACCAGTTCGTGTTGTTTCAGGTGCTGCGGCAGATAGGCATATTTGACCGGGCCAAACAACGTCGAATGCATGCCCATGCCAACCACCGCGACAATCAGCAGAACCAGGTTGTGTGTCATCCAGCCAGTCGCCGCGATTGCCATGATGCCGATCTCGAACACCTTGACGATACGCGCCACACGGGCCTTGTCGAACTTGTCGGCGAGCTGCCCGGCGGTCGCCGAGAACAGGACGAAGGGCAGGATGAACAGGCCCGGGATCAGATTGTTCAGCAATGCCGGATCCATCGTGGTCCAGCTCAGCGCTTCGTAGGTAAGAATCGTCAGCAGCGCCGTCTTGAAGACGTTGTCATTGAACGCCCCGAGAAACTGGGTCCAGAAAAATGGGCCGAAGCGGCGCTCGGCAAGCAGGGCAAACTGGCTCTTATCGCTCATGGGATTGTCTTCTGTGCTGGGGTGGGAACTGTAACAGCAGTCGGGGATCGCGAAAACGGGTTTTGCTGCGGGAAAATTCAGGACGGCATGCCACGTTGTACAAAAACCGGTGATACTCCGGCTTGCCCTCCAGATTCTGCCAAAGGTAAATTTTCAATGCATCGTTTTGCTGTCGCCCGGTTCACCTTACTTCCCGTTGTCTCGCGGTTTCGCGGCGCCTGGCGCCAGGGTGCCCCGGCCGCACTGGCACTGGCGCTGGCGCTGACATCGCAGTGCGCGAGCGCAGGCGCGTGCGAAAAAACCGTGCGCTGGAATGATGACCCGCCGTATTCGTGGCGCGATGAGAACGGTGCCATCAACGGCTTTTATGTTGAACTGGTGCGCAATGCACTGCAGCGGATGGGTTGTACCGCCCGCTTTGTCGAACTGCCCTGGGCGCGTGCGCTGGTCGATCTCGAAGCCGGCAACCTCGATATTTTGCCAGGGGCATTGCACAATCCACAGCGCGACGCATTCGCGTTGTTCTCGCACCCGGTCAACCGATCACCCAATGTGCTGTTCGTTGCCAGAGCCGGGCAGCAGCGCTTTCCGCTGAAAACGCTGGCCGACATCATTGGCACCGAGTTCGTGCTGGGTGCACAAATCAAGGTGTCCTATGGCCCGCAATTTGACGCCTTGCTGGCTGATCCCGAATTCAACAAGCATCTCTATCCGATCGGGCAGCGTCGCAGCGGCTGGAAAATGCTGCAGGTCGGCCGTATCGATGGCTTGATCGCCGATGAGGTGACGGGTCTGATCGAACTCAAACAGCTGAACCTGCAGGAGACCGTGGTCAAGAGCCGCGTGGTGGTCTCCGGCGAGCCAGCCCTGATCGCCTTCAGCAGGCGCGCAATTGATGAACGGTTCGTCGAGCGCTTTGATGCCGCGCTCGATACCCTGAGAGCCGACGGCGAGTACGTGCGCATCAGGGAACGCAACATCCCCTGTCGTGCGTCATCGCAAACACTGGCCTGCAGCTAGCGGTTTGCGCTGCGGCCGTTGGCGCAATCAGGTCAGGCGTTGCGCCATTGCGGCGCCGCTCAGCCAGGCGTTCTCGATCCGCCCTGCCCCGTCCAGGCCGGCCGCAAACCAGTCGCCGCAGGCGCCGATGCGCAGCGCCGCGTCCCACAGGCAATCACCGGCCAGCGGCTGTGCCGCCTGCGCATAGCGCCAGCGATGCACGGCCGCATACACCGGCTGAACGTGCGTGTTGGTAGCCTCGTGAAAGGCTTTCAATAATTTTTCCTTGGCGCGTTCCGGGTCATCCTCCAAATGTTCGACGCTCCACGCGACCGAGGCCTGGCCGACCCAGTGTTCACCTGGCCGGCGACCGGGCTTGGAAGCATCGTGCGCCAGCCATGCAAGGCGCGAGCCATTGACCCACGCGCCGTCAAAGCCCAGCTCGAGCGACTCCTGAAACGCCAGCATCAAACTCCAGCATGGCACCAGGTGTGTGCTGGCGGCTTGCTCGGCCAGCGCCGGCGCCACCCGCAGTAGCCCCGCGGCCTGGTCGGCCGGCACGGCGACCACCACCGCATCAAATGGTCCGGCAGTCGCGCTGATTGGTACCGTGTCGGACTGCACGATCAGCAGCCACTGCTTGCCCAGCGGTTCGATCCGTTCAACTCGCTGCGCCGACCGCACGTCCAGTTCATGCGCCAGTTGCACGCCAATCTCGCGCATGCCCGGTACCCCGACGTGCCGCACGCCGCTGCCGTTGGCTCCAGCCGGCTTGCTCTTGCCGTTCTCGAGCGTGACGAATCTTCCTTTCCAGGGGGCGACCCAGCCGTCCTTGCTCCAGGTGGCCACGGCCTTCTTGAAGGCCGGCGACTTTGCCGTGAAATATTGGGCGCCATGATCAAATCCACCCAGCTCGGTTTGTCGGGTGGACATGCGTCCGCTGACGTTATGGCTCTTTTCAAAAACGGTAACCTGGTGCCCCTGCTCCAGCAATTGACGTGCGCAAGTCAAGCCGGACATGCCGGCACCGATGATGGCAATTTGCATGCAATGCTCCTGAGAATCAATCAGCCAAAAAAAACCGCCCATCGCTGTTCGAAAAAACAGCGATGGGCGGCACTGGTCGGGATCACAAGCGCGCTTACTCGTCGCCTTCGGCGGGCCAGTCGCGAATGTACGCCTTCAACATACGGTTCTCAAAACTCTGTGCTTCAAACACCGCCTTGGCGACATCGTAGAACGACATCACGCCAAGCAGTGTGCGTGCGTCCATGACCGGCACATACCGCGCATGACGTTCCAGCATCAGGCGGCGCACTTCATTGATGTCGGTTTCGGGTGTGATGGTGATCGGGTGGTCATCCATGTGCTTGCGCACGGTTCCGGGGCCAATTTCGCCATGGTTCTCATGGATGGTTTTCATGACTTCGCGAAAGCTCAGCATGCCGACCAGTTCGCCAAACTCCATGACCACCAGCGAACCGATGTCTTTTTCGGCCATGGTGTTGACGGCTTCGAGCATGGGTGTCTCGGGTGTGACGGTGTAGAGAATGTTGCCTTTGACCTTCAGTATTTCAGATACTTTCATTGTCTCGTCCCGGCACGTTGTTGTTCTGTACTTTGCAATGTAGCCTAAGCAGCATGAAAAATCCAGCGTACTACCCGGCACCGCCGGACTGAGCCAGCGCAAACAAGGTGCAATACGATGCTAGGATTGGCACCATTCGACACAGGAGACACCCCATCATGAGCGGTCCGCACTATCCCGGTTTCGACACTCTCGCACTGCATGCAGGCAGTGCGCCGGACCCGGCCACAGGCGCGCGCGCCACCCCGATTTATCTGACCAGCTCATTCGTGTTCAAGGATTCCGATCACGCCGCATCGCTGTTCAACATGGAGCGCGCGGGCCACGTGTATTCGCGCATTTCAAACCCGACCAACGCCGTGCTGGAAGAACGCATCGCCGCGCTGGAAGGCGGCGTAGCCGGCCTGGCGGTGGCCAGCGGCCAGGCTGCGATGCATCTGGGCCTGGCGACCATCGCCGCGGCCGGCTCGCACATCGTTGCTTCGCGCGCACTGTACGGCGGCTCGCAAAACCTGCTGGCCTACACCATGAAACGGTTCGGCATCGACACCACCTTCGTCGATCCGCGTGATCATGACGCCTGGCGCGCTGCCATCCGGCCGAACACCAAGGTGCTGTTTGCCGAGACGCTGGGCAATCCCGGGCTCGACGTGCTCGACATCGAACGCGTTGCCGCGATCGCGCACGAACACTATCTGCCGCTGATGCTGGACTCCACCTTCACCACACCGTATTTGCTGCGACCGTTCGACCACGGCGCCGATCTGGTATTTCATTCGGCCACCAAATTCCTGTGCGGGCACGGCACCGCGATTGGTGGTTTGCTGGTCGATGGCGGCACGTTCGACTGGCAGCGCGCGTACGAAAAGAATGGCCACTTTGCCGAGTTGTGCGAACCCTATGAGGGCTTTCACGGCATGGTGTTTGCAGAGGAATCCAGCGTGGCGGCATTTTCATTGCGCGCGCGCCGCGAGGGCTTGCGCGACTTCGGCGCAGTCATGAGTCCGCACAATGCCTTCGCCATCCTGCAGGGCATCGAGACGCTGGGCTTGCGCATGGATCGCCATGTCGCCAACACGCGCAAGGTGGTGGAGTTCCTGGTCGCGCATCCGGCGGTGGAGACCGTGTCCTACCCCGAGCTGCCAACGCATCCGGATTACGCGCTGGCGAAGACCCTGTTGCCGAAGGGCTGCGGCGCGGTATTTTCGTTCAGCATCAAAGGTGATCGCGCCGCCGGCCAGCGCTTTGTCGAATCACTGCGGATTTTTTCGCACCTGGCCAATGTCGGCGATGCCAAATCGCTGGTGATTCATCCTGCCTCGACCACGCACTTCCGGGTGCCGAGCGCGCAACTGCGCGCCTCCGGCATCACCGAAGGAACCATGCGCCTGTCGGTCGGGCTGGAAGATGTCGACGACCTGATCGAGGATCTCGCCCTCGGCCTGAAGGCCTCGCAGCGCAGTGCGCAGAAAGGAGCCTGAGATGCTGCTGACCATTCACGATCAACCGGCCTACTGTTACACCGGCGGCAAACCGTTCGATGCGGCTTTGCCGACCGCCGTATTCATCCATGGCGCGCAGAACGATCACTCGGTGTGGGTGCTGCAGACGCGCTATTTTGCGCACCACGGTTATGGCGTGCTGGCGGTCGATCTGCCGGGGCATGGTCGTAGCGGCGGCGCGCCACTGCAGTCGATCGAGGCGATGGCCGATTGGCTGCTGGCGCTGCTCGACGCGGCTGGCGTGCAGCGCGCGCTGTTGATCGGCCACAGCATGGGATCGCTGGTCGCACTCGAAACCGCCTGTCGCGCACCGGCTCGTGCCAGCGGCCTGGCATTGGTGGCCACCGCGTATCCGATGAAGGTTTCCGATGCGCTGCTGGAGGCCTCCAGGCATCAGGAGCAAGCGGCCATCGATATGGTCAACATCTGGTCGCACAGCGCCGTCACGCCAACGCCATCCATGGCCGGCCCGGGATCGCTGGCAATCGGGGTTGGCAAGCGTTTGATGCAGCGCATCGCTGCGCGCAATCCGGCGCCTGTCTTCTACACCGATTTTTCGGCTTGCAACAACTACGCCAACGGCGCGGTGGCGGCGGCATCGGTCGCCTGTCCAGCCCTATTTCTGCTCGGCGACAAGGATGCGATGACCAGCGCCCGGGCCACCGCGCCACTGATCAGTGCCATGCCGAACGCGCGCGTGGTGCGACTGGAAAACTGCGGCCACGCCCTGATGGCAGAACAACCGGATGCGGTACTGACAACGCTGTTCGGATTTGCCGGCAGCGCCACCAGCATGGCGTGACGGCGGTACGGCCGCTTTACCGACCGCCCGCCATCGACACGGCGGGCGACGTGGTCGCGGAGACCGCGGCATCGTCCCTGACCTCATGATCGAAATAATCGGCCAGCGACTGGCGCAATCCCTGTTCGACCGCATTCTCGACATGGCTCGCCAGCGGTCCGGTACGCACCGCATCGAACACGAACAGCCGGTACACGTCAGCCAGTGTCAATTGCGCCGGATTGATCAACAAGGTCCAGCGATCAAGCATGCTGGCCGGCGCTTTCGCCCAACCCAACCGCTTCGGGGCATCGCTCTTGAGGCAGCCTACCCAACCGACTTCAAGCATTTGCTGCAGCAACGTTTCGGATTCGTCAAACCCGAGCCGGGTGCGGTCACGGATCATGTCGGCATCCACCGCGGTTGAGTTCCCTTCACGCGAGTGGTACAGCACGCGCAGGATCGCCATGGCATCGACAAATGCGCCGCCCGGCCGCTCGACATGCCACCAGCGTTCGTATTTCACCACCGGCAAGGCTGCCGCCAGCAAGGCGCCGGACAACGTGATCATCCAGAACATGAAAATCCACAACAGCCCGATCGGAACCGCCGCGACCGAGCCATAGACCATCGTATAGGTCGGGAACTTGATGATGTAAATGGCGAACAGGCGCTTGGCAATTTCGAACGCCATGCCGGCCAGCAGCCCGCCCCAGATGGCATCGCGCCAATCGACGCGCCGGTTGGGCAGCGCAATGTAGAGCAGCGTGAAAGCCCCGGTGGTGATGCCGACCGAAATCGTGGTGTAGGTCATCGCCCCCAGAAACGGCATCTTCATGACCACGCCATTGGTTGCCTCGAACAGGTACGAGGTCAAGGAAATCGAGACGCCGATGAGCAGTGGTCCCAGCGTGATGACCGACCAGTAGACCAGCATGCGCTGCAGGAACGGACGCGCGATGCGCACCCCCCAGATGCGGTTGAAGACCCGCTCAATGGTCGACATCATGGCCAGCGCGGTAATGATCAGGACGACGCCACCGATCGCCGACAGGCCGGTCGACTTGGCGGCAAACTGATTCAGATAACCCAGAATCGTATTGGCGATCGCCTTGGGCATCAGGTTCTGGATGAAGTACGCTTCCAGCGCGGTGCGAAAGGTATTGAACAGCGGGAAGGCCGTGAAAATCGCCAGCGCGATGGTCAGCAGTGGCACCAGCGCCAGCACAGTCGTGAAGGTCAGGCTGCCGGCGACCTGCGGCAAATGTTCTTCATCAAGACGGCGGGAAGCGAAGCGAAACAGGTCGCGGATCTGGGACCATGTCAGGCCACGCAAAAGTTGAAAACGGCGGGAAAGCATGCGTTCAGAGATTCCGTTCAAAAGAAGATGGTGGTCCGGACCGCCTGCAAACAACAACGAAAACGATCGATCGTCACGATTCGCTGCGCCATGCGGCACAACCCGACGGGCTTTCCTGCGCGAACGGCGACAAGATGACCAGTCAACGCCGGGGCCGAACCAAAGCGCCCTATAATATCGCGGATGAACCCACCCAACCTTTCGATTCTGGTTTTGTACTATTCACGACACGGCGCGACACGCAAAATGGCCGAACTCATTGCGCAGGGAATTGACAGCGTCAGCGGCTGCGAAGCGATGTTGCGCACGGTGCCCGCGGTGTCCACTGTTGCCGAGGCCACGGCACCGGAGTTCGCATCCGAAGGTGCGCCGTACGCCGAATTGACCGACCTGGTGCACTGCGACGCGCTGGCGTTCGGCTCGCCCGGACGCTTCGGCAACATGGCCGCTCCGCTGAAATACTTCTGGGAATGCAGCACGGCCCAATGGCTCGCGGGCGCCCTGGTGGACAAGCCGGCCTGCGTCTTCACCACCACCGGCAGCATGCATGGCGGCCAGGAAAGCACCCTGCTGTCGATGATGATTCCGCTGCTGCATCACGGCATGCTGATTCTCGGTTTGCCCTACAGCCATCCGGAATTAATGACCACCTCGACCGGCGGCACCCCCTACGGCGCCAGTCATTGGGCCGGTTTGAACGGCAACCATCCGATCTCCGACGAGTCCCGCACGCTCACCATCGCACTCGGTCGCCGCCTGGCCGAGACCACACGAAGAAACCGTCCGCAATAATGCAAACACCCTTTCAAAAAACCTGTTATTACGCCGCCGTGGCGAGCCTGACCGGACTCATCGTGCTTGGCATCTGCTGGGAAATGTGGCTGGCGCCGTTGCGCCCGGGCGGCTCGTGGATGGTCTTGAAAGTGCTGCCGCTGTTGCTCCCGCTTCGTGGCGTCATCAAACGTGACATCTACACGCTGCAGTGGTCGTCCATGCTGATCCTGATTTACCTGACCGAAGGCATCGTGCGCGCAACCAGCGACCGGGTCACGTTGTCGGCCACGCTTGGGTGGGTCGAAGTTGCGCTGGTGTGCGTGTACTTTTTTTCGACGGTGCTGTTCCTCAAGCCATACAAGAAAGCGGCCCGAAAACTGGCGCGCGAAGCGATCGAAAAAGCCGCGAAATGAATACCTTCCTGCAGCAATGCGTCGATGCGATCGGCGCGAAACATGTCGTGGTCGATCCTGCCGACATGGCGACGTACCTGACCGACTGGCGTCGCCGTTTCACCGGGCGCGCACTTGCCGTGCTGAGGCCGGGTAGTGTCGATGAAGTTGCCCTGCTGGTGCGCCTGTGCAATCGGTTCCGCATACCTGTCGTACCGCAAGGCGGCAACACCGGCCTCGTTCTGGGCAGCGTCCCTGACAGTAGCGGCACGGCGGTCGTGATGTCGCTGCTGCGCCTGAACCAGATTCGCAGCGTCGATCCCGTCAACAACACCATCACTGCCGAAGCGGGCTGCATTCTGCATCATGTGCAGCAGGCTGCAGTGGAAGCCAATCGCCTGTTTCCGCTGTCGCTGGCGGCAGAAGGCAGTTGCACCATTGGTGGCAATCTGGCCACCAATGCGGGCGGGACCGCCGTGCTGAGGTACGGGAATATGCGCGATCTTTGCCTCGGCCTGGAGGTTGTCACCGCCGACGGTGAAATCTGGAGCGGCCTGCGCGGACTGCGCAAGGACAATACCGGATTCGACCTGCGTGACCTGTTCATCGGCGCGGAGGGGGCGCTGGGCATCATCACCGCGGCCGTGCTCAAGGTCTTTCCCCAACCCAGGGCGCGACTGACCGCATTCGCCGCGATGACCACACCGGCACAGGCCCTGCAACTGCTGGCCCTGGCACAGGAGCATTGTGGTGCGACACTGACCGGCTTCGAGCTGATGTCGGACTTCTGCATGCAACTCGTCAACGCGCATTTTCCGCAGTTGCAGCTGCCATTTGCCACCTCGTCGCCCCAATACGTGCTGCTGGAACTGTCCGACCATGAGTCGTTTGCGCATGCCGAAGCCATGCTCGAAAGCCTGTTTGCCGACGCGCTCGAACAGGAAATCCTGCACGACGCCGTGGTGGCCTCCTCGTTGGCGCAGTCAAGGGCACTGTGGAGCCTGCGCGAGCATGTGCCGTTGGCGCAAGCCGAAGAGGGCAAGAACATCAAGCACGACGTCTCGGTGCCGATCTCGCGCATTGCCGAATTCATTGCCGCCACTGATGCGTTCTTGCAGGACGCTTTTCCCGGTTGCCGCATGGTCACCTTCGGCCATCTGGGCGACGGCAACCTGCATTACAACGTCTCTCCTGCGATCGGTGAAGCCGGCGATGCGTTTATTGCACGTCAAGCCGACATCAATCGCGTGGTGCACGACAGCGTGCATCGCTTCGGCGGATCAATCTCGGCCGAACACGGCTTGGGCGCCCTGAAGCGCGACGAGATCCGCCGCTACAAATCTCCGCTCGAATTGCGTCTGATGCAAAGCATCAAGACCGCACTCGATCCGCTGAACCTGATGAACCCGGGAAAAGTAATTTGATCGCAACCGCAACCCTGGCCAACCGCTGCGTCATGGCCGTACTTCTCAGCCTTTCGTCGCTCTGTGCCAATGCCGCCTTCAAGTGCGCGCAGGATGGTCATACTCTGTACAGCGACCATCCCTGCCCCGGTGGCATCGCGCTACCACCCAGCGATTTGCGCAAGCCGGCCACGCTCGAAGCCGATCAGCAAAGTGCGCAGCAGCGCGCCGCAACGGAGAAGCGCCAGCTGCTCGAACTTGAGGAAAACCGCCGGCGCAACGAGCGCGTGGACGATCAGCAACGTGCCCGCGCCGCAGCGACCGCAGCCCGACACCAGCGCCAATGCGCGGCACTTGCACTGAAACGACGCTGGGCTGCCGAAGATACGGCGCTGGCATCAAGCCAGAAAGCCGAAAAGTCCAGACGCCAGTCGCGTCGACTGGGCGAAAAATACGCGCTGGAATGTACACCCTGATCCGCGCTCATTTGCCCATCAAGGCAGCAATCTCTCTGGCGGGAAGTGCTGCGATTGCCTGATTGCGGCCGGCCCTTTTGGCCAGGTAAAGTGCCTGATCAGCGCGCTCCAGCACCGCATTGATCGACTCGGCGCCCCCGCAGCGGTCAAGCCCCACGCATCGCGCCGCATACCCGGCCGTCAACGTGAAGCCAGAATTCTGGTCATCCCGCACGCGCACCATTTGCTGCATGGCTTCGTTGACCATCCGGTGCGCCAGGATGGCGGCATCCGCCTCGCTGGATTCACGCAGCAAAATGCAGAATTCGTCACCGCCATAGCGTCCCGCCAGATCCTTGATGCGGATCAGATTGACCATCATCCGGGCGGCATGGGCCAGAATCTTGTCACCGCCGGAATGGCCAAATGCATCGTTGATTGATTTAAAGCGATCGATGTCGATCATCACCACGGCGTAGGCTTCCGCGGGCACAAGCAGATCGATTCCCAACGCCATTTCAAAAAATGCTTTGCGGGTCAGCAGCCCTGTCAGATCGTCGCGTCTGGCGCTTTCGAGTTCCTCAAAACGCTGCCGCTCATGCACCATGTAAAAAAATCCCATGGAACTGACAATGACGAACAGCCCAAACATGAAGAGCGCTCCGATCGGTGGCAATGATCGCGCCGTTGGCGCCACCATTGCGCCGTCACCGAACAGGCTGATAGCGCCGCGCAACAGCAATGCCAGGGCCATTCCACCGATGACAAGTTTCACCAGGGCCAACATGCTCGTGGCACAGAATCTGCGATTGCGCTGAATCACCGCGTAGACCTTGGCGAGAATTAGCGTAATCGCCCAGGAAATGGAACAAATCGCAAACTGTTTGGGTGTATCGAAAAAATAGGTCGACAGCACCCCGCTCATGCCCAGCAACCAGATGAAGGCACTCGTCTTTCTGGAAACTGTCGTCGCGAACAGCTCGGAAAAGGCATGCAGACACAAAACCGGCATCCCCATGATCAGCCCATTTGCCAGCAAAAAACTGACGACCCACGGCAGCTTCTCGCGAAAGAAAAGCAGCAGGAAGCCAAAGCCGATGCAGCCCATTGCCGCGCCCCATTTTTCGAGACCAAACTTTTTGTTGGGAGTCGCGCGCGCCGAACTGTAGGACATCACTGCCATCAAGAAACATAGCAGGCTCAGGGAGAACAACAAGGTGACAGGATCAATATGCAAAGCAGTCAATCCCAGGCTGAAAACAAGTTGATGTAACCGGACTGAAGCCCGATACCGCGCGCCGTCGGCAATCTGCCTGTGCGCAACAACTTAAAGACATTCTATTCTTGTAACAATAACTCAATGCACACGCAAATGCCTAAAAATGATTGAGGATATTCAGGAATTTTTCGACGGAAAGAAAGTGCGTCGGGAGGGGCTCGAACCCCCGACCCATGCCTTAGAAGGGCATTGCTCTATCCAGCTGAGCTACCGACGCATAGAAAAGGTGCGATCGCCACAATCGGCCATTGTCAGTTCGACGACCACGGCCGGAAAACTCATCCAGGCAATCTCCGGCGAGCAATGCCTTCGAATCTCTGCGAACAAAAAAAAGCGGGCTGTCATTAAGACAGCCCGCTTTCGTATTTCTGGTCGGAGTACAAGGATTCGAACCTTGGACCCCCTGGTCCCAAACCAGGTGCGCTACCGGGCTGCGCTACACTCCGAGGAAGAGAATCATAACGGCCGCAGTCGCTTACGTCAATGGTTTCGGCGTCTAAATTGTCATACAGCGCGCCATAACGATCATCCGGTCAATCCAACCCGGCAGACATGCCGCCTCAACGACGCGAAGTCGCATGGTTGGTTATTCTGGCATGGCGTCAAGCATGTATCCGACGCTCCGAACTGTCTTGATGTAGTCGGCGGCGGCGCCCAAGGCTTTCCGCAAACGCATGATGTGGACGTCAACCGTTCGTTCCTCGATATAGGAGTCATCGCCCCACACCCTGTCGAGCAATTGCGATCTCGAAAATACGCGTTCCGGATTCATCATCAGAAACCGCAACAACCGAAATTCTGCCTGATCGAGCTTGACGGCCTGGTTCGATACGGTGACCAGGTGACGCTCCGAATCTATCGCAATCATCCCGTGGGTTTGCGTTGAACGGACCGGTTCGGGCGCATTGCGTCGCAACACGGCATGGATGCGCGCTACCAGTTCACGCGGCGAGAACGGCTTGGTGACATAGTCATCAGCGCCCGCATTCAACCCGCGCACTTTATCTTCGTCCATGCTTTTTGCAGTCAGCATGATCACCGGCAGTGCCGCAGTGCGCCCATCACTGCGCCACTCACGCAGCAGGGTCAGACCGGCGACATCCGGAAGCATCCAGTCCAGCAGCACTGCCTCCGGCAAATGTCGCGCAATCGCCTTTCTTGCCTCGGCAGCATTGACGGCGATGGTCGATGAAAATCCTGCATCACCCAACGTAAAGCGCAACAGCTCGACGATACCGGGCTCGTCCTCAACAATCAGAATTTGATACGAATTTTTTTCCATTACCGGGCGCTACATGCGCAGAGAGTCAAGGACGCTTGACGTTGGTCTAAGAGGTCGACGCCGCGATGTCTGACGCGCATTGTCGTTGCGCGGCATACGCCGCGCCAAATGACTATAAATGATTTTCCCGGTTGACGCGAACGCAGCAACGCGACAGCAACAACTAACTCACCAGATGCACCTTGTCGGCAATGCGACGTGCCATCGCCTGGGCAATCTCCAGCGTTTTTGCTTCCACCATCACGCGTATCAGGGGCTCGGTGCCTGATGGCCGAATCAATACACGCCCTTCGCCAGCCAGTGCCACCTCAACTGCCTCTTTTTCAGCGACCATTGCGCCGTTATTCAACCAGTTGAAGCCCTGCTCTACCCGCATATTGATCAACGACTGCGGATACATCACGATATCCTCGGTACATTCCGACAGCGTTTTGCCACTGCGCTTGAGCGCGGATAACACCTGCAGGGCCGAAACAATCCCGTCGCCGGTCGTGTGCTTGTCCAGAAACAGCAAGTGGCCGGAACCTTCACCACCAATCGTCCAACCGCGCTCCTGCATCACTTCCAGGACATAGCGGTCGCCGACCTTGGCACGCGCAAAACCGACGCCCATCTCCCTGAAGGCCACCTCCAGCGCCATGTTGGTCATCAGCGTACCAACGGCGCCATGCACTTTCTGCGTCGCCATTCTGTCCTTGACCATGATGTACAGGAGTTCGTCGCCATTGAAAATGCGCCCCGCCGCATCGACCATTACCAGGCGGTCCGCATCGCCGTCGAGCGCGATGCCAAGATCGGCATTGTTGGCGCGCACTGCCAGCGCCAGTGCTTCTGGCGCCGTGGCACCGACCGCATCGTTAATATTGATGCCGTTTGGCTGATTACCGATTGCAATGACCTCGGCGCCCAGCTCATGAAAAACATGTGGCGCAATATGATAGGCGGCGCCGTGCGCGCAATCGACCACGATGGTCATGCCGCGCAAATCAAGTTCGTTGGGAAAGGTGCTCTTGCAAAATTCGATGTATCGCCCCTGCGCATCTTCCAGGCGACGTGCCTTCCCCAGCTTTTCGGAGGAAACGCAGCCAAGCGGCTGTTCCAGCTGCGTTTCAATGGCGGCTTCGACAGCATCCGGGAGTTTGTTGCCTTGCGCCGAAAAAAACTTGATGCCGTTGTCCTGGAATGGATTGTGCGACGCCGAGATGACGACTCCGGCCGACAGACGCAACGCCCGCGTCAGATAGGCAACCGCCGGCGTCGGCATCGGCCCCGCCAACATCACGTCCACGCCCGCCGCTGCGAAGCCGGCTTCCAGCGCGGCTTCCAGCATGTACCCAGAAATGCGCGTGTCCTTCCCAATCAACACTGTCGGCTTGCCTGTCTCGTTCGCCGTCAATACCTTGCCGGCTGCGTAGCCCAAGCGCATGACAAAATCCGGTGTGATCGGGGCCACACCAACCAACCCGCGTACGCCATCCGTGCCAAAATATTTACGTGACATTTCTTGTTCCATCCTCGTGAGTGTTGGTGCTGCGTGTTCTAGGCGCCCGGCTGTGTCGCCGCATGCCAAACCGCCAGAGCATCGCGGGTTTCACTGACATCGTGCACCCGCAACATTGCGGCGCCGTGATGAGCCGCGGCTATCGCCGCACCCAGACTTCCGGCAAGACGATCGCCCACGGCACGGCCGGTGATTTCACCGATCATTGATTTGCGGGAAAGTCCAGCCAGAACCGGCAGGTTCAGAGCATTTCCGATTGACCGAATGTGCGTCAACAGCGCGAGATTATGCGCCAGAGTTTTGCCAAATCCAAATCCGGGATCAACGCAAATACGCTCGCGCTGAATTTTTCCGGCCTCAAGCGCAGCATGGCGTTGCGCCAGGAACGCAAGCACCTCCTGCACCACATCCTGATAGTCGGGGGCGATTTGCATCGTGAGTGGCTCCTTGCGCATGTGCATGATACAGATGCCGCAGTCGCTGTCGTTGATTGCGCTCAACGCATCAACGTCACGGAAGCCGCTGATGTCGTTTACCATATCCACGCCGGCCAACAAGGCTTCACGCATGACCGCGGGCTTGTAGGTATCAATGGAAAGTGGTTTTCCGCAATCCCGGAGCGCATAAATCACCGGCAGCACGCGGTCCAGCTCGTCGCGGATCGACAACGGCTTCGCGCCGGGCCGACTCGACTCGCCACCAATATCGATGATGTCAACGCCAGCAGCTATCATCGCATCGGCACGCGAAAGGGCCGATTCAAGCGAGACAAATTGGCCACCATCCGAAAAGGAATCGGGAGTGACATTCAACACGCCCATGATCAGGGGCGGTCCGCCTTCATCAAGCGCGAGACGGTAACGTCCGCAGTGAAACGTGGTTGATTTCATAGGGTGCATGGAAAATAAAAAGGGCGAGGATCTCTCCTCACCCTCTTGTCATCGACGACTTGCCGAATCAGGCTGGTGCAGTTGCGCTCGGTGAAACGCCACCCGAACTGCTATCGGATGACTGTCGTTTCGGTGGTACGCCGGCTTTTGGAAGACGTGGTTCACGTCCTTCCATGATGTCGTTGATCTGATCAGCGTCAATGGTTTCCCACTCAAGCAGCGTCTTGGCCATCATTTCGACTTTTTCACGATTCTCTTCCAGCAGACGGCGTGACAGTGCGTACTGCCCGTCAAGGATGCTGCGGATTTCGGTATCGACTTTCTGCTGGGTCGCCTCTGACACGGTCTTGGCCGACATCCGACCAAAATACGCATCCTGCTCGGTGTCTTCGTAGACCATCGTCCCCAGGCTCTCCGACATACCGTAACGCGTCACCATGGCACGGGCGAGCTTGGTCGCGCGTTCAAAGTCATTGGACGCACCCGTCGACATTTGATGCATGAAGATTTCTTCGGCGATGCGGCCGCCAAACAGAATTGCGATCTCCTCAAGCATCTTGTCCTTGTACAGATTCACACGGTCGTGCTCCGGCAACTGCCAGGTCAGGCCCAGTGCGAAGCCACGCGGCATGATCGTCACTTTGTGGACCGGATCGGCTTTCGGCAACAGTTTTGCAACGACGGCATGCCCGGATTCATGGAAGGCGGTGTTGCGTCGTTCTTCTTCGCGCATGACGGCAGATTTGCGCTCAGGGCCCATGACGATCTTGTCCTTGGCATCCTCAAAGTCCTGCATCTCGACCAGGCGCTTGTTGCGACGCGCGGCGAACAGTGCGGCTTCATTGACCAGATTGGCCAAGTCCGCACCGGAAAAACCTGGTGTGCCGCGTGCCAGGATATCCGCCTTGACGTCAGGAGCAATAGGCACCTTGCGCATGTGGACATACAGGATTTGTTCGCGACCGCGAATGTCCGGCAAGCCAACCACGACCTGACGATCGAATCGACCTGGACGCAACAGCGCTTTGTCCAGCACATCGGCGCGGTTGGTTGCGGCAATCACAATCACGCCAGCATTCGCTTCGAATCCGTCCATCTCGACGAGCAACTGGTTCAGCGTTTGTTCACGTTCGTCGTTGCCGCCGCCCATGCCGGCGCCACGATGGCGACCGACAGCATCAATTTCATCAATGAAGATGATGCACGGCGCATGCTTCTTGGCGTTTTCGAACATGTCGCGCACACGCGATGCGCCAACGCCGACAAACATCTCAACGAAATCCGAACCAGAAATGGTGAAGAAGGGAACCTTGGCTTCGCCGGCAATGGCGCGCGCCAGCAAGGTCTTACCGGTTCCTGGCGGACCAACCATCAGCACGCCACGCGGAATACGGCCACCGAGCTTCTGGAACTTGGTGGGATCGCGCAGGAAGTCAACCAGCTCCTGCACTTCTTCCTTGGCTTCGTCGCAGCCGGCGACGTCCGCAAAGGTCACGGCGTTGCTGGTTTCATCCAGCATCCGCGCTTTGGATTTTCCAAACGAAAACGCGCCGCCCTTGCCTCCGCCTTGCATTTGACGCATAAAAAATACCCAGACGCCAATGAGGAGCAGCATCGGGAACCAGGAGATGAATACTTGCGAGAGGAACGATTGTTCTTCGGGTTGCTTGACGTCGAACTTCACGCCATTGTTGACCAGATCGCCAATCAGGCCGCGGTCAAGATAGGTGATCGCCGTTTTAATCTTTTTGCCATCGAGTGTAGTCGCAACGATGCTGCGGTCTTCGATGGTGGCGTCCTTGATGTGCTTGGCTTTTACTTCATCCAAAAAATCAGAGTAAGGCACTGAGGTTGCACCACCCGACAGGCCGGTCTTGTCGAAACTTTTGAACACCATGAAAAGAACCATGGCAATGACCACCCAGATGGCGGCCTTGGAAAACATATTATTCACTAGAACTCCTTGGACGCCCGTTGCGCCATATGCCCGATGTGCAGACTTGATTTTACTCGTAATAAACAGCGCTTGCTATGTCCGACTTGGGGCCAAACTGCCCGGATATCAAGGGTCAACTGGCGTCTTTAACAAGGAAACCGGATTTTTCACGCCTTTTCCAAGCAAAAATATCTCGGAAGATTTATCCCGGCTCGCTTTTGGCTTCTTTGGCGAAACCGTTTTGAACTCATCGCGAAATTTTTCAACGATTTGGCTGTAGCCAGAACCGTTGAAGCATTTGACGAGCAAGGCTCCGGAAGGTTTCAAATGCATCTGCGAAAACTCGACCGCCAGATCGATGATGTGCTCCATCCGGGCTGCGTCGGCGCTGGCGATGCCGGACAGGTTGGGTGCCATGTCGGATAACACAACGTCGACCTTGCGGCCGGCCAGAATCACTTCGAGCTGACGCAACACCTTGTGATCACGGAAATCGCCGAGGATGAAATGCACGTCGGCGATTGGCTCCATCGGCAGCATGTCCAGCCCGATGATGGTGCCGTCGATTCC
This sequence comes from Actimicrobium sp. GrIS 1.19, assembly GCF_035984655.1. Lineage (NCBI taxonomy): Bacteria > Pseudomonadati > Pseudomonadota > Betaproteobacteria > Burkholderiales > Oxalobacteraceae > Actimicrobium > Actimicrobium sp. GrIS 1.19. The sequence continues at coordinate 195,092 of NZ_JAXCHT010000002.1, read as the reverse complement.
GCCGCCGGCCTTGCCTGCCAGCTTGTTGCGCACGTACTGCGACCAGCTCCCGGGCGTCGAGCCAAGGTCGACGATCACCTGACCGAACTTGATCAGTTTTTCATTTTCGTCGATCTCCTTGAGCTTGTAGACAGCACGTGCCCGGTATCCTTCTTTTTGCGCCAGCTTCACGTAAGGATCGTTGATGTGATCGTGTAGCCAGTTTTTGTTTAATTTGTTCTTTGCCATTCGCGTAGAATACTGCTTTTAAGGGATTTTTATGTTGAAACTCACACCGGCAGAGCGCAGTACGCTCCGTGCCGAAGCGCACGCGCTGAACCCGATCGTCATTGTCGGTGAGGCTGGGCTGACTGAACCGGTACTCAAGGAAATTGATAACGGACTCGATGCACATGGCTTGATCAAAGTCCGTGTATTCGGCGACGATCGCGAAGCACGCATTGGCATGTATGAGACGATTTGCGACAGACTCGGTGCCGCACCCGTACAGCATATCGGGAAACTCCTGGTGGTGTACCGACCAAAACGCGATGCGGTGAAGGAAGTACGTCTTGAGAAAAAAGGCCGTGGCATGCGCGAGGTCACCATCGTCAAACCAAGCCCGAGTGGTACCAAACGCCCGTCAGTGACCAAGGTAATGGTAAAGGGTAACGAGCGCGTCACCCAGGGCGGCTCGATCAAACGTGCGAAACCGCGTCAGACCAGCGCCAAGAAATCGTCGCTCGGGAATAGCTGAAGCGATTGGCTGATTTGGGGGCTGGGATTGCGCTCTCATGTTCGCATCCCGCCTCCGTCAACCCCTTCACTGCTGCGCCGGTTCCAACTGCTGATTTTTGACCAGCAAAACAATTCCGACGATACTTTGCGCCAGATACAATGCGCTCGCTGCGCCATGCAGCAGGCCGAACTGCAACCTGGCGTCACCGCTCATCACGCCACCCTCCGCGCTTTCGCGCAATGACGCCATGAACGGCTGCAATCCGAAGTATCCCACTAGCGTACATGCCAACATGGCACCCGCCAACTGATACAGGTGTTTGCGCCTGTACGATTCAGCGACCTGAAACTTGACCCATACCAGCAATGCCAGCGCCGCCGTTACCGAAAACCACGCTTCAACGCGGAACAACTTTCCGGCAATGGTTCCGGCCAGGACGCGATCCGGTAAAACAGCGAACAGCGTCGGCGCAACCAGATAGCCAACCGTCCAGAGACTGCCAACCCACAAGGCAATAATGACCGGCCGGACATGAGATGCGAGATTGCGCAAATCAGATGTAACGCACTTCCAGCACTTCATATTCGCGCACACCGGCGGGGGCCTGCACACCCACCACATCACCAGCAAATTTCCCGATCAATGCACGGGCTATTGGCGAGGTAATCGACACCTTCAAATCCTTCAGATCGGCTTCATCCAGCCCCACAATTTGATAGGTAACCTTGTCGCCTGTTTCCAGATCCTCGAGATGCACGGTTGAACCAAACACAATGCGCCCATCGGCTTCCAGCGTAAGCGGATCAATGATCTGCGCCGATCCCAGTTTTCCTTCGAGGTCGGCAATCCGGCCTTCGATGAAACTCTGGCGTTCTTTCGCGGCGTCATACTCGGCGTTTTCCGACAGATCACCCTGCGCCCGGGCTTCCGAGATGGCATTGATGATCGAGGGACGTTCTTTGGTCTTCAGGCGATGCAACTCTTCCTTGAGAAGTTGTGCGCCATGCTTCGTAATAGGTACGGTGCTCATAGGTCTTTTTTATTCCGATTAAAAACTACAGAGGCCACAAACGACGCCTGGTAAACCGGGCACCTTCTGTGACCTCTGCAATTGTGTTCAGTACGTGATGACGATGAACTTAGTGTAAAGATTTATGCAGTTCTTGTAAATCGTAGACGTGCAATTCATCCAGATGCGCCATTCCAGCGACAGCCGCTTCGGCGCCTGCGATCGTGGTGTAGGTCGTCACCCTGGCGGCCAGCGCCGAGGTGCGAATCGCGCGCGAATCGGTAATCGCATTGCGTTTTTCTTCCACCGTGTTGATGACCAGCGCAATCTCGTTGTTCTTGATCATGTCGACAACATGCGGACGTCCCTCGACGACCTTGTTGACGCTGGTGACAGGAATGCCCGCTTCGCGAATCGCAGCTGCCGTGCCCTTGGTAGCGGCGACCGAGAATCCGATTGCAACCAGGTCCCGGGCAACCTTGACCGCGCGCGGTTTGTCGCCGCCTTTGACGCTCAGGAATACCGTACCCGATCGCGGCAGTTTGACGCCGGCGCCCAATTGCGATTTGACGAATGCTTCGCCGAAGGTCTTGCCCACACCCATGACTTCGCCGGTGGATTTCATTTCCGGTCCGAGAATGGTGTCGACACCCGGAAATTTCACGAACGGGAAGACGGCTTCCTTGACACTGAAATAACCAGGCACCACTTCGTTGAAAATACCCTGGCTATCGAGTGACTGGCCGACCATGCAGCGCGCCGCTATTTTAGCCAGCTGCAACCCCGTGGCTTTCGAGACGAATGGCACGGTGCGCGAGGCGCGCGGATTGACCTCAAGCACGAAGACGACATCCTGTGCAACGCCATCAATCACTTGCTGCTGGATCGCGAACTGTACATTCATCAGGCCGACCACATTCAGGCCCTTCGCCATCAGCGACGTCTGGCGCTTGATTTCGTCAATGGTCGATTGCGACAGCGAATACGGTGGCAGCGAACAGGCTGAGTCACCGGAGTGCACGCCGGCCTGTTCAATGTGTTCCATCACGCCGCCGATGAAAGTACGCGTGCCGTCGGACAGGCAATCGACATCAACTTCAATTGCATCATTGAGGAATCGATCCAGCAGCACCGGCGAATCGTGCGACACCTTGACCGCCTCGCGCATGTAGCGTTCCAGGTCCCGTTGCTCATGGACGATTTCCATCGCACGTCCACCCAGCACATACGACGGCCGGACCACCAGCGGATAGCCGATTTCCTGCGCCAGACGCAGCGCGTCTTCTTCAGTGCGCGCAGTGCGGTTCGGCGGCTGACGCAACTCCAGATCCTTGAGCAGTTGCGAGAATCGCTCGCGATCCTCGGCGGCGTCGATCATGTCCGGCGAGGTGCCGACGATCGGCACACCATTGGCTTCGAGGTCCAGCGCGAGCTTCAGTGGCGTTTGTCCACCGTACTGCACGATGACCCCGTAAGGCTTTTCCTTGTCGACGATTTCCAGAACGTCCTCCAGCGTCAGCGGCTCGAAATAGAGCCGGTCTGACGTATCGTAGTCGGTCGACACAGTTTCGGGATTGCAGTTGACCATGATGGTTTCATAGCCATCTTCGCGCATCGCCAGGGCCGCATGGACGCAGCAGTAATCGAATTCAATACCCTGCCCGATGCGGTTCGGACCACCGCCGAGCACCATGATCTTTTTGTTGTTGGTCGGCGCCGATTCGCACTCTTCCTCGTAGGTCGAGTACATGTACGCGGTGTTGGTCGCGAACTCGCCGGCGCAGGTATCGACGCGCTTGTAGACCGGCCGGATGTTCATGGCATGCCGTTTTGCACGCACAAGCTTGTCGGTGCTGTTCAACAGCTTTGCCAGCCGTCGGTCGGCGAATCCCTTTTGCTTGAGCTTGTAAAGCGTCGCCTTGTCGAGGTCATCGAGCGCTTTTGTCTCCAGCCACAATTCGAGATCGATGATCTCCTTGATCTGGATCAGGAACCATGGGTCGATGTGGGTGAGCTGGTGCACCTCTTCCATCGTGAAACCTTGAGCGAATGCATCGCCGACATACCAGATGCGATCCGGGCCCGGCTCGCCGAGTTCTTCTTCGATGGTTTCGCGGTCGGTGGTCTTTTCATTCATGCCATCGACGCCGACTTCAAGGCCGCGCAAGGCTTTCTGGAACGACTCCTGGAACGTGCGTCCGATTGCCATGACCTCGCCCACCGATTTCATTTGCGTGGTCAGGTGATTGTCCGCCTGCGGGAATTTTTCGAAGGCAAAGCGTGGGATCTTGGTGACGACATAGTCGATGCTTGGCTCGAACGACGCCGGCGTCGCACCACCGGTAATTTCATTGCTCAACTCATCGAGCGTGAAGCCGACGGCAAGCTTGGCGGCGATCTTCGCAATCGGGAAACCGGTGGCTTTCGAGGCCAGTGCCGACGAACGTGACACGCGCGGATTCATTTCGATGACGATCATGCGGCCATCGGCAGGATTGATCGAAAACTGCACGTTCGACCCACCCGTATCGACACCGATCTCGCGCAACACCGCGATCGACGCGTTGCGCATGATCTGGTATTCCTTGTCGGTCAGTGTCTGCGCCGGCGCAACCGTGATCGAGTCGCCGGTATGCACGCCCATTGGATCGAGGTTCTCAATCGAGCAGACGATGATGCAGTTATCCGCCTTGTCGCGCACAACTTCCATCTCGAATTCTTTCCACCCGAGCAGTGATTCTTCAATCAGCAGCTCGGTGGTCGGCGAGGCTTCGAGACCGCGCTTGCAAATGGTTTCGAATTCTTCGGAGTTATAGGCGATGCCACCGCCGGTCCCGCCCATCGTGAACGACGGCCGGATAATGGTCGGGAATCCCAGCGTCTTCTGCACGGCCCACGCTTCATCCAGTGAGTGCGCAACGCCGGAGCGCGCCGAGCCGAGTCCGATGCGGGTCATCGCTTCCTTGAACTTGGAGCGGTCTTCCGCCATGTCGATGGCTTCCGGCGAGGCGCCAATCAATTCGCAGTTGTATTTGGTCAGTACGCCATTGTGATGCAGGTCGAGCGCGCAATTGAGCGCGGTCTGACCGCCCATGGTCGGCAAAATCGCATCCGGACGTTCCTTGGCGATGATGCGCTCGACGACTTGCCAGGTGATCGGTTCGATGTAGGTGACATCGGCCATCTCCGGGTCGGTCATGATCGTGGCCGGATTGCTGTTGACCAGAATGACCTTGTAACCCTCTTCGCGCAACGCCTTGCAGGCCTGTGCGCCGGAGTAATCGAATTCGCACGCCTGTCCGATAATGATCGGCCCGGCGCCAATGATCAGGATGGTTTTAATGTCTGTACGCTTTGCCATTATTTCTTTTCTCCGTCATTGCCCGATGTGGTGCTGTTACGTGCGCTGGTCATCAAGTCAATGAAGCGGTCGAACAGGGGAGCAATGTCATGCGGACCAGGCGACGCTTCGGGATGACCCTGGAAGCAGAACGCGGGCTTGTCGGTGCGGGTGAAGCCTTGCAGCGAGCCGTCGAACAGCGAGACGTGCGTGACGCGGCAGTTGGCTGGCAACGAATCCGGATCCACCGCGAATCCGTGGTTCTGCGAGGTGATCATGACCTGCCGGGTGGCGAGGTCCTGCACCGGATGGTTGGCGCCATGATGGCCGAATTTCATCTTGATGGTTCGTGCACCGGACGCCAGCGCCATGATTTGGTGACCGAGGCAAATGCCGAAGGTAGGAATCCCGTGCTCGATCAAGGTACGCGTCGCACTGATCGCGTAATCGCACGGCTCAGGATCGCCCGGACCATTCGACAGGAAGATGCCATCCGGATTCAGCGCCAGCGCTTCTTCGGCCGTCGCTTGCGCCGGAAGAACGGTGACGCGGCAACCACGTTGCGCCAGCATGCGCAGGATGTTGAATTTCACGCCATAGTCGAATGCGACCACGTGGAACTGTGGCGCGCTCTGTTTGCCGTAGCCGGCGCCAAGCACCCATTCCGATTCAGTCCATTCGTAGGCGGTCTGGGTAGAAACGACTTTCGCCAGGTCCATGCCAGCCAGCCCCGGGAAGGATCTTGCCAGGGCCAGCGCCTGCTCCGCCGTAACGCCTTCGCCAGCGACGATGGCGCCATTCTGGGCGCCCTTTTCACGCAGAATGCGCGTCAGCTTGCGCGTATCGATGCCGGCCAGAGCAACAATGTTTTCGGCTTGCAGATACTCCGTCAGGCTTTGTGTCGAACGAAAGTTCGATGCCATCAACGGCAGATCCTTGATGATCAAGCCGGCGGCATGGACCCGCGTGGATTCGACGTCGTCGACATTGATGCCGGTGTTGCCGATGTGGGGATAGGTGAGCGTGACAATCTGGCGGCTGTAGCTTGGATCGGTCAGGATTTCCTGGTAGCCGGTCATTGCCGTATTAAATACAACCTCGCCAATTGTGTGGCCGGGCGCGCCGATGGAAAACCCCTGGAAAATTGACCCGTCTGCAAGCGCCAGTATGGCAGGGACTGAGGGGCCAGAAAAAAATGGCGGCAAGGTAACTCCTGATGTGGTTACCGCCGCGCTGCGTCGCTCCAGAATTGACCGCGTGCGTGTTTTCCGCGGCGGAGCGCAGACGGTAGGCGGGGTCGTTCCGGGACGTTAAAGAGGGTATGCGCTACGGCGGTATAAAATGGGCTGAACCGCCGAATTATAGCCCACGACAGGCCATCGCGGCAATCCGGCGAGTGCGTTAAGTCTCGCCGTCACGGTTTCAGCCGGAGAACAGCCTAGCCGACCAGTGCGGCAATACCGGCTTTGGCAATCTGCGCGTCTTCCGCCGACTTCACGCCCGACACGCCCACCGCGCCAAGGCACTGGCCATCAATCATGATTGGAACGCCGCCCTCCAGCATGCCTTCCAGGCGCGGCGCGGTGATAAACGACATGCGCCCGTTGTTGATCATGTCTTCGTAGATTTTGCTTTCGCGGCGACCCAGTGCGGCAGTGCGCGCCTTGGCTGGTGCGATGTCGGCCGAAATCGGCGCGGTGCCATCGAGACGCTGCAACCACAGCAGATGACCACCGTCGTCAACGATCGCAATCACCACTGCCCAGTTGTTGGCGACTGCCTCGGCTTCGGCAGCAGCGGCGATTTTTTTGACATCATCGAGGGACAACATTGGCTTGGTAAGCATCACAACTCCTGATCGAAAAGAGCCCCGATTGTACGACAGCCGTGTGTCAATTTGCGACACGAAACCACATATCTGGATGTTTCAAAAATAGAAATGTTGACAAGACGTCACGCGGCAATACCTTTTGACAGGGTTTATTGATTCAGTTACCTTGTTTTCTCACTCCGATTTCAATCTTATTTTGCCGACAACTTTCCAATCCTTCCTGTGTATTCGCCGCGTCTCAGCCAGCGCCCTGCTGATGTGTGCGTGCGCGCTGCCGGGCTCGGCAATGGCGGCAGACATTACCGACCCGCCGATGAATGTGGCACTGGCAAAATTGCAGGACTTCGGCAGCCGGGCGTCCGAACTGGCCATGAATGCATTTGGTTTGATTGGGATCAAGTATCGGATGGGTGGCAATACACCGGAGAATGGACTCGACTGCAGCGGTCTGGTGCAGTACGTATTCAAGCAAGCGTGGGGTGCAACCCTGCCGCGCACCGCCGAAGAAATCAGCCGCGTTGGCGAAAAGGTCGAGAGCCGGGAATTGCAACCTGGCGACCTGGTGTTCTACAACACGTTGCGCCGCGGCTTCTCGCATGTCGGCATTTATTTGGGCGACAACAAATTCATTCACTCGCCCTCGGCAGGTGGTCAGGTACGGGTCGAGAGCATGGAAATCGGCTACTGGAAGAGCCGCTTCAATGGCGCGCGTAGGATCACTGCTCCAGAACATCAATAACCCGCGCCGTTCAGTGCAAACCGCCTCGCCATCGAGGCGGTTTTTTATTGCTCGCGACGCAGCTTGAGTTTTTGCCGCAATTCGGCCAGCACCGCCGTCGTGGCCTGCTCACCAGCCAGGATCGCCAGATTGCGTCCGCCGAAATCGCTTCCCTTCATCGAGCCCAGCCCCGGGCGAATGACGATGTCGGCGTCCTTCAACTCAACCCGGTTGATGCTTTGTCCCATGATCGCGAACGTCTGCATCAGCACATCCAGTGAGCTTGATGCCGCTTGCGCGTCCGGCTGAGTGGAAATATTCACGGCGATCACGAAGTCAGCACCCATCTCGCGCGCAAAGCGCACCGGCACCGGCGACACCAGGCCGCCGTCGACATACGACCGCTCGCCGACGCGCACCGGCTGAAACACCCCCGGCACCGCCGACGATGCGCGCACCGCCAGACCGGCATTGCCCTTGCGGAACAGGATCGACATGCCGCTGTTGAGATCGGTGGCGACCGCGCCAAATGGCAATTTGAATTTTTCGATCGTTACGTTATTGACCGCCTTGTTGACGTAATTCTGCAGCGCCTCGCCCTTGAGCACGCCGCTGGCTTTGGCGAACAACGGCACACTCCAGTCGGAGATGGTGGCTTCGTCCATGTCGAGCGCCATCCTTTGCAGCGCATAGCCATTGTTCCCGGCCGCGTACAAGGCGCCGACCAGACTGCCGGCACTGGTGCCAACCACGATATCCGGATAGATGCCCTGCGCTTCGAGCGCCTTGATTACGCCAATGTGGGCGAAACCGCGCGCCGCGCCGCCACCAAGTGCCAGCCCGATCTTGATCGGGTGGGCCGGCTTGATCACCGATACCGGCGCCGGGACGGGGACAGGCGCCACCGGCGTGACCACCGGCGTCGTGCTGCAGGCACCCAGCAAAAGGGTAGTCAGGAGAAGCCGGATGCTGCGGGGGACGGGAAATGCCATGAGTTCAGTCAACCAGTGGATGCGGAGCGCTCGATCATACAAGCAATGCGGAAAGGCAAGTGGGTTCCGGGTTCAATGGCACAATCGGGGCCTTGTGCAACCAACCGGATTTCTTGATGGCCCGCCTCCCCTACGCCGACCCGTCCCACCCCGCCATTGCGCCATTGGCACAACGCATCGCCGCCGAGCGCGGCGGCAAAATGATCAACCTGTACAAAATGCTGCTCCAAAGCCCGCCCGTGGCGGACGGCTGGCGGCAATTGCTCACGGCGATTCGCCAGCAATGCGACTTGTCGGCGCGCTATCGCGAACTGGCGATCTTGCGCATTGCAGTATTAAATGAGGCCGACTACGAGTTCGCGCAGCATGTCCCGTTTGCGCTGGCCGAAGGCTACACCACAGCGCAGCTGGACGCCTTGCGCAGGCCGGATTTTCGCGCGCATTTTGACACCGTCGATCTCAAGGTAATTGACTATACCGATGCAATGACCACCACGATCCGGGTGCCGCAGGCGGTGTTCGACGCGATCAATGCGGAGCTAAGCCAACGCGAAATGGTCGAGCTGACCGCCACCATTGCGGCGTACAACATGGTCTCGCGCTTTCTGGAAGCCTTGCAGCTGGATCACGACGCCTGATCAACCGGCTGGGGATGATGCACGGCGTTGGACGGAAACTTCACCTTGAACAGACTGCCCTCGCCCTGCGTCGACTCGATCACCAGTGCCGCAGAGTGGCGCAACAACACGTGCTTGACGATGGCCAGACCGAGCCCGGTGCCCTTGGTCTCGCGCGAGCGGCTTTTGTCGACCCGATAGAAGCGCTCGGTCAGCCGCGAGATATGCTCCGGGCGAATGCCGATGCCATTGTCCTGGACAATGAATTGCGGCCCGGAGTTGGCTTCGATCCAGCTGATCTTGATGGCGCCGTCGGTCGGCGTGTAGCGCACGGCATTGGAGACCAGGTTGCCGAACGCACTGCGCAATTCGTCGGTGCTGCCATTGATATCGGGGCCGTCGACATGCAGCGTAATGGTGTGCTTGCCGGCCGACAGCGCCTCGGCTTCCTGCTGGATCTGCTCCAGCAGCGAATGGATCGCGACGCGCTCCGGGCGCATTGGATAATCGACCGATTCCAGCCGGGTCAGCGTCAACATGTCCTCGACCAGATTCTGCATGCGCTGGCCCTGCTCGGCCATCAGTTTCAGATGCGACATGCGCGTCTGTGAATCGAGATTCGGCTGCAGGTAGGCGATTTCGAGAAAGCCGTTGATGACCGTCAGCGGCGTGCGCAATTCGTGCGAGGCATTGGCGATGAAATCACGCCGCATCATTTCGATCCGCTCCGATTCGGTGGCGTCGTGCGTGACCAGAATCTGGCGGCGATTTTCGAACGGGATGATTTGCAGGATCAGCTTGCGATCCTTGAGCGCCAGTATCAGCGGCTGCTCATAGCGTCCCAGGATGATGTAATCCATGAAATCCGGATTGCGGATCAGATTGGTCACGCGCATGCCCTCGTCGCGGTCCAGCTTCAGCCCGAGGTGGCGCTCCGCGGCCGGATTGCACCATTCGAGAAACAGCACGTCATCCATGATGACCACACCGTCGGGCAGCAGGCTCATCGCCTGGCGAAACCGCGCCAGCCACTCAATGAGCTCGGTCTGGTGTTTTTCATCATCGCGGCGCATCCGGTACAGGCGCGAGAAGACGTCCGTCCAGGCGCCCCAGCCATCCGGCAGACGGGCGCTGTCGGGATCATCCAGCCAGCTATTGAGGCGATACAGGTAGCTCAGCTGCATCAAGGCGATGAACGCGAGTGCCAGTGCGGCCGCGACGAGGCCGGAAATGCTGCCGAAGAAGAAACCGATCACGCTCGACAGCATCAACACACCAAACAACCGCAGCATTGCCGGTAACCAAAACGCCAGCCTGGAATTCATTGAGGGTCTTTATTTTTCGGACAGCATATAACCAACACTGCGGACGGTGCGAATCAAATGCTCGGCTTCCTTCAACGCCTTGCGCAAACGCAGCACATGGACGTCGACGGTGCGCTCTTCGATCACCACGTGATCGCCCCACACCTTGTCGAGAAGCTGGGTACGGCTGAACACACGTTCCGGATGCGCGAGGAAAAATTTCAGCAGCTTGAATTCAGCGTGACCGATATCGATCTTCTGGTCGGACAGGCTGACACTGCAACTGACCGGGTCGAGCGTAACGGTGCCGGCGCGCATTAAATTCTGGGCGTGCTCCGGACTCTTCCTGCGCAACAGTGCCTTGATGCGGGCGGTCAGTTCACGCGGCGAGAACGGCTTGGTAATGTAGTCGTCGGCGCCATTGTCGAGGCCGGCGATCTTGTCTTCTTCCATCGTCTTGGCAGTGAGCATGATTACCGGGACTTCATGCAGTTGCCGATCCGTGCGGATGCGCGACAGCAAGCGCAATCCGGTCTGGTCCGGCAACATCCAGTCGAGCAGGATCAAATGCGGCGTGCGGCGCTGAATGAATTCCCAGGCCTCTGCGGCGGTATTGACCGCCATCGAGTTCCAGCCCGCTTCCCGCAAGGTGAAACTGACCAGCTCGACAATGGCGGGTTCGTCTTCGACAATCAGGATCGTGGTTTTATCAACAGCCATAGTCCGCGGTCATTCGTCCAGGTCAGCCGTACTGGCGTAATCGGAATGCCGGATATCCTTGCCTTCGACAATATAGATGACGTATTCGGCGATATTCTTGGCATGATCGCCAATCCGCTCGATCGCTTTGGCGACCCACAGGGTGTCCAGCGCCGAGGAAATGGTGCGGGGGTCTTCCATCATGAAAGTGATCAGGCTGCGCATGATCGAGCGGAATTCATGGTCGATGACCTCATCCTGTGCGATCAAACGGAGTGCCTGTTTCGAATCGAGCCGGGCAAACGCATCCAGCGAATCGTGCAACATGTCGGCGGCACTGTTGGCGATGACACGCACGGTTTCGTAGTGATTGATGATCATGGCGCCGCGCTCCTGCATGCTGGCGGTGGTGCGGGCGATCTTTGTGGCTTCGTCACCAATGCGCTCCAGATCGGTAATGACCTTGACCGTTGCCATCACGGTGCGCAAGTCATTGGCCGTCGGCTGACGCCGCACGATCAAATGGCTGCATGTGTCATCGAGCTGGACTTCGAGCTTGTTGACGCTGTCATCACCCTTGACCACCGCAAAGGCCATTTCGACATTCCCGGTGCGAAACGCCACCATGGCGTCGCGGAACTGGCTTTCGACCAGGCCGCCCATGAGCAGAACCTTGGAACGGATCGATTCCAGATCCGTATCGTATTGCTTTGAAGAGTGTTCACCGGTCATCAAAATTCTCCTGAACTGTTTTGCCTGAGGCTCTGTACGAAAACAATCAACCGAAGCGACCGGTGATGTAATCCTGCGTTTCTTTTTTTGCCGGGTTCATGAAAATCTGATCTGTTTCACCAAATTCCACCAATTCGCCCAGATACATGTATGCAGTGTAATCCGAGCAACGCGCAGCCTGTTGCATGTTGTGCGTCACGATCGTGATGGTGTAGTCGGTTTTGAGCTCGCTGATCAATTCCTCGATCTTGGCTGTCGAGATCGGGTCGAGTGCCGAGGTCGGCTCGTCGAGCAACAACACATCCGGTTTGACCGACACCGCGCGCGCAATGCACAAACGTTGCTGCTGGCCACCCGACAGGCTCAGACCGCTCTTGTTGAGCTTATCCTTGACTTCGCCCCACAGTGCGGCCTTATTGAGCGCCCACTCGACGCGCTCGTCCATTTCTCCCTTCGGCAGGTTTTCGTACAGTCGCACGCCGAACGCAATGTTGTCATACACCGACATCGGAAACGGCGTCGGCTTTTGAAACACCATACCGACCTTGGCGCGCAGCATATTGACGTCTTGCCCCGGGTCCAGGATGTTCTTGTCGTGGTACAGGATCTTGCCTTCGGCGCGCTGCCCCGGGTACAGGTCGTACATTCGGTTGAGCGTGCGCAACAGAGTCGATTTGCCGCAGCCGGACGGGCCGATGAAGGCCGTCACTTTTTTCTCATGAATATTCAGGTTGATGTTCTTCAGGCCTTGAAAATTGCCGTAGAAAAAATTCAATCCTGAGATGGCGATGGTTGGCTTTTGGTCAGCAGCGTTGGGATTCGTCATTGGAGATCAAGCCTTGATTTTTTGATTGAACAGCGTGCGCGACAGGATATTCAAACCCAACACGGTGAAGGTCACCAGCAATGCGCCTGCCCAGGCGAGGTCGCGCCAATTATCATACGGGCTCATCGCAAACTGGAAAATGACAACGGGAAGATTGGCCATTGGCGCATTCATATTGGCACTGAAGAACTGGTTATTCAGTGCGGTGAACAGCAGCGGCGCGGTTTCGCCGGAGATGCGCGCCAAGGCCAACAGTGCACCCGTCATGACACCCGCCTTGACCGCACGCAAGCGCACCAACGTCGCCACTTTCCAACGCGGCGCACCCAGGGCAAAGGCCGCTTCGAGCAAACTGTTCGGCACCAGTTTGAGCATGTTATCGGTGGTGCGGACCACCACCGGGACGGCGATCAAGGAAATCGCAAACGTCCCCGCCCAGCCGGAAAAATGTTTGACGTTGGCGACATAAATCGCATACACGAACAAGCCAATCACGATCGACGGCGCCGACAACATGATGTCGGTGACGAAACGCGTGACTTGCGCGAACCAGCTGCGCTCGCCATATTCGGCCAGATAGATTCCGGCGAGGATGCCGATCGGCGTGCTTACCGCTGTGGCAATGCCGACCATTAGCAAACTGCCGACGATCGGATTGAGCAGACCACCTCCCTCACCACCCGGCGATGGCGTGGTTTCGGTGAACATGACCAGACTGAGCGAACTGAAGCCCTTGATCAGCAGAGTAAAAAGGATCCACATCAGGAAGAACAAGCCAATGGCCATCGCCAGAAACGACAGGGCGATACCAATGCGATGAACCCACAGACGTTGGCGGTAAATTGGATTCATGCGGAACCTTCCTTTTTCTCCATGTTGTGCAGCATTATCTTTGCCGCTCCGAGAACCACGAAAGTAATGACGAACAGAATCAAGCCGAGCGCGAACAGCGATGCCATATGCAGTGTCGATTCTGCCTCGGCGAATTCATTGGCCAGGGTTGACGCGATACTGTTGCCCGGCGCGAAAAGCGACCACGACAAATTGTGCGCATTTCCGATCACGAAGGTGACTGCCATCGTTTCGCCGAGGGCGCGGCCCAGTCCCAACATGACGCCGCCAACCACACCGGTCTTGGTGTAAGGGAGCACCACCTTGCGCACCACTTCCCACTTGGTGCAGCCCAGTGCGTACGCCGATTCCTTGAGCACTTCGGGCACGACTTCGAAGACGTCGCGCATCACCGAAGCGATGAAGGGAATGATCATTACAGACAGGATCAAGCCTGCGGTCAGGATGCCGATCCCCATCATCGGTCCCTTGAACAAGGCACCGATGACCGGCACGTTCCCGAGGGTCGCAGACATGGCCGGTTGCACGTAATCGGCAAAAATGGGCGCAAACACGAACAGGCCCCACATGCCGTAAATGATGCTCGGGACACCCGCGAGCAATTCAACCGCAGCACCCAGCGGTCGACGCAGCCAGGTGGGGCAGATTTCGGTCAGAAAAAGGGCAATGCCAAAGCTGAGCGGAAATGCGATCAGCAACGCAATAAACGACGTGGTCAGCGTGCCGACAATGGCGATCAGCGCGCCGTATTTGTCGTTGACCGGGTCCCACTCGACGGTGGTGATGAAAGCCGGCCCGAATTCCTTGAACGCGGGCCAGGCTCCCATCATGAGAGAAATGATAATGCCGACCAGCACCAGCAAGACGCTAAAGGCAAAACCGAACGTAATTTTGTGAAAAATGAAATCCTGCAGACGCTGCTTGCGCATCGTGACCGCCATCCGCTTTGCGGCCAGTATCGCTTGCGCGAGATCCTTGTCCTGCTCCGGGGTCGACATCGATAAGGTAGAAATATTTGCGCTCATAATTGTGGCACTCGATGTAAGCGACTTCGGATGAACACCTGACGGCGTTCATCCGAAGCTGCGAGTATTACGCGAAAATCAACCTTGACTTACCAGATTGCCTTGCCTGACGAATCCTTCAACTGCGCTTTCCAGACGTCTTCGATCGACTTGGTCAATGCGGTTGGCAGCGGGACGTAATCGAGTTCGGTCGCCATGGCGGAACCATTTTTGAAGGCCCAATCAAAGAACTTCAACACTTCCTTGCCTTTGGCAGCATCAACTTGAGATTTGTACATGATGATGAACGAGGCGCCAGTGATTGGCCACGTGATCTTGCCAGCCTGGTCGGTCAGCACGACGCCGAAGCCCGGCGTCTTCGCCCAGTCAGCACCGGCAGCCGCTGCCTTGAAGTTATCGTCATCGGGCGACACGAACTGGCCGTCCTTGTTCTTCAATTGCGTGTAGGCCATCTTGTTTTTCTTGGCGTACGCGTACTCGACATAGCCAATCGAATTCTTGATGCGCTGCACGTTGGCGGCGACGCCTTCGTTACCCTTGCCGCCCACACCCACTGGCCACTTGATCGCCGTACCGGCGCCAACGGTGGTTTTGAAGTCAGCATTGACCTTGGACAGGTAGTCCGAGAACAAAAAGGTCGTGCCGGAACCGTCAGCGCGATGCACAACCGTGATATCGTCAGCGGGCAGTTTGACGCCGGCGTTCAATGCGACGATTTCCGGAGCATTCCATTTGGTGATTTTGCCGAGATAGATACCGGCGATGACGTCGCCGGTCAATTTCATCTGGCCTGGCGCGATGCCTTCGAGATTGACGACCGGGACTACGCCGCCGATGATTGCCGGGAACTGCATCAGGCCATCAGCGTCAAGATCTTCGATTTTCAGTGGCATGTCGGACGCGCCGAAGTCGACGGTCTTGGCCTTGATCTGCTTGATACCGCCGCCCGAACCGATCGATTGATAGTTCAAGCCATTGCCGGTGGATTTTTTGTAGGCTTCAGCCCATTTTGAATAGATTGGGTAAGGAAATGTGGCACCGGCACCCGTCATGTCAGCAGCAACTGCTGTGGACAGAACCATGACCGCACCGGTGGCGAGCACCGCTACTGATTTGAGAATTTTGTTAAGTTGCATTAAGAGCTCCTAGGGTGGCTAATGTGACCCGCCGTACTCTAACCAACAAATATGACAAGTAGATGACGGTGCAAAAATAGCATGTCATGAAGTAAAAAGACGGCAAAATGTGTGTCATTAACTTGTCACCTTTGCTCCCTACACTCACGTCACCATAGCCGGATGACAACTGACGAAACAATGACCCTAATTGCAAAGACTGGCGACACCGCTGACGCCATCCCGGTGAACGAGTCAATTTTGCTCAATCGCGAACTGTCACAACTGGCCTTCAATCGCCGTGTGCTGGCGCAAGCCGAAGACCGCAGTGTGCCGTTACTGGAGCGCTTGCGTTACCTGTGTATCGCCAGCAGCAACCTTGATGAATTCTTTGAAGTTCGAATCGCCAGCCTGTTGGCCAAGAGCAGGCTGGAAGGCGATGCACGCGAATCGCCGGCCCTGACCGCGGCACTGGAACTGACCAGCACCGAATGTCACGACATCGTGCAACAACAATATCGGGTGCTGAATGAAGACGTGCTGCCGGAATTGTCGGCCGAAGGCATTCATCTGTTGCGCGACCAGGACCGCAACGAAGCCCAGCGCGCCTGGGTCAAAGCTTACTTCGAACGCGAGGTGCGGCCATTGCTGACACCGATCGGGCTTGATCCGGCGCATCCGTTTCCTCAGGTAGTCAATAAGAGTCTCAATTTTATTGTCGAGTTGTCCGGCAAGGATGCCTTCGGACGCGGCACCGCGATCGCCATTCTGCGCGCACCCCGCGTGCTGCCAAGGGTGATTCGACTGCCCGACGAACTCTCGACCAATGGTGGCGTCGCGTTTTGTCTGCTTTCGTCCATCATCCACGCGCAAATCACCGATTTGTTCACGGGCCGCGAGGTGATCGCCTATTCTCAGTTCCGCGTCACGCGCAACAGCGACCTGTGGGTGGACGAGGAAGAGGTCAAGAACCTGCGTCAGGCATTGCAGGGCGAGTTGCAGGTGCGCCAGTTCGGCGTTGCAGTCCGTCTCGAAGTGGCCAAAAGCTGCCCGGCGCATCTGTCACAGTTGTTGCTTGACCAATTTTCCATCAACAAAAATCGTCTGTACGCCGTGGATGGCCCGGTCAACATGGTCCGGCTGTCGGAACTGCTGGATCTGGTGGATCGCCCGGCCTTGCGGTTTCCGCCTTTCACGCCGCGCTTCCC
This sequence comes from Actimicrobium sp. GrIS 1.19, assembly GCF_035984655.1. Lineage (NCBI taxonomy): Bacteria > Pseudomonadati > Pseudomonadota > Betaproteobacteria > Burkholderiales > Oxalobacteraceae > Actimicrobium > Actimicrobium sp. GrIS 1.19. The sequence goes on along the minus strand of NZ_JAXCHT010000002.1, from coordinate 178,106 downwards.
GCCGCAGCTGGCAAATGGCGACCTGTTCGCCTATCTGAAAAAACAGGACGTGCTGCTGCATCACCCGTTCCAGTCATTTCAGCCGGTCGTCGAATTTATTCGCACTGCGGCACTGGACCCGAATGTGCTCGCGATCAAGCAGACCATTTATCGCACCGGCATGAATTCCGATCTGATGGAATCGCTGATCATCGCGGCCCAGCGCGGCAAGGAAGTCACCGTCATCGTCGAACTGATGGCGCGTTTCGACGAAGAAGCCAACATCAACTGGGCCGACCGGCTCGAACGTGTCGGCGCCCAGGTCGTGTATGGCGTGGTGGGATTGAAAACCCATGCCAAGCTGGCGCTGGTGCTGCGCCGCGAAGAAGGCCAATTGCGTTACTACGCCCACATGGGTACCGGCAATTATCATCCGACCACCACGCGCTTCTATACCGACTTTGGCCTGCTGACCGCCAATACCGCGCTGGCGGCCGAGGTCAACGAGATCTTCATCCATCTGACCAGCCTGACCAAGCCGAAGAAGCTCAACCATTTGTGGCTGGCGCCGTTTGCGTTGCAAAAGGAATTCATCAAGGCGATCCGCAACGAGGCGGCCATCGCGCGCGCCGGTCGCCCGGGTCGCATCATCGCCAAGATGAACGCCCTGCTCGACGAATCGGTGATCCGGGCGCTGTATGCGGCTTCGGCCGATGGCGTGAAGATTGATCTGATCGTGCGCGGCGCCTGCGCGCTGCGCCCTGGCGTGGCGGGCCTGTCGGACAATATCCGGGTACGCTCGATCATTGGCCGCTTCCTGGAACACAGCCGGATCTATTACTTCCGCAACGACCTGGCGCATGACGTGTACCTGTCCAGCGCCGACTGGATGAACCGCAACCTGTTTCGCCGCATCGAAGTGGCGTTTCCGATCCTCGATCGCACGCTGAAAAAACGCGTCATCGCCGAGGGCTTGAATCCCTACCTGAAAGACAACACGCACTCGTGGGAACTCGATGGCGATGGCGTGTATCACAAGCGCAAGCCACGCGCCAAGCAAGCGCCGTTCAGCGCGCAGCAGTATCTGATGCAAACCCTCGGCACCCCACCTGACGAGGCACGACGCTAATCCCATGGACCTGATCTTGTGGCGGCATGCAGAAGCAGAAATCGGCGAACCGGATGACGGTCGCATGCTGACCGCCAAAGGCCACAAGCAGGCCGGCAAGATGGCCGAGTGGCTGGACCGCAATCTGCCCAACGGCTGCCGCATCCTGGTCAGCCCGGCCACGCGTACGCTGCAAACCGCCGAGGCACTGGGACGCCGCTTCAAGATCCACCCCGCCCTGGCGCAGGACGCTACCGCAGCGTCCTTGCTGGAAGCGGCCAACTGGCCCGACAACCGCGAACCGGTGGTGCTGATCGGCCATCAACCGACGCTGGGCCGGGTCGCCGCGCTGCTCATCGGTGGCAGCGAACAGGACTGGACCATTCGCAAGGGCGCGATCTGGTGGATTGCACAGCGCGAACGCGGCGACGTCACCACCACCTTCCTGCGCGCCGTCATGAGCCCGGAACTGATCGTCAAGTAGCGCTCACAGCGCGAGCGACACGAGGTGCAGCAGCACGCCGACCAGTCCTCCGACGACGGTGCCGTTGATACGGATGTATTGCAGATCCTTGCCGACATGCAGCTCGAACTTCTGCGCCACGGTTTCGCCATCCCATTGCGCAATCACGCGCTCGACCAACTCGGCAATCGCGCCGCGCCGCCGCACGATGGTCTCGGTAGCGAACTCGCGCAGCCACAGATTGAGTTTGTCGCGCACCAGCACATCGCCTTCGAGCGCCGCGCCCAGCCCATGTACCGCCTGCGCCAGGCGCGCGGCGATGCGCGACTCGGGCGACGCCACATCGGCCAGCAAGCGGCTGCGGACCTCCTGCCAGACGTTGTCGATATACGTTGAAAAAACCGGGTGCTGCAGACCCGAGGACAGCAACGCCGCGATCTTGGCTTCGTAGTCGTCCGACGTGCGCAAGTCGGCGATCAACTCCTCTACCGCCACCTGAAAGCGCGCACGCCATTCGCTGTCGTCGTGCTTCATTTCCTCCAGCACGCTCGACAACCCCGCCAGCAGCCGTTCGAAAAAGCGGTCATCGAAGGCACGCGGCATCCAGCGCGGACTGTTGTCGTGGATCTTCTGGCGAATGAAGGCCTGGTTCTGTTCCAGCGCATTGGCCACCATCACCAGCAAATGATCAAACAGCTCCTGATGCCGGCGGTCGGCCACCAGCAATGACAGTACCTCGGCCAGCATCGGCGCGAACCGCACCTGGCGCATCAGGCTGCCGAGGCGTTCATGGATGAAGCGGTTGATGTCGGCATCCTCGACCAGCCGCAGCAGCGCAGGAACCACCGCGGCAAGCTGCCGGCCCACGGCCTTGCTGTTGTCGTCGTGCGCCAGCCAGCGCGCCGCGGCGCCGGCAAAATCGATACGTGCGAATTCGCCGGCGACGACTTCGCGCGTCATGAAGTTGTGTTCCAGGAAATTGGCGACGCTGGCGCCGATGCGGTCCTTGTTGCGCTGGATGATCGCGGTGTGCGGGATCGGCAATCCGAGCGGATGACGAAACAGCGCGGTCACGGCAAACCAGTCCGCCAGCGCGCCCACCAGCGCCGCCTCGGCAAAGGAACGCACGAAGCCCACCGCCGGGTGCACGCCTTCGTAAATGCGCGCCGTGACGAACACCACTGCCATCAGCGCCAGCAAGCCAGTGGCGATGCGACGCATTTTATTGAGGGCAGCTAGTGGGTCGGTCTCGTGCATCCAGGGATTGAGGGGGTGCGGATGAAAAAAGGGGATGGTTTATTTTCGGAACCAATCCGACAAGGCGACTACTCATGAATCAATTCGCGCTCAGAGGATACCTCACCCGGACCATGGTGGCGCGATCGGAGACCACACTTGACTCGGAAGGCACATCCATGAATTCTCTGGCACGGCTTTTTTTTCGCGGCAGCATGTCACCGACACCCAGCGAGGCCGAGTCAATTGCCAATCGTGCGGCGCAGACCGGTCCCGCTACTCCCACACGCAATGCCGCCGCGCGTGGGTACGGCCTGTCACAGGTTACCGTAGCCGGCTGGTACAACTCCACCACGTTTACCGCCAACACGCTTAACCCCGAGCCACGCCGCCTGGCGCAAAGACCCACCACCTCGACACGGGCAGCGCCAACATCCGAGACCTATTTTCAGCCGTGCCACAGACGGTCGGGAGCATTGCCAGCGCAGCTGTCCAAATCGATCCACGAGAGCACCACGGGCGATGCCTGGATTCACCATCTGCGGGAAGTGAGATCGATCAGGTACGCCGATACCAACGATGCCACCGCACGCGCTGCGGCGCAAAACGACCTGGCCGACTGGATGAGGGATATCTGCCCGCCAACCACCACGGATAACGAAAAAATGGTGCTGGCCTTGAGCCTGGAGGCCGCCTGCAATGCGGTCAGGAACAATGCGGTCACGAAAAACGACCGGAAGCGCGTTCCGGTGCGCGATGTCATCGACGCACTGAACCATTTGAACCAGACCGACATCCGGGAATGTATCCAGACCGCCAGGCGCAAGGGTCACGACGAGGAAACCAGCGCGGCAGAAAATCTGGCCTGGCGCATCGCGCAGAAACTGGCGGCGACGCAAACAGGCTTTGGCTTGCTGAAAAAAATATCGGCGCCGACGCGCGAGTTGGGGGGGAACAGCGGCATTCGGCAGGATGCCAATGTGCGCACCTTTCTGAACGCCGCCGATCAGCTCCTGACCGAGCATGGGCGGCAGGTCGATATCAAGGCAGACCCGAACGCATTGATGGACTATTGTTTCCGACAAATTGAAACGCCCGACCTGCCGGCCAATACCCTGTTGATCACGGGGCTGCCCGCCATGCAGCGTGCCTGCAAGGTGGAAGCGACAGCGACACCGGAAACGGCAGCTGTATCCGACACGGCAGCGTCCTGCGCATGGAATCAGTGGGCTGGGGCTACGCAGGAGGCGCTGGACCTTGCCACGGATAATTGGGCAGGATACCTCGGCAACCCTGGCAGCCTTACCGACCAGCGAGCCGAAACCTTTTTACATCAACGCAGGACGTTACAAAGAAACCGGCAGCGCCAGCTCGATCTGGAAAAACAATTCGCATCCTCGGCGCACGCCTTGCGCAATGGTTTCTACTCCAACGCGCCGGGGAGCAAATGGCAGGCCGTGCGCAAGCGCCAGAACAAGGTGGCGGTCTGGGCCGAGCGTGGCAAAAGGAGTCATGAACAGTTCCGCCTGACGCGTCATAAATCACCCTTCAAGGGCACATTGAGTTTGCCGGTGACGACCCCCATCCTGCATTGGGAAGCCATGCGCAAGACGCTCGGCATCATGGAAACGGAGCTGTGCGAGCATGGCGGGCTTAAAGGACACCAGGACGACACCGGTGAAATCGATGTCTACCCGGACTATGATTTCGCGACCGACCGCACCAACGGATTGGCTCACCTCCAATCCGCCGTCAAGTACCAGTTCATCAGAGACTGGCGCGCCAGCTTCATGGGCGATGTGCTGAATCTGCCTGCGCATGACGAAAGACAGCTTGCAAAGCTGGTCGAGGAAGTATTGACACGTTTCGGCGATAATTCGGAGAATTTCAAGAAAGCCGTCCACACCGTTGCAACCGCCTTCAATGAGGCGTTGACCCCCGAGCGGCTGCAAAGTTGGGCGCAGACGCTGAATTTCAGCGAAGCGTCCGTGGAGAATTCACCCGATGCAGCCCGGCGCGCGCGCTACGGCGAATTTGCCGAGGCGATGCGATATCTGGTTCCCGACCAGGATTTGTCGTTGCCAAGGTTGACGCGTCACGCCGCCGTCAGCGGAAGCGCCCCCGACGGCAACCCGACGCCGCCGCCCTCCTCGCCCGCAAACTTCGACGAGATCTTCAAGCAAGTCAGCGACATGCGCCTGGGTTCGACGCTGAGCCTGTCGAATGGCAACACCTGGGGTCTGAGCCTGTCCGGCATCGTCAACAATGGCGCCGCATTGGCGAGCGTCGCGGGCGTTCCTGTCGCGCCACGGGTGATTGGCAGCGCCACCGTTGGCCGGACCGCCGTGGTGAACGCCGGTATTACAACGCCGGGCGGCGTGCTGGTGGTTGGCATTCAGGACGACAAGGGCGTGCGCGCCGGCGGCGGCGCGACTGCCGGCTGGCTGCCATTTGCCGACGCCAATGCCTCCGTTGGCGCCGGCATGACCGCCGACCTGACACTCGGCGCTGACTATACCAACCTGAAGGAGGCCGTCATCTATCGCTTCAATCGGCTGGGCCCGGGCGACACCGGGATCGACGGCAAAGCACCGGGCCTTGGCGGTGACGCCGCCCTTGCCGCACGCATGGCGGCACTGCTCAAGAAATTGATGGAAGGACCCAGCAAGCCGGCCGATGACCCTGAGTACCGCTCCCTGGAAGAAGAAATTGCCATCGACTTTCCCGACGTATCGATTGGCTTTCTGGAGCATGCCGATACCACCACGCGCGATCTCAGTGCGCGCGGCCGCTTCACCGGCTCGGTTGGCGCCAGTCTTGGCAGCGGCGCCTATGCGCTGGGCGCCAGCATTTCGACGGCGTTCACCGGCACATGGCGACGGGCGCGCAATCGCGAAAACTTCGGCGTGACAACCAATCCCCAAAAAATTGATGGCCACCAGCTGTCCGGCACCGTGAGCGCGGCAGGCACCCTTGCACTCGACTCAACCGAAGGGCAGGCGGCAGCGTCCTTTGCCGAGGCCAGCGTGTATCCACCGCAGGCGGAAATCGGCGCGCTGACGCTGGAAGTCTATAAAGGTGGCGAACTCACGGCGTTCCAGACAGTCGTGCACAACGACGAGGTCAAACCCACCAGCTACTTGTTGAAGTCGTATCGCAATGCGGACGACCTGGCAAAGTACATTGCACCCAACATCAACGCCTGGAGCAACCGACTTGCGCGCCGCAAGCATCCCGCCCTCTACGGCGCCGACAACGGCGATGACAACGAAAGGACCTGGGCGGTGCAGCACGAAGAGGCGACGCTGAAACGCTACCTCGACAATGCGCTGGAGAACGCGAACCAGAACACAAATTACGTTGCATTTCTGGAAATCGCGCCGGAACTGGTCCCGCAAATCAATGGGCTTCTTGATCTGAAAAAGGCAGCGGAACTCAGCGGAAACCACCAGCACGCCACGCAATACGAAAAGGCCGCCAACGCCTTGCTGCATGACGAAGACAGTTATCTGCCGGCGTTCCTTGTCGATATCGAGACCTGGCGGGTAGCGCGTGGGTTGAAGTTCAGCCTGGGTCTGTCCTGGCGCGAGGCGATGGGCATCGCCAAAACGACGTCCGGCTTCATCTAGCCAGGCGCCGCTGTTGTCACGGTGTGTCTTGAATACCAGCATGACGTGTCATGGCATCGCGCCAAACCAACACCATAGCTTCTTCAAAGCAATAGTTCTTGAAGGTTTTGTAACTGCGAGTTACTCTAAAATAACCGATTGTCACTGCAACGACTGATGCGTTAGCACACTGCATCCATATCACGTCGCCCTGTCTGGAAGAATGGTTCACATGCCCGAGTCTGATCGTCCCCTGCTGCTGTGCATTGCCGCCGACTCCCTGCTGCTACGCGTGTTGCGTGCCGGCGAAGCGATGGCGGTCCAGCTCGCGCAAGTGCAAGTGGCCGACATCGAACACATCCTGGCGCGTCATCCCGGCGCGCGCTTCCTGGTGTGCCAGGACGACGGCGAGTTCGCCGGCATTGTCGCCCAGTGCGAGCGCCGCAGGATCTCGACGCAGGCAGCGCTGGTGCGACTGGTCGACGGCAGCGACTATGCCACGTGCGTTGCCACGGCCAGCGTTTGCCGCGCCATCAACATTCCGGCCAGCGACCACCGCCTGGCGGAAATACTGCAGCAATTGCTGGACCGGTCCCCTGCCGCGCTGCCGACCGACGACGCCGAGGACAGCAGCGTCGAAGCGCGCAAACCGAAACCGCTGGCCGAGCCGACGTCGCTGCAGGCAACGCCCGATTTTCCGGGCGCAGCCTTCGCCCCCGTCCACGCCGCGCCCGTCATCGCCGACGTCAACCATGAAGTGTATGCCACGGCGCGCCGCATCGCGCCCGCCGACGTCGATGTCGTGCTGGTGGGGGAAACCGGCACCGGCAAGGACTGGCTGGCTCATTACATCCACGATCACTCAGGCTCGCGCGGACCGTTCATTGCGGTGAACTGTCCCGCCATTCCCGAAACCCTGGCCGAGGCCGAGTTGTTCGGGGTCGATGCCGGGGCCTACACGGGCGCCACGAAAAGCCGCGCCGGCCGCATCGAATCGGCCAACGGCGGCACGCTGTATCTGGATGAAATCGACAGCATGCCGCTCACGTTGCAGGCCAAATTGCTGCGCGTGCTGCAGGATCGGGGCGTCGAACGGGTTGGCTCGACGGTATTCCGGCAGCTCAGTTTCCGGGTCATTGTGTCGACCAAGACCCCACTGGCAAAACTGGTCGAGCAGGGCAAATTTCGCACCGACCTGTATTACCGCCTGAGCGTGGTCGAACTGGCCTTGCCGCTGCTGCGTTCGCAACCGGCGCGCGCGCTCGATCTATTCTGGCGTTATGTCGAACACGCGCAAACCCGCTACCGCACGACCACCGCAAGCGCGGTCAATCCCGCCGTCGAGGCGCAGATCCTGGCGCATCGCTGGGAAGGCAATATCCGCGAGTTACGTGCCGCCGCGCAGCGTTACGCCTTGGGCTTTCCGGTGATTGCAGGCGATGACACCGCCTCGCCGGGCAGTTCACTGAAAGACTTGCTGCAGCGGTACGAGCGTGCGCTGCTGGTGGCGGCGCTGGAACGGTGCCAGCGCAATGTGGCGCGTGCCGCACGGGAGCTCAGCGTCGAACCGCACGTGTTGTATTACAAGCTCAAGACCCTGGGAATTCACATTGCCGCGCGCAGCGACCAGGAGGCGGCGCCAGCGGGCAACCCGGCCCTGCTGACGATTGGCCGGGTCGAGGCTCGCAGCAAACCGCGCACAGCCCGTTAGTGGCCCGCCGGACGATAGATCCGGTTCTGCTGGAAGGCATTGCGGCGCAACGCCGGATCCGCGCCCTTGTTGAGGCTGACCAGACCCGCCAGCGTGGCAGACGATGACGCCAGTGGCGCCGGACAGGTGCCATTGGCGCGATATTGCAATGCGGCCGCCAGGCGCCCTTCGGCCGGATTGCCAAGTGCCTTGGTGAAGTCGTCGGCCACCGCGCAGCCGGGCAGGCTGTTGGCCGCAGCATTGCTTCCGGCCGGCACGAAACCATCCGCGTAGTCGCCATAGCCGACCTCATTGACGCCCTTGAACTGGATCGTGAAGTAGGTCGTGCTGCAGTTATCCTGCGCAAAGAATCCATACGGCTTGCCACAGGTGGTGCCGCCGACCTGAATCACCGTGACGCCGACCCCGCGCAAACCGTTGATGATGGCCTCGCTGGCGGAGCAGGTGCCGCTGCCGGTCAGGACAAACACCCGCGACAGGCCAAGCTGCGGCAGGCTTTGTCCGGACGCCAGCGAAAACCCCTGGGTGGTGGAATGGAACGGCGTGGTCTTGTCGGCGTCGCTCAGGCCAAACGGATTCTTGCTGTTGAAGGTGAGTTTTTCAAACACCTTGCCGCTGGTGGCGGTCGGCCCCGCAATCATGTACGCCAGCTCGCTGGCAATGTCGAGATAGCCGCCGCCGTTGTAGCGCAAATCCAGCACCAGATCGGACACGCCGGCGCCACTGTTGGCTGCCTTGAGCTGATTGACAGCGGCCACCAGCTGGGCTTCGGCGGTGGCGATGTGGTCGTTGAACAGCATGTAGCCAACGCTGGCGTTCGGCGCTGGCAAGGTGCCGACGTTTTGCACCGGCACCGAGGTCACCGTTGCCGCCGTCATCGTCACGGTGCGTGCAACGGCGCTGCCGATGTCGAGCACCTGAAATACATAACTCTTGCCGGCGACCGGCGAAAACAGCGCCTCGTTGAGCGTCGCCGTATCGCTGCCGCTGGCGACATCGACGCCATTCACGCTGACAAATTGCGCGCCGCGCGCGATGCCGTTTTGCGCCGCCGTGGAACCGGGCGCGGTGAACGCGACCACTGCCTTGCGCGGCGGTGTTGCGCTGACCAGCGCGACTTCAAAACCAAAGCCGAGGCTTTCCCCGGCGCCCGCCATTGCGGCCCATTCGCTGCTGCGGTAGGTAAAGTGGAACTGATCCTTGGGCTTGCCGGACGCGGTATTGGCCGTGCTGCGCTGGCTGTTGAAATACGCATCGACCACATCGAAATTATTGGCCAGCGCCATGCTGCCGACAGCATTGGTGGAGGGTGAAATAAATGGCACCGTGGCCCCGACCACATACGACGCCGCCCGGACCGGCGCGACTTCGTCGAACCACAAATAGGTTTCGTTGACGTAGGCGCGAATCCACTGCTTCTCCAGCGTCAACGAGCCCTGGGTGTCGCCATACAGCCGGCCGCTCAGCGGATCGACGGTATTCGCCGGCCGCGGCGCTTCGCACTGTTTCTCGACACTGGCCGACATCGGTGGCGGCGCGGTATCGCTGGCCTCGGGCGCCGTGGCGCTGGCTGGCGGGTTGCTGGCCGTGTTGGTCGAGCCTGAACACACCGCCGCGCTGCCACTGCAGGCACCGGGTGTTCCGCCGCCACCGCCGCAGGCGGACAACAAAGCGACAACCACCAGCGATACCAACCATGATTTCTTGTTCATTTTTTCTCGCCCGACTGAGTCAACACCGATGAAAGTCTTGCTACTTTTCCCCGCCAGATATTAACGCGCTTTCGGCATTCCTCGAAAGTAACATCGTGCCGCCTCATCGAACAAAAAACAACGACGAGCGCCCATTCAAATGCGAAAACCTTCTAGAACCGAATAGCGGTGACGAACACCCATGAGTCCCAACTGTAGTTTTTTTCAACGAGGAATGGTGTCATGTTCAGTACCGCAGCAGCAGTTCGTCCCCCCGTCGCCCGCGATGATTCTTTTCGCGCAGCACCCCAAACCTGGCAGGAAGCCGCCGCAGCATTGGCGACACCGGCCGTACCCGCGATTCGGCTGGTGCCGCGTCCCGGCTTGCTGCAACGCACCTTGCAGCAGGACGCCACGCGTGCGCGCGACACCAGCAGTCTTGCGGACACGGCGCTGGCCCCTGCCACGCGGGAGCAGGCCGTTGCCGCACTGCGTGCCTTGCCGGCCACGCCGCGCTCGCCGCTGGCACTGGAAATCGAAGCCGTTTTCAAGAGCCACGCGATGGTGCGCGGCTTCACCGACTCGCCCGAGCTTCATCGCGCCGTCGATGCGATGGCAGCGAGCGGTCAAATCACCCTGCCGTATTTCCATGGCTTCGCCGAGAACCCGCAGCTGCAGCCACGCGAACAGCGCAATCTGGCTGCACTGCGCGCGTTGCAGGATGCCTTGCCGATACCGGCGAAGATCGTCGTGATCCTGGCCGATGCGCATGCCGAACATAATGAAATCCCGCCTGAAATTCATGTGCCGTATTATCAATCGGTGCAGCAGCACGCCGCCGGCCTTGGACTGGAAACGCGCCATCTGAGCGAGATGCTGGCAACCCTGGCCGTCACGCCGGAGCAGATCGCAGCGCATGGCCGCAGCGTGATCCAGGTGCCGAAGGAGAACGATCCCGCCAGACGCACCATCCCCGGGTCCGTGAGTGCAGGATTGAAAAAGCAGGCCGGCGCCTTGTGCAGCCGGTTCCCGAGCGTGTTCGAACCGAAACATGCAGGACTGTCAGGCAAGGCGCGTGAACGCATGATCGAGAACAAGGCCAAGGAGTACATGTACTTCCGGGCCGGCGAAGAAGCCATGTTGCTCAACCGGCTGCCCGAATTGTTCGGACCGGGCGTGATCGCGGCGCATGTGGCCGACCCAAACAGCGCCGGACTGCTTGGCGTAAAGGGCCTGTATCTGAAGGCCCCCAATGACGATGGCGAACTGGTCAACGGCGTGCCGTGGGGCGCCAATACCCGTCCGCTCGCCGCCACGGGTGCCGCTGAAAGCAACACCACCGAAGCAGCGCCGGCCGAGAAAAAGGGCCAGCAACGCAAGGCGACGAAACAGCAGGCCGGTGCTGGCGAGTCGGAGGCAAAGCCGCTCACCGCAAAGCAATTGGAGAAGCGCCGACGCGCCGAAGAATGGCAAGCAAAACGGCAGCAGGCCAAGGCGCAGTCGCCCGAGCGTAGCGCGGCTGCGGTGCCTGCTGCGGCTCCGCCAGCGCCTGCAGCGGCGCTAGCCGAAGCGCTCGCGCCGCCGGCTGCACCGCAACTGCCAGCAGTCAACGTCAGCCAGGAAGAGGAAGGCGCCACTTGCCGACCTTGCGATATCGGCTGCACGACAAGCTGACGAGGATACAAATTGGTGGCCCGACCAGCGCAGTCAGGCCGGGCCGCCTGACAAACTGCGACGCCCCAATTTTCCCGCCAGCACGGCACACAATGCCGACGGCACCAACAGGCACCAGAACCCGAACAGCAGATACCCGAGCGCGCCGCTGGCTGCGCCGAGCAGGAACGCCAGCATCGACGGCCACATTTTCTGCAGACGCTTGCGCTGCACCGCGCGCTCCGACGCGTTCGCCGAGGTGGTCCAGAGCTGCATGACGTCAATGGTGGCCTGGGTCACATTGCCGGTCATTACGGTGGTTGGCGGCATGGCGCCCAGCTCCAGCCGCATCAGCGCGTTCTGCAATCCCATCGCGGCAATCATGGTCGTACCGATGGCGATGGCGTTGATGTCATCGGCGGAAACCGGTGCGCCGGTGCGCATCGCAATCAATGCCGCTGCCAGCAACAATCCCGCCTGAACACCGAGCAGTGGCGTGAGCGCGGAGCGTGCGCGTCGCTTGAGCCAGTTGGCCAGCAACACCGACAAGGCCACCGCCAGCACGAACACCGGCAGCGACAGCAGCTTGGCGATGACCTCGCCGTTGTGATTGACCAGTTGCGCGCCCATCAGCACGAAGTTGCCGGTGACGTGCGCCGTAAACAGCCCGAACAGGCCGACAAATCCGGCCGTGTCGACAAAGGCCGCGACATAGCTCAGCAATGCGGCGTCCAGCGCCGAGCCGGTGGCCTGGTCGGGGCCCTTGGCCGGTGTGACGGGAGCGGGCGTATCGATTGGCATGGGCGGGATCATGACACGCCCCGCATCATGCGGCCCAGCAGGAACAGCCCAGTGCACCCCAGAAGCGCTCCCGATCCGCGCTCGGACTGCTTCCCGCCGTGCCGTGCGCATGTCCGTGCACACCGCAGGCCGCGCTGCACTGGCACGCCTTCAATGCGCTGGCCTGCAGCAGGGCACGTTGCTGCTGCTCGGCTTTGGTTGCCTTGTAATAGCCAGCGCGGCTGCGCGCCGGCGACCAGTCCGGCATGGCCGGCGGCGGCGGCGCATCGTGCGCGGCGAATTGGTCGGCGGCGTACACGATGCGTCCGCCGACGATCGTCAGCGAGGCCACGATGTGGCGCAGCGCTTCCTCGTCGACGCTGAAATAGTCATCCGACAGCAACACCAGGTCGGCCAGCTGACCGACCTTGATCTGTCCCTTGCACCCCTCTTCGCCGGAAAACCAGGTGTTGGCTTGCGTGTAAAGCCGCAGCGCGGTCTCGCGGTCGATCAGATTCGCGGCCGGATACATCCGGTGCCCACCCAGCGTCTTGCCGGTGGTCAGCCAGTAAAGCGCATTCCAGGGATCGAAGCTGGCCACGCGAGTGGCGTCAGTGCCGGCGCCGACCGGCACGCCCAGTTCCAGCATGCGCTTGAAGGGCGGCGTGCGTTCGACCGCCGCCTGGCCATACTGGGCAATGAAGTATTCGCCCTGATAGGCCATCCGGTGCTGAATCGCAATGCCGCCGCCGAGTCGGCCGACCCGTTCGATATTGTGGTCGCTGATGGTTTCCGCATGATCAAAGAACCAGTGCAAGCCGTCGAACGGGATCTCGCGATTGACCTTCTCGAACACGTCGAGGGCCCGGCCAATCGATTCGTCGTAGGTCGCGTGCATGCGAAACGGCCAACGCCTGGTCACCAACAGACGCACCACCGCTTCCAGTTCGGGCTCCATGCCGGCCGGCAGCTCGGGTCGCGGTTGCCGGAAATCCTCGAAATCGGCGGCCGAAAACACCAGCATTTCACCGGCGCCATTGTGCCGATAAAACCCGTCGCCCTGCCCCGGCGTAACCAGGCCGGTCCAGCGCGAAAAATCGGCCAGCTCCTCGTGTGGTTTTTGCGTAAACAGGTTGTAGGCGATGCGCACGGTCAGTTGATCCTTGGCATGCAGTTCCTCGACCACCTTGTAATCGTCCGGATAATTCTGGAAGCCGCCGCCGGCATCAATCGCGCTGGTCACGCCGAGCCGGTTGAGTTCGCGCATGAAGTGGCGGGTCGAATTGATCTGGTACTCGAACGGCAGTTTGGGTCCGGTCGCCAGCGCCGAATACAGCAGCAACGCATTCGGTTGCGCCAGCAGCAAGCCGGTTGGTTCGCCGGAAGGGCCCTTGACGATCACACCGCCGGGCGGGTTGGGGGTGTCGCGGGTATAACCGGCGGCGCGCAACGCCGCCGCATTGAGCAAGGCCCGGTCGTACAGATGCAGAATGAACACCGGTGTATCGGGCGCCACCGCGTTGAGTTCGTCCAGGGTTGGCAGGCGCTTTTCGGCAAACTGGTGTTCGGTGAATCCGCCGACCACCCGCACCCATTGCGGCGCCGGGGTTTTGTCGACCTGCTCCTTGAGCGCACGCATCGCATCGGCCAGCGACGGCATGCCGTCCCAGCGCAGTTCGAGGTTGTAATTCAGGCCGCCCCGGATAATGTGGATATGCGAATCGATCAAGCCCGGAATCATGCGTCGCCCCAGCGCATCGATGACGCGGGTCGCAGGCCCGGCCAGGCGCATCACATCGGCATCCTCACCGACTGCGCTGAACTTGCCATTACTGATGGCCACCGTGTCGGCGACCGGATTCTGCCGATCGAGCGTGCTGATGCGGGCGTGTCGAATGATCAGGTCGGGGACTGCGGTCATGGAGCACTTTCGGTCAGGGTGAGCGTGGTTTATCAGACTGGCGGCGAAGTGCTGTCGTCCGAGGGCTTGAGACCGAGCACAGGCTCGCTGCATTGGGTTTTGATCCAGCTCACCGAGACCGGCTGCCCGCCCAGCAACCGTTTTGCGACCGGCGCGATTTGCTCGCCGAGCAAAATCCCGAGCAGGCCGATTAGCGCAATCACCGGCGGCGCCGGCGAGCGCACGTTGAGCAGGCCGTAAATCAACCCCACCAGTACGCCGACCGCCAGCGACAGCAAATAGGTTTTCATGCGCACTCCCGTTCGTTGAAGCGCTGCCGATCAGCTTTCGTGGCCACCAAACATCGCGTGGGCGTAGACCAGTCCGAGTCCGTAACTGCCGCCGTGTGCGATCGACACCGCAACGGTCCGATCATACGATTCCGCACGGGCCCAGTCACGTTGCAGCTCAAGCAGATACTGCAGCGATGTCATCGGCCGCGCGCCCTGCTGGATCATGCGCTCCATCGCGCGCTGGTGCGCCTCGTCGGAGACATCGCCGCAGGCATCGGCGATCACGTACACCTCGAAACCCTGATCGATCGCCGACATGGCCGGACCGACAATACAGACGCTGCTCCACAGTCCGGATAACACGATACGGGATTTGCCCAGTCGGTTGACTTCGCCAATCACGGCGCTGTCTTCCCAGGTATTCATGGAGGTGCGGTCGAAGACTTTCTGGCCTGGAAATACACTCTTGATTTCATCGAACATCGGACCGGAAAAGGTCTTCTCGGCGACCGTGGTCAAAATCGTCGACACCTTGAATGCGGCCGCCGCCTTGGCCACCAGGGCCGCGTTGTTGCGCAGGGTGACGGCATCAATCGACTTGGTGGCAAACGCCATTTGCGACTGGAAATCGATCATGACCAGGGTATGGTCGGCAGGCGTGAGCAAGTTGCTTCCGGCGGTGGCTTGAGCGATTGGCATGACGGTTCCTTGAAAGAATGTGGGCGATTGTCTGGCCCGGCCAACAGCGGCGGCGCGCCGGTTGCCGGCGTCCGGCTTCGAGGCGCGGTCCGGTCCAGAGCATAGCCGTGCCAGACGGGAACGACTGGTGGCCGAACAATGCATTCGGCGCAGCGAACACGGCCACCTGCCGGCAGTGATGGCTATCGGCTCCCTTCAAAATGCTTTAGCATGCCCTGCGTGGCCGCAGCTGCGATGCCCGCACAACCAGATCGGTGGCCCAACCATGAAACGACCGCTGCAACTCGATGACATTCGGATTTTCATTGCCGTTGCCGAACAGCGCAGCGTGACCAAGGCGGCGAAGCAGCTGGCGCTGGGAAAATCCACCGTCAGCGAGCGACTGCATGCGCTCGAAAGCCAGCTCGGCACCCCGTTGATCGACGCCACCACACGCGGCGTCACACTTACCGACGCCGGGCGCGCCTATTACGAACAGTGTGCCGCACCGATTTACGATCTGGAACAAGCCAATGCGCATGTGATGGCAATGCAGCACCGCGTCAGCGGGCTGATCCGGGTCAGCGCGCCGCCGGAACTGGCGACCTCTTTCCTCGGACCGATCATCGGCAAGTTCCTGCATGAGTATCCCGCCGTGCGTATCGAGCTGGACCTGTCGAGCCGCAACGTCGACCTGAAGGCAGAACAGGTCGACATCTCGTTGCGCATTGGCGAAATCCAGGATGGCACGCTGATCGCCAGGCGCGTGTGCGAATTGCGACGCCATATTTATGCCAGCTGCGATTACATCACCCTGCATGGATTGCCAACCGGCCCGAAGGATCTGGCCAGGCACCGATGCATTGCCTTCCCGCTGCTCGGCAACGGCGTCGAATGGCGCTTTGCGCGCGGCAAGCAGCGCGTTCTGGTACCGGTGCAAGGTGCGCTCAGCGTCAACAGTCTGGGATTTGTCCGTGAGGCGGTGGTGTCCGGATTCGGCATTGGCATGCTGCCGGATTTCATGGCGGTCGCGCTGGAACAGGAAGGCACCATCGTGCGCCTGTGCCCTGACTGGGAGTTTGATTCGATCGCAGTGCATGCCATCGTCCCCAACCGTCACATGCTCGCGAAGACGCGAGCCTTCATGGCGTTCGTCATTGCGCATGTTGGCGCCGGATAGCCATGCAAACAAGCTACTGCGACAACGTGATGCGACTTGGCCGGCAACAATCTCTCGTATAATTTGACGGCCATGTCACGCCGTGCCGTTTTTTGGCCGGCGGCCCTGCCCACCCTGTCCTTCCTGCCACCGATGCCCGAGCAAAATGCTGCACCGTCACCGTCACCGACGCTGATTGCCTGCCCCGAGTGCGACCTGCTCCAGCATGAGCTGAAGCTGCCCCCGCATGGGGTAGCCCTGTGCGGTCGCTGCAATGCCTATCTGTACCGCGAAACCCTGCACGGCCTCGATTACACGCTGGCCTTCACGTTGTCGGCCGCGGTGTTCTTTTTGTTTGCCAACATGTTCCCGCTGGTGCGCATCGAACTGCAGGGCACGCGCACCTCGGCCACCCTGTTTGGCGCAGTGCGCGCGCTGGCATCACTGGAACTGGTGTCGATGTCGATCCTGGTCTTCGTCACCACCATGCTGGTACCGGCGCTGGAAATCGCCGCGATGTTGTACATCCTGTTGCCGCTGCGGCTGGGACACGTGGTTCCCGGCGTGCCGGCCACGTTCCGTTTCGTGCAAACGATTCGGCCGTGGGGCATGGTGGAAGTCTTCATGCTCGGGATTCTGGTGTCGGTGGTTCGGCTGGCCACCTTCACCACCGTCATTCCCGGCATTGCGCTGTGGTCGTTCGCAGCCCTGATGGTGGCGTTATCGGCAGCCGCCCATTTTTTCAATCCGCGCGATCTTTGGGGTCGGGTGTGGCTGCATGGCTGAGTCGCGACCACGCCCCCTTGCCGGCGCTACCGCTGCCACCCAGGGCCTGCTTTCCTGCAGCGCCTGCGGTTTGCTGTGCCGGCCGGCGCGGCATGGCAATGCCGGCAATTGCCCGCGTTGCGCCGCCCCGCTGTGTTCGCGCATCCATCGCAGCGTCCTGCATACCTGGGCCTATCTGATTGCCGCCTACATCCTGTACATTCCGGCCAATTTGCTGCCGATCATGCAGACCGGTTCGCTGGCAAAAATCCAGACTGACACCATCATGAGCGGCGTGGTGTACCTGTGGGAGTCCGGCTCGCGTATGCTGGCGTTGATCGTGTTCATGGCGAGCATCGTGATTCCGCTGTTCAAGCTGCTGGCGTTGACGCTGCTGACCATTTCGGTACAGCGTCGTTCGGTCTGGCTACCGCTGCACCGGGCCCGCCTGTACCGCGTGGTCGAAGCGATCGGACGCTGGTCCATGCTCGACATTTACGTGGTGGCGTTGCTGGTGGCGCTGGTGCAGATCAAATCGTTTGCCACCGTCGAGGCCGGACCGGGCGCGGCGGCATTCGGCACCGTGGTGGTGCTCACCCTGCTGGCGGCCAAGAGCTTCGATCCACGCCTTATCTGGGATTTTATAAAGACCGACAATGACTGAACCGAACGACGATATCCCCCGCGCCCAATTGCCGCTGGCAGTGCAGGCGCCGCGCTGGTACTGGTCACCCTGGCTGATCTGGCTGATTCCGGTGATCGCCGCCCTCATCGGCGGCACCATCCTGGTTCAGGCACTGCTCTCGCGCGGCCCGACCATCACCATCAACTTCAAGAATGCCGAAGGGCTGGAAGCCGGCAAGACGCGCATCAAGTACAAGGATGTCGATATCGGCACGGTCGGCCGCATCTCGCTGTCGCCGGACCGCAAGCAGGTCATCGTCACCGCACAACTGGTCAAGAGCGCCGACAGCTTCCTGCGCGAAGACACCCGTTTCTGGGTCGTGCGGCCACGCGTCGGCGCCGGCGGCATCTCGGGTCTGGGCACGCTGCTGTCGGGCTCCTACATCGGCGTCGACGCCGGCAAGTCGGAAGAAGCGCGCACCGAATTCACCGGCCTTGATGTGCCGCCCTTCGTGCTGACCGGCCTGGCCGGACGGCAATTCGTGCTGCACGCCGACCAGATTGGTTCGCTCGATATCGGCGCGCCGATTTTTTTCCGCCACATCCAGGTCGGCCAGATCGCCGCGTATGAGCTCGATCCGAACGGCACTGGCGTGATCCTGCATGGCTTCGTCAATGCGCCGTACGACAAGTACGTCACCACCAATGCACGCTTCTGGCAATCCAGCGGCGTCGAGCTGAGCGTGGATGCCAATGGCGTCAAGGTCAATACCGAATCGCTGGCGGCGATCCTGTCGGGCGGCGTCAGTTTCGCCGCGCCGGCGGACATGCCGACCACCGCCGAGGCAGCGGCCAATGCCGAGTTCAAGCTGTACCCGAACCGCGATGCCGCGCTCAAGTACGAGGAAGCGGTGGTGCACAAGGCGCTGCTGTATTTCGAAGACTCGGTGCGCGGGCTGAGCCTGGGTGCGCCGGTCGATTTTCGCGGCATTGTGATCGGCGAGGTCACCAGCATCGATCTGGAATACGACAAGGCCACCGGTGCGATGCGTTTCCCGGTCGAGGTCAACCTGTACCCGCAGCGTCTGCAATCGCGCCGTCGCAAGTCCGCCACCGAAACGCCGCCCGATGACAGTCCGGAATTGCTCGACAAACTGGTCAAGCGCGGACTGCGCGCGCAGCTCAAGAGCGGCAACCTGCTGACCGGACAATTGTTCGTCGGGCTGGATTTCTTCCCGGATGCGGCCAGGACCAGGATCGACTGGAAGCAATCGCCGATCGTGCTGCCGACCGTTCCGGGCACGCTGGAAGAATTGCAGAGCATTCTGAGCCGCATCGCGCGCCGCCTCGACAAGGTGCCGATGGAACAGATTGCGGCCGATTTGCGCACCGCAATGCAGTCCCTCGACAGCACGCTCAAAAGCACGGACAAACTGGTCAAGCGTCTCGATACCGAACTCGCACCGGAAATGCGCGCCACGCTGGAACAGGTCCGCAAAACCGTTGCCAGCGCCGACAGCGTGCTGGCCAGCGACGCGCCGTTGCAGCAGGACCTGCGCGAAACCCTGCGTGATGTCAGCCGCGCCGCACAGGCCCTACGCTCGCTGACCGACTATCTCGATCGCCATCCGGAATCCCTGATCCGCGGCAAAAAGGAAAACCCATGATCGCTGTTTCGTCCCTGCGCCGCTGCGTCCTGCTGCCGCTCCTGTTGCTGGGCGCCTGCGCCAGCGCACCGCCCGAGCACTTTTATACGCTGGAGCCGAGCGTGGCAATCGACAGCAGCGCTGCCGTCAGCGACCTGAGCATCGCCGTCGGCCCGTTGAGCCTGCCGGAGTTGATCGACCGGCCGCAAATGGTCCTGCAATCCGGCAGCAACCAGGTCGACATCCCGGAATCGCGGCGCTGGGCCGAGTCATTGCGACGCGCCATTCCGCGCGTGATCAGCGGCAACCTGCGCCGTCTGCTGCCCGGTGCGGCCGTGGCCACGCGCAGCGAGCAGGCCGGTGCGACGGCAAAGTACAACGTTGCCGTTGATATCTTGCGCTTTGACGCGCGCCTCGGCGACGCCACCACGCTCGAAGCGCGCTGGCGCATTCAGTCTGCCGGACGCCCGGCGAAAAGCGGCCTGACCACATTGCGCGAACCGGTGCAGGGAGCCGACCATGACGCGGTTGCCGCCGCGCACGGTCGCGCGCTGGCAGCGCTGAGCCGCGACATCGCCGCCGCCATCGGCGCACTCGAACGCGCGCCATAGGGAACAGGAACGGGTCGGTGCAGTCGAACGGTTTCTCAATTCCCCGAGGAGAAATTCGATGCGCAACGAGCTCATTCCCTTCAATCCGTGGGCGCTGCTGCAGCCCAGCCAGGTCACGCAACCGATGCCGTTTTTCCAGATGCAATATAGCCGCTGGGAGTTGACCGGCAACGGCGACCAGTTCACGTTACGGCAACATCAGGGCGGCTATCGGGATGGCAAGCTGTGGTCCGAGCAGACTGAAAGCATGATGCCGGCCGACGCGCTGCAGGAAACCTTCGCCAACTTCACCGAACTGCAGAACACGCTGCTGGGACAAACCGCCGCCTTGTTCCAGGGCTTGTTGCCCTTCGCTGCGTTCCCGACCAAACCCCGCTCTGACTGAAATCCGTTCTGGCATAAAAAAACGGGCGCAAATCCATCGATTTGCGCCCGTTCCTGTTGTACTGCCAATCAGTTTTTGCGACGTGCCACGATGGCTTCGATCTCGTCCATGATCCGGTTCATGCTCGCCACCACCGCCTGGTACGGCGCCGGGGTCGCCAGGTCAACGCCGGCCGCCTTCACGAGTTCATACGGATAGGCCGAGCTGCCCGACTTGAGTACACCCAGATACCGTTCGCGCGCGCCCGGCTTGTTGGCCAGAATGGACTCGGCGAACAGCGACCCGGCAGAAATCGAGGTGGCGTACTGGAACACGTAGAACGAATTGTAGAAATGCGGAATGAACGCCCATTCCGTCGCGTACACATCGTCGATCGTGACAACGCCCTCTTTGTCACCGTGGTAGCGGCGCAGGATATCGCCATAGATCTTGGTCAAGCCTTCGCCAGTCAGCGATTCGCCACGATCAACCCGCGCATGCACATCGCGCTCGAACTCGGCAAACATCGCTTGGCGGAAAAATGTCCCGCGCAGATTTTCCAGCGCCGAGCCCAGATACAGCAGGCGCTCGTCATCGGTCTTCGAAATCTTCAGCATGCGCGCCAGCAACAGGCCTTCGTTGGTGGTGGAGGCAATCTCCGCCGTGAAGATCGGATAGCCGGCCGTCACGTAGGGTTGGGCGGCGTTGGCCAGCACGGTGTGCATCGCGTGACCCCATTCGTGCGCCAGCGTCGACACCGAGTTGTAGTCATCGGTGTAATTGAGCAGGATCACCGGATGCACGTCATACGCATCGCCGGCCATGTGCGCACCCGACAGCTTGCGCGGACGCGGGTAGACATCCATCCAGCGACTGCCGACACCCTTCTCCATCGCCTTCACGTAGTCGTCGCCGAGCGGCTTGACCGACGCCAGCATCAACGCGTTGCCCTGTTCGATCGGGTACTTGAAATCGCCCTTCACCAGCGGTGGATAGATATCGTAATAGCGCATGTCCTTGATGCCGAGCAGCTTGGCGCGCAGCGCAAAGTAGCGATGCAGCGTCGGCAGATTGGCATTGGTCTGCTCGATCAGCGTGTTGTAGACCGCGACCGGAATCTTGTTGGTATCGAGTGCCTTGGTGATCGAATCGGGATAGTTGCGGACCTTGGCGTCGATCGAATCCTGCTTCAGGTGTTCATAAAACGTCACGCCATAGGTGCGCTCGAAGGCATGCCACGTTGTCCAGAATGCATCGAAGACTTTCTTGCGATCGTCGCGATTGGCGACGCCCCGGTATTGCGTGTAGCCGGATTGATCCAGCGTGACTTCCTTGCCGTCGGACAGCGTGACTTTCGGCCATGGCATGTCGGCGTTCGACAGAATCGAATACACCGACTGGGCGCTGTTGGCAGTCAGGCCAAAGCTGGCAATGAGTGCCTCGCCTTTGGCGTCGAGCGTGTGCGGCGCGGCACGCAACAGGTTGTCGAGCGGCTGACGATAGATCGCCAGCGACTTGTCGCCAGCCAGCATGGCACTGACCTTTTTTTGCCCCAGCGCCAAAATCTCAGGGCGGAAAAAGGACCCGCTCTCTTCGACCCGCGCGCCCAGGATTTCTGTCTTCTGGTTCAGTTCGAGGCCGGCTGTGTTGCCGGTATCTTCCGCGTGCGTCTCGTTGGCATAGATGGCGAGGCGATCGAGCCGCTTGCTCAGGTCGGCACGCAGATCCATGCATTGCTTGAAACGCTTGACGCTCTCGCCGAGATGGCCGCGGCATCCGGCGAATTCCTTGACCTGCCCCTCCAGCTTGCTCGCGTCAGCCTGCCACGCCTCGGTGGACGGATAGACATCCGCCAGGTTCCAGCGCGGGTTGATGCTCTCGGCGGCACTGGAAAGTTGCGCTGCGCCAAGGGCGAGGAGCAGGAAAAGAACAGGTTTTTGCATGGTTGCCATTCTGGAGGTGGGTGAACAATCGGTGACGAATTATCCGTCAAATCGGTACGTCGAGGAATATCGAATTGCCAACCGTAAATACCATAAGTTTCGCATTAACATCTACCAACTTTCGCAGAATGATGCCATGCTAACGCCTGCAACATTGCGCATTAGCAATGTACTGCATTGCTGTCACGCTTCCCTTGCCCGGCAACACGCTATCAGGAAACCGCCCCATGCCGAGTTTCAATCGCGCTCAGTTCCAGGCACCTGGTCAGGTGCACACCGGATTTGTCCGCGACAAACTGTATCTGATTCTGCTCTGGCCACTGCTGGCGGTACTGCTTGGCACCGCGATGTGGGGCTTGATCGACGCCCGCATGGCAAACGAAAAATCCAGCAGCGAATCGCTCGCCTTGCGCGACACAGAGGCGCTGGCCCAGGCATACGCCGAGGATCTGGCACGGCTGGTCGAACAGATCGACCAGATCACGCGGCACGTCAAACACGACTGGGAGTCGTCGCAGCGCCATCTCGATCTGGCCGCGCCAGACCGGCGCGGACTGTACCCGGCCACCGAGCAGATGTTCGTCAGCATCGTCAGTGCCAGCGGCATAACGCTGACCAGTACGCGCGCGCTGCCGGCCGGCTCACCTCCCGCTGCAAGCGACCCGGCCCTGTTGCGGGCGGCCAGCACCAGTTCAACGCTACAGATCAGCACCGGGTTTCCTGCCACGCACGCGGCCGCGCCGGCTATCCCGCCGGCTATCCATTTCACGCGCCGGCTCGGCCTGCCCGATGGCGGGTTTGACGGCATGGTCGAGGTTATCGTGATGCCTGCCACCCTGCTGAAATTTTATGCCGACGCGCGACTCGGGCAGCACGGTTTCCTGCTGCTGGGCGGACGCAGCGGCAAGGTCCATGCCGTCAGGATGGGCAATCGCGTTGTCAGCACGTCGGCGGCCCTGTTGAACCGGCCTTATGGGTTCGACAGCAATGCCGGAGCCGCGCTGCTGGAAGCCGATCAGTTTGCCGACAAGATGCCGCGCATCGTCGGCTGGGAGGCGGTCAGAAACACGCCGTGGATAGCGGCGGTGGGCCGCTCCGAAGACGATGCCTTTGCGGGTTGGCGCGCCAACAGGCAAAGTTACCGGGACTTGCTGTGCGCTGGCGCTGCCATGCTGACCTTGCTTGCGGCGGCCGCGACCGCAGCCTCGGTCTGGCTGGCATGGCGAAGAAACCATACGGACCGGATCGAAGCAACCTATCGGCTGGCGATCGACGCCGGCGACGAAGGGTTCTATATGATCAATGCCCTGTACGACAGGCACGGCCATGTGGCCGACTTTCAAGTGGAGGACTGCAATGCGCGCGGCGCGGCGTTTGTCGGCAGCGCGCGCCGCGACTTGATCGGGAAAAAAATTTCCGAGCTGGACCTGCTCAATCAACCGCGCCAGCTGGTCGACCTGTTTGACAAGGCAATGGATCGCGGTGTGCACCAGGACGAATTTTGTGCCGGCGCGACCGGACAGGGCGAGATGCAGTGGCTGCGACGGCGACTGATTCGCCTTGGCGACGGACTGGCAATGACGCTGCGCGACATCTCGGAAACCAGGGCGCATGCAACAGCGCTGTCGATGATCGCCAATTCCGACGCGCTGACCCAGCTGCCGAACCGCCACTGGCTGATCGAGTTCCTGCCCGGCGCGATTGCGCACGCTGCGG
The DNA here is from genome assembly GCF_035984655.1 of Actimicrobium sp. GrIS 1.19. Lineage (NCBI taxonomy): Bacteria > Pseudomonadati > Pseudomonadota > Betaproteobacteria > Burkholderiales > Oxalobacteraceae > Actimicrobium > Actimicrobium sp. GrIS 1.19. The sequence goes on along the minus strand of NZ_JAXCHT010000002.1, from coordinate 154,178 downwards.
CGCATGGACGCCGGCTGGCGGTGTTGTTCGTCGACATGGATGACTTCAAGAATATCAACGATCTGCTGGGCCACGGCACCGGCGACGAATTGCTGCGCTCGGTCGCCGGTCGCCTGCGCAACCTGCTGGGAAAACACGACAGCATTGCCCGCCTCGGCGGCGACGAATTCACCATCGTGCTGGAGCATGTGCAGCAGGATGACTCGGTCGAACAGGCCGCACAGCGGATTGCGGCGGCGTTTGATGAACCGTTCGAAGTGGCCGGCGACAGCACGCTGGTGCGCGCCTCGATTGGCATCAGCCTGTATCCGGAAAATGGCAACGACGCCCAGACGCTGCTCAAGCATGCCGACATCGCGATGTACTCGGCCAAGGTCGGCGGCAAGGCGCGCTACTGTTTCTATCAACCGCATTTGTCGGCCAGCCTGAGCGCGCGTCTCACCGCGCGCAAGGAGCTGGAACTGGCGATCGAACAGGATCAATTCACGCTGTTCTTCCAGCCGCGGGTGGATGCCAACACCGGTGCCTTTTGCAGCATGGAGGCGCTGGTGCGCTGGTTGCACCCGACGCGCGGAGTGGTGCCCCCCACCGAATTCATTCCGCTGGCCGAGGAAACCGGCCTGATCCTGAAGCTCGGCGCAATGGTCATCGACAAGACCTGCGCCCAGATCGATCAATGGCAACGCCAGCAACTGCCATTGTTGCCGGTATCGATCAACGTCTCGCCGCGTCAATTCAGCCAGGGAAACTTATGCCAGCAACTCGCGGATGCCATGCAGCGTCACGACATTGCCGCCCACCTGATCGAAGTGGAGTTGACCGAATCCTGCATGATGAGCGACCACGCCGACATGGTGTCGGCGCTGGCCGAGTTGAAGGCGCTTGGGATCAGATTGCTGGTCGATGATTTTGGCACTGGCTATTCGTCGCTGTCGCAGCTGCAACGGCTTGATCTCGATGTGCTCAAGGTCGACCGTGCGTTCACCAGCGAACTGGATCGGACTGAAGAGGGTGTGGTGTTTTTCAGGGCCATCATTTCGATGGCACATGCGCTGGGCATGACGGTCGTCGCCGAAGGGGTCGAAAGCGATGCGCAGCTGCGCCTGCTACAAGAATTGGGGTGCAACGAGATTCAGGGTTTCCTGATTGCGCGGCCAATGCCGGCAAGTGAGATTCCAGCGCGATTGCGGCAGCCGCACTGGGCTACCTAAGTGGCGGGCAGCCCGAAATCGGCAGCCTAGCCCAGCACCGTCAGGCACCATCGTCCGGCAGGATCGCGCGACCCTGCCGGACGGGTTCTGTCAGATGGAATTATTTGCCGACCTGATTGCCGATCACGCCACCGACGGCCGCGCCGCCGACCGTGCCGGCAGTGCTGCCGCCAGTCAATACGGCACCCGCCACGCCGCCCACACCAGCGCCGACAGCGGTGTTCTTGTCGCGCGTCGACATGCCGCTACAGCCGCCCAGTGCGAGCAGACTTGCTGCGATGGCGGTCGTGATGATGAGATTTTTGACGTTGTTCATGATGAATTCCTTTTGATGGGATGAGGGCTGCATGGATGCGCCTGAATCAGCGCCACACCAGCAGTATGGCCGGCCACCCGCCGCCTCACCGTTCGTTACCGCACCCAAACTTTCAGTCGCGTTCCGTCAAGACTTCAACTTGAACGGATTGAAGTTGGTGTGGGTATCGAAATAGTCTTCATTTTCTTTGCGTTTGAGGAAAGCCACCACCCGGTACGTCACTGGCGTCATCACCACTTCCCAGCCGGTCTTGAGTACGTACTGGGTGACGGTTACGGCCAGCAACTGCTGGTTCGACCAGATACCGTAGAAGGCGATCACGTAGAACAATCCCGAATCCACCAGCTCACCACACAACGTCGAACCAATGGTGCGCATCCACAGATGACGGCCCTGCATGCGCACCTTCATTTTCGCCATCACGTAGCTGTTGACGAAACTGCCGCTCCAGAATGCGATGATCGAGCCGGTGACAATGCGCCAGGTGTTGCCGAAGACGGCCTCCAGATGCTGTTGATAGTTGTTGTTGAAGGCATCGTTTACCGGCGTCAGGGCCAGCACCACGGCAGCCATCACGGCGGCAAAGACCAGCGCGCCGAAGCCGGCCCAGATGACCCGGCGGTCGCGGCCGTAGCCATACACTTCGGTCAGCACATCGCCAAAGATGTAGGAGATTGGAAAAAACAGCACGCCGGCGCCAAACGTCACGGTCCCCAGCACCGGCAGCGTGACCTGCGCCGCCTTGGCTGCACCGATCAGGTTCGAGCACAGCAGCACGGTGACGAATGCCGCCATGACAAAATCGTAGTAGCGGTATTGGGCGATCGGTCTTTGCATCGTGGATCCAGTCATGACAGTCGTAAAGATGGCAGTCCGGCGGGTCAAGCGCTGACTGCTTCGCATCTTATCGCCGATTGCAATACCTTGTTAAAACTCGGTGTGCAACCGCAAGGAACCAATCGACACCGGTCCGCGCGCGGCGTTATAGGCCGGATTGGCGATGCGCTGCAGATCGGCGCCGAGCCAGACGCCATGACCAAGCTCGGCGTTGTAGGTCAGTTCGAGCAACGCTTCCGGCCGCTACGTCAGTGCGCCATCGCCAATGAAGGCACCGAGCCCTCCAGCGGCCAGATAAGCGCGATGCACCGGCGACAAGCCGTTGCGCACCAGCGCCACGCCGAACGTATCGTCGGGACGGCCCCAGCCATGTCCCTTGATCACAACTCCGCCTGACAGGCTGCGTTCGATTTCGGCGAAGGAATAGGTCTCCGATGCGCCGTCATTCCAGCCGGCACGACCAAACACCCCGAGTGATTGCGTGATGGCTTGTTCCACATTCACGCCAACCCCATGCTTGCTGCGTTCCCTGCGCACCTGCGCCACCGCCGGCACTGATCCGCTTGCAGTCGCGAGGTCCAGTGCATCCTGAAAGCCACCCATGCTGGCGCGGTTGTGGAATGCCAGCAGCCGCAGCACGCCGGGACGGCCTGCCAGGGTATGGTTGTGCGTGACTTCGATCTGATCGCCGTAATGCCTGAAGATGCGGTGATCCAGCGGCAGTCCGTTCGACTCGGCCGGCTGCAGGAAACGCCCGGCCCGCAAGGCCCAGTCGTCGTCGATATATTCCAGCGCCGCGCCCCAGGTATAGCCACGCGCATCAGCAGCAAAATCCCACGCACCGTTGGCAGTCAGGGCCCAGTTCAGGAACTGGCTGCGCGGATCATGCGACAGGCCGTTGGCATCGAACAGATCGGCAATGGCCAGATTGCCCACTGTCAGCACGACGCGGCGCACGCTTTGCATGCCGGCCAACTGGTTGGCACCGGATTCGACGGCAACCTGCTCGCCGCCCAGATCCCAGCGTTGGCGCACGAACAGGCGCGCCCGATAGAAAGTTGGATTGGGACCGCCGGTCTTTTGCTGCTCGCCATTTGACAGGCCGCCCAGGCCGGTCAGATTCGACAGCGGCACGCCCTGCACCACTTCGGGATCGAAGTACAGCTGCGCGCCGTGCCACAGGCGCCAGCCGAACGCGGCGGTGGCCGAAAACGAATAGCCTTTTTCATGCTCGGTGCGCAGACTGTTCGGCCCACTGTATGCCGCCGCAAACGACGGCCTGGTTTGCCACACATAGGTCGACTGGAACTTCGCATTCGCGGCTTCATCGGCAACGATATCCCCGGCCCACGCAGCACCTGCCGCCATGACCAGCAGCGCAAACGCGCAGGAGCCAATGCGCCTCATGCGCCCACCGACCAGAACATTGCCGCCACCGCCACCGCCATCACCAGCGTGGCCAGCCAGCCGAGCGTTTTCAGCGGCTGCCGGATCACGTAGCGCCCCATGATTTCGGGACGCGCCGCCATGAGCATCATCACCACCATGATCGGCACCGAAATCACGCCGTTGACGACCGCACTCCAGTACAGCGCCCTGATCGGATCGATCGGCGTGAAGCCCAGTCCGATGCCTACCAGCGTCGAGACCGCGATGATGGTGTAGAACTGCTTGGCTTCGCCGGCCTTGTGCTCCAGCCCTTTTTTCCAGTTGAAGGCCCCGGCCATCGCATAGGCGGCCGAGCCGGCCAGCACCGGCACCGCCAGCAATCCGGTCCCGATCACACCGGCACTGAACAACAGAAAGGCAAACTCCCCGGCCAGCGGACGCAAGGCCGCCGCCGCCTGCGCCGAGGTCTGGATATCGGTGATGCCATGCATGTGCAGCGTGATCGCAGTGGTAAGAATGATAAAGAACGCGATCAGGTTGGAGAAACCCATGCCGACCACGGTGTCGATCTTGATCCGCTTGAAATTGGCGCGTGCCATACCCTTGATTTTGGGCAAATCCCGCAGCGGTTTTTCGGTCGGGTGACGCTGCTGTTCCTCGACTTCCTGCGAGGCCTGCCAGAAGAACAGGTACGGACTGATGGTGGTGCCAAACACCGCAACCACAGTGGTGATGTACTCCGGCGACCAGCTGATCGACGGCGCCACGGTGGCCATGGCGACCTCGCCCCACGGCACATTGATGGTGAACAGGGTGGCCACATAGGCCAGCAACGCCAGCGTCAGCCATTTCAGAATGCGCACGTAGCGGCTGTAGGGAATGAAGATTTGCAGGCACAGCGAAATGACGCCAAAAATGGCCGCATAGAATCGTGACGGACCGCCGACGATCAGCGTCATCGCTTCGCCCATGGCCGAGACGTCGGCGGCAATGTTGATGGTATTGGCCACCAGCAGCAATGAAACGATCGCATACAGCAACCAGCGCGGATAGTGATCGCGAATATTGCCGGCCAACCCGCGCCCGCTGACGCGGCCGATCTGGGCGCTGACCACCTGGATACCCACCATCAACGGGTAGGTCAGCAACACCGTCCATAGCATGTTCAGGCCGAACTGCGCGCCGGCTTGCGAATAGGTCGCGATACCGCTCGGATCGTCGTCGGCGGCGCCGGTGATCAGGCCGGGGCCGAGACTGGCCAGCACTTGTTTTGGTACGGATACGCTGGCAGCGTTGCGTGTAACTGTGTTTGTTTCTGGCATGGTGACTCCAACCGCAAGGACCCCAACGGGGTCGGCATGACAAACGTTGCAGCCGCACAAGTCGCGCGCGACACAGGGGCGCACGCAAATCGACGGGAGCCCCAAGCAACTGGCAAGGGCACCGCAACAACATGGTTTTTCTGGATGGGTTTGATGCGGCGAAACGGATTTGAAGAAATCAGTCGCGCACTTTGACGCCATCATCCGCTGTGAGCAAGATGACGGCAGGGAGAAATTCTGCGTTATCTTGCCGCGGCGTTACCGGAACTAATCCGGCTACAACTGTCACTCGAACAAGCACCCATGAACGGGCTCCACATAATGAAAACATCGCGAGAATACGTTGCCAGCTCATGCCTCGTCAACCAAATTCTGGCATTCGCCTGAAACCTCCGTTACAGCGTGGCTTTATGGTGCGCCGGGAGGTCCCAAAGTGCCGAACTGAGCGGGATTTGTCCTTCTGCTTGGACGCTCGATTGGCAGCAGACGCCGCAATAATCAAGTCCTGTGTGGTGCAATCAAGGAGCGGGCAATGGAATCGAATCAGGCAATGCGTAAAAATCTTTCACTGCACGTCAACTATGCCCACGAAGACCGGCAGGATGCGCAGGAAGATGCCGGCAACCTTGACCTGCATGACCGCAGGAGTGCCAACAATGGCATCGACCTGAAAGCCATCCGCGAAGCGATCGGACGGGTCGAGGCGGAAGCCAAGGCCACCGTCGCGGCCGAAAGCCGGGCCCGCGCCGAGGCCCGCGCCCGCGCACTGGCCGAGGATCGCGCCCGTATCGACGCCGCTGCCAGCGTCGAAGCCCACGAAAACGCCAAGGCAGCCGAACTCGCCATCGCCGCCAGCCGCACCCGTCTCGAAGTCGAGCGCGAAGCCCGTCTTGCCAGCGAAGCGCGCACCCTCTCGGTCAATCAGGAAATCAGCGAACTGCGTGCGCGCGCCGACGCCGAAGCGCAGGCCGCGGTGGCGTCCGACACCCGGGTCCAGCTGGAACGCGAAGCGCGCGAACGCGCCCAGCAACAGGTCGACGCCGAAGCCGAACTGAGCTGCAACGCCATGGCCGCCGCTGAAAAACTGGCGCAGGTCACCGAGATGACGCGCCGCCTGTCCACCGAACGCCAGGTTGCCATCCAGAGTGCCCAACTGGAAGCCGAAGGCCGTGCCCGCGCCGACAGCCGCATCACCGAGCTGGCGCGCGAATGCGAACGGCGCGAACGCAGCGCCCGGCTGACCGCCGAAATGCTGGCCGCCGCCCGCAGCGAAGCACTGGCACTGGCGGCCCAGCGCGAACTGACCGATACCGAAGAACTGGCCGCGACGATCCAGCGTGCCCCGCTGGAAGTGCGGGCACACGAAGAAGCGCGCGTGCGCATCGCCACCGAACAGGAACAACAGGCCACCGCGCAGGCGCGCGCCGAAAGTGAGCAGCGCGCGCTGGAATCACTGCAGTTGAGACTGCAGGCCGAACTCGAATTGCACGATGCGTCGCTGCGCCGCGAACACTCCGAAGGCATGGCACTGGCCTCGGCGCGCGCCCGCCGCGACGCCGAGGAGCGCATCCGCACCGCAACCGAAAGCCGGGTGCAGGTCGAGCGCCAGTTGCAAAGCGCCGCCGTGGCACGCATTGAAGCCGAACACCAGGCCGATGCACAGGCCCGCGCCCGGCTGGTGTTTGAAGCCCAGGCCAGCGAGGAAGCCAATCAACGCGCCAGCGCCGAGCAACTGGCCGCCGCCGCAGCCGAACGCCGTAGCGCCGAAGAACAACGTGCCGCAGCACTGGCCGTGACGCGCGCCGAAGCCGAGCAAGCCGCCAGCGAGATGGCCATGGCACGCAGCGCCGCCGAAGAAAAACGCGTCGCCGCCGCCGCCGAATACGCCGAACTGCAACATCAGGCCGCCACCGTCGCGGCCCAGAAAGCGCAACAGACGCTGGAACTGGCGCGTGCCGAACGCGCCCGCCTCGACGCCGATACACAAGCGCTGGCAGCACTGCAGGACAAGCGCAACGCCGAGCAGGCCGCGCTGGCCGAAGCCGAAGCACTGACCCAGGCCGAACTGGCCGAAACCGAACTGCTGCGTCTGCAGGAACAAGCCGACCAGACCGCACGGCTGGCGCATGAGACCGAAGCCGCTGCCCTGAAATTGTCACTGGAACATTCGGTCACGCAAGCCGATCTGCGTAGCCAGGCGGCGCAGACCGCACTGGCGGCCGCGCACAAGGCGGTCGAGCTGACCCGGGTCCGGCGCGAGCGTGCCGAAGCCGAACAACAGGCCTTGACGCTGGCACAGGAAAAACTGGCGGCGGAACAGCAATGTGCCGATACCGTCGCACAAACCGTTGAAATGACCAGGGAGCGCATCGCCGCCGTCCGGCAAGCCGAGCTGGAGGCGCAGGCGCGCCTGCGCGCCGAGCAGGAACAGGCTGATCTGTTGAGTGCGCAGGCCGCCACCGAACAGCAGCTGCGGCAAGCCCAGGCAGCCGAGGCGACCGCCACCCGTCACGCACTGGAACAAACTGCCGCCAGTATCGAACTGCAACGCCAGGCTGCCCGCATCGCCTTGCAAAAAGCGCGCGATGCGGTCGAGTTGACCCGCGTCGAACGGCTGCGCAAGCAAGCCGAGGAAGCCGCGCTACTGGCGCTGCAACAGCGCGTCGCTGCCGAGCAAAGCGCCCTCGAGGCAGCCAATCGCAGCGTCGAAGCCGAACAACAGCAAGCCGCGGTCCAGCAGGCCTGCATCGACACCGAAGAACAACGCCAGGCCGCTGCCAACGCCCGCACGCTGGCCAGCCAGTCGATCCTGAAGCACCATGCCGAACAGGCCGCTGCGGAACGTCGGGTGGCCGAGGCAATGCAAGCCCAGGCCAGCGAATCCAGCGCACTTGCGGCGGCCGCCCGGGAGCGCGCCGAACTCGAACAGCAGGTGCTCGACACCATTCAAAAGAAACATGATGCAGTTCACCAGCGTCGCCTCGCCAGCCAGAGCCTGCTGCAACTCGAACAGCAAAAGCTGGCCGCAGAACAGGCTGCCTGTGCCGAAGCCGAGAACCGCGTGCGGCTGGAGCAGGATCAACTTGCGCTGGCCACTGCGCGACAGCTGGCCGAACAACAGGCGCGGCTGGCGGTCGAGCTGCAACATGCCGCACAGCAACAGCAACTGATTCAAGCCACCGAACAAACTGCAGCCCAACGCGCCGCTGCCGCCGCCGCCCAAAGCCAGGTGGCCGCCGCGGCCGAACTGGCCCGCATCGAACGCAGCCGCGCCGAGATGCAACAGCAGGCGCTCGACTGCCTGCAACAGAAACAGCAACTGGAACAGGAACGCCACGCGGCCACCCAGACGGCATTGCACGCCGCCGAAGCGCAAACCGCCGCAGAGCAGAACGCCTGCAACGAAGCGCGCGCACGGGCCGAGATCCTGAGCGAGCAAGCCACGCTGGCGAAGCTGCACGAACAGGTCGAACGCGATCTGCGCCAGGCCAGCGCCGCCGAGCAGCAAGCCATGGCACAAGACATCCAGCAAAAACGCCAGGCCGCGATCGAACAGCAAACCCGGCAAGCGGCGCAAGCCAAGATCCGCGCCGAGGAAATCGCACAGCAGCACGCCGCCACGCAGGCCGAACTAAGCAGTCAGGCCAGCAAGCTGAATGAAGAACTGGTCGCCGCCCAAGCCCAGGCAGAGGCCGCCCGGCAAGCGCAGCTGGACAGCGAACGCAAAGCCATCGACGCCGCTGCCGAGGCGCTGGACGCACAACTCAACGCAGAACGCGGCCATGCCGAGTCGGAAACCCTGGCGCGGGAACTGGTGGCGCGTCTGAAAACCATCGCGGCCAGCGATGACGGCTGGCGGGAACGCGCCGCCGCCGTACTGGCCGACAAGGCAGCGCCACTGCTGCGCAAGCCGGCACTGGGCAAGCGCATGCGTGCGGTAGCGGTCGCTGGCGTGATGGCGGTTGCGGGACTGGCTGGCTGGAGCATGCTCGGCATGGCGCAGGCACCGCAGCTTGCACCGGCGCAGGCGCAGATCCAGCTGGTGGCGCCGCAATCGGGCCTGAAGGTAACGTATGATTTGAAGGCGGCACAGGAACCTGCGCCACAGCCCGCGGTGATTGATGACCTTGCCTTGGCATCCTCGCGGTCGAACTGACCTGCGCCGGCAGCACAGGCCATCACGGGCACCCAGCGGTGCCCGTTTTTACGTCAGGTCGGCGCCAACGCACCTTCCCATGGCTCGATGGCGAAGTCGAGCATGACTTCCACCAGCGCCGCCCCACCCGACAGCGCCTGCTCGCTGGCGGCCTGGGCAATGGCAATCCGGCACATCGTTTCGATGTTGGGCATTGCAAACTGCTTGAAGATCTGCGGGCTGATGCCGATATCGGCGATCACAAGCCCATCCGGCGATTCGCGCGTGATCACGACCCGGTTGACGTGGCCGTCATCAGCGCAGACGGGACTCACAAAGCAGCCGATCTTGATACCGTCAACAGGGAATTCAAATTCGTAGCCGAGGGTGGTGGTGGTCATGACATTCTCCAGAAGCGTTGCGGATGGTTGGTGACGACATCGGGGTACGGAAGGGGGAACGGCGCAAAAGCATGGTTCAATCTGTAAAGCGCCTCCATAGTACATGGAATCCTCTGGCGCGACGGCTCCGCCGGATTTTATTCCGGGCCGGTCCAGAGGCGCGTGCCCGATGCCTGCATGTGCATCATGTACAGACGCAAATCAAATTCAAACTGGTGATAGTCCGGCTCCATGTGACAACAGAGCTGGTAGAAGGCCTTGTCATGGTCGCGCTCCTTGACATGCGCCAGCTCATGCACGGTGATCATTTTCAGGAATTCGATCGGCACTTCCTTGAACAGCGTGGCGACGCGGATTTCGCGCTTGGCCTTGAGCTTGCCGCCCTGGACGCGCGAGATCGTGGTGTGAGTCCCCAGCGCATGTTTCATGACGTGGATCTTGCTGTCGAACGCCACCTTGTCGATCGGATCGGCGTTGCGCAATTTGGCATTCTTCAAATCCTGCACGTACTGATACAGCGCACGGTCGGTGCGGATATCATGCGCGCGCTGATATTTCTTGAGAAGCAGCTCGCCCAGCTTGCCGGCATCCTGCAGGCGTTGCACCTGGTTGCGGATTTCTTCGGAATAGCCGTTCAGATAGGTCATGGCGCGCGCCCGGTTGCACAGGAGCGGGAAGCCCTGCGGCCTCCCCGCTGCCCTGCGTTATTCAGACTTGATGCCCTCGACCTGGATCGCCAGCTTGACGTCCATCTTGAAGCCGTAGGCCGCGCCATAGTCAACGCCGAAATCGGCACGATTGATGTTCGCCACCGCGTCGGCGCCGCACACTTCGCGCTTGAGCATCGGGCTCATCACGCACTTGAATTCGCGGATGGTCAACTTGACCGGCTTGGTCACGCCATGCAGCGTCAGCTGGCCCTCGACTTCGGTCGGACGGTCACCGTCGAACTTGGTGAACTTGCCGGTATAGGTCGCGTTCGGGAATTTTTCGGTGTTGAACATCTCGGCCGAGGTCGCGTGCGCGTTCATTTTCTTCGCCCCGAAGTCGATCGTATCCATGTCCATGGTCACGTCCAGCGTGCCGGTCCTGGCCTCACGATCAAGCATGACCTTGCCGGCAGACTTGGTGATCTTGCCGCGAAAGGTCGACAGGCCGCCCATGTGGTCGGCTTCGAAACTCGGATAGGTATGGCCCGGGTCAAGGTTGTAGGTCGACGGTGCGGCAACAGCATTGGCCGCGATGAGCATGACACCGGTGGCAAGGGAGAACAATTTCATGGTGGGTCCTGTTAAGAATGAATGAAAACAGCGCGATAAATCACAATGGCTTATTTTGCTGGCGTTGCGACAACATGAAACCTGATGACCACATCATCAGCCACGACCGAGGTGTCTTTCCACTCGCCGTCGCCGACATTGAACTGGGTGCGCTTGATGGTCAGGGCGCCATCGAACACCTGGGCGGCGCCGTCCATTTTGGTGGTGACCGGAATGACCACATCGGCACTCTTGCCCTTGAGCGTGAATTTGCCAGCGACATTGTATTTGTTGGGGCCGGCCGCCGTGATCGCACCCGACACGAAGCTGGCAGTCGGAAATTGCGCCGCATTGAACCAGTCCTTTCCCAGCACTTCGTGATTGTATTCCGGCGCACCCATGTCGTAACTGTTCACGGCAATGTCGACCTTCGCGTTCGACTGCGCCAGCTGCGCCGGGTTGAAATTGATCACCGCACTGATCTTCTTGAACTTGCCTTCGATCGGCACGCCGAGTTGTTTGGCCGTCGCCGTGACGCTGCTTTTGGCGAGGTCGACCTGCGCCAGAGCGGGCACGGCCAGCACCGCGGAGAGCAACAACAGCATTGAAGGAATTCGCATGGGGGTTCCGATTGAGGGTAATGGATGAATTATTTCAGAAACGGCAGCATGCGCGCCAGCGTGCCGTCGCGGTCAATGAACTGATGCTTCAGCGCCGCCAGGGCATGGACCGTCACCACGGCCGCCATTGTGTAGGTCAGGGTCTGATGCAGCAGCTTGAGCACATCCTTGATGGCATCGTTTTTCTCAATCAGGGTCGGCAACGGGATGACCCCGAAATACACCACCGCGACACCACTGGCCGTGCTGTAAAAATAGCCGGACAACGGTACCAGGATGATGAGGAGGTACAGCAGTTGATGCGCCAGATGTGCCGCGTTTTTTTGCCAGGCCGGCATGTTGACGGTGGGCGGCGGCAGATGCGTGGCACGCCAGAGCACGCGCAGCAATGCCAGCCAGAATACCGTCACGCCGATCCATTTGTGCCACGAAAAATACTTGAGTTTGGTCATCGTCAGACCGGGGATGTCGGTCATGACGAGGCCGAGGACAAAGCCCGCAATGATCAGCAAGGCCATCAGCCAGTGCAAGGCCATGGCGGTACGGGTATATCGAAGAACCACGCCCATCGGTTTGTTCCGTTCATGATCAGGTAGGTGCATACAGCACGATGCCGGGACTTGGCTGGCAACATTTTACGGTCAAATTTTTTTCTGTGCTGGCAGCATCAAAGCCAAGGTCTTGTATCCTTGCAGCTTCGCCGCAACAGGAAACGGACTACACCATGGAAGAGATCGATCAGCGCTATCTGGTACGCCAGCGCAAAACCACCCCCGGCGACAAGGATGTGCCGGTGTACGCCAAGGCAATGCTGGGCAAGAATGGCGAATTCGAAGGCGTTTCGTTCATCCGCAACAAGGACAAGGCGTCGGTGATGACCATCGCGCTGGCGCAGCAGGTGGTGGCATGGACCGAAGCCCGCAAGACCCGCGCCGGCGAGTACGTCACCACCATCATCTGCCAGGGCCAGTAGCAAGCATCGGCCGGCGGCGCCTCGCGAGCGGAAGCGGGACTGCCGGAATCGTGTTGCGGCAGGCTGGCAGGCGTAGCCACCGGGCCGGCCAAAGACAGCAAACAAGGAAACCTCATTTTGATCCTCCGGAAACAACCCATCCGTCGCATCGCAATTGCCGTCATTCTTTCTTCTGCTTTTGTTGCACCCGCCAGCCGGGCGGCCGACCATTCCGAACAGCTTCGCGGCGCCGTCGACAGGACGGTACGCCCGCTGATGGCAAAGTACGACGTGCCCGGCATGGCGGTGGCCGTGACCGTCGATGGCCAGACCAGCTTCTACAATTATGGCGTCGCTTCGCGTGAGGAAAAGACGCCGGTCAGCGAGACCACGCTGTTCGAGATCGGCTCCATCAGCAAGACGTTCGCCGCAACGCTCGGTGCGTACGCGCAAGCGCTCGGCAAACTGTCGCTGGACGATCACCCCGGCAAATACGTGCCGCAGCTGCAGGCCAGCGCGATCAACCGGGCAAGCCTGCTCAATCTGGGCACCTACACCGCCGGCGGGCTGCCGCTGCAGGTTCCGGACCAGATCAGCACCGATGCGCAGATGCTTGCCTATTTCCAGCAATGGAAACCGGAGGCCGCGCCGGGCACGCAACGCCAATACTCCAATCCCAGCATCGGCCTGTTCGGGCAGATCGCCGCACTCGCCTTGCAGGGCGACTTTGCCGAAATCATGGAGCAGCAGGTTTTCCCGCGTCTGGGCCTGAGAGGCAGCTACATCCGCGTGCCCGGAAGTGCGATGGCCAACTATGCATGGGGCTACGACAAGGCGAACAAACCGATCCGGATGATCCCGGGGGTATTGGCTGCACCGGCCTATGGCGTCAGGTCGACGACCGCAGACATGATCCGCTTTGTACAAGCGAACATCGCGCCGGACCGGCTGGAGGCATCGATGCGCAGCGCGGTTGACGGCACCCATGTCGGTTATTTCAGGGCAGGCGATGCCGTGCAGGGAATCGGCTGGGAGCAATATCCTTATCCGGTCAGCCTGAAGCGGCTGCTATCCGGCAATTCCAGCGCCATGATCTTCGATCCAACCGCAGCGAAACAACTTGTGCCGCCACGCCTGCCGGCCGGACCGACCCTGTTCAACAAGACCGGCTCGACCAATGGATTCGGCGCCTATGTGGCCTTTGTTCCCGAGAAAAAGATTGGCATCGTGATACTGGCAAACAAGAACTTCCCGATTCCCGCGCGCATCGAAGCGGCACATGCCATCCTGGAGCAACTGGCACGGACGGAGAAGTGACTTTGCACCGAACAGACGCTGTGGCCAGACCCGAAAATCCCTCAAGGCAGTGATTTACTGGTTCAACGCGAAGGCTGAACCGGATCAGTCGCTGTGTCGCTGTTCGCGAATGCTTTTAATATCGGCCAAAACCGCTTTGACCTGTCCGGGTTTGTCATACCAACTCAATCTGGCCTGGCTGCCGCGAATAGACGGACGTGAAGGATTCTGCAAAGGGCGCCTGGTGTCGGCCAATCCCGGCCGGAATGTAAACGCAGGTTATTGCAGCGTTCCTGCCAGGTAGTCTACGCATGCTTTATTCTTGCAACGAGCGCAGATGCGCGCCCCGCAGTGCCGCAGTGCCGCAGTGCCGCAAATTTTTCTATACGGATTCGTGGTTGCGTTGAATACGCCAGGCCGCTGGCCAATTCCCCGCGTATAAGCAGGAGTTACCCGATAGAGTCTGCCGTGCGTGCATTCGCCTATTATATTTTTCACATTCGCGCTATTGCATTTAACAAAAAGCCACAAGTCTTGAATTAATATTAATCATTAGGTGGTATTTTTTTAAATATGGTTAAATCATTTAACTTCATATCAGACAGCAACTGCGATGAGTACAAGACAACAACAACTTTTACCGTCTGAACGCCACCGAAAAGCTGCGAATGGTCCAGTGCTGACTATGGCTGAAAACAGTATCGGCATGATGCACATCCCCTCCTTGCGTACCGAACGCGCCACCCATGAATAAGCCGGGCAGACGCGGCGGCCCCCGCGAAACCGCGAGCGAAAGCTCCGCGCCCGGCGGCATGCCGTCCGACTTCTCCCGCGAACACTTCAAGGCGCTCATCGAGAGTTCCGATGATGCCATCATCAGCAAGGACATGGCCGGCAACGTCACCAGCTGGAACGCCGGCGCCGAGGCATTGTTCGGCTACAGCGCGGAGGAAATGATCGGCCGTTCGCTGCTCGTGCTTTTTCCGTTCGAGCGGCGCGACGAGGAGACGCTGATCCTCAACAAGATCCTGGCCGGTGAAAAAGTCGAAAACTTCGAGACCGTGCGCCGGCATCGCGACGGTCACCTGATCGACGTGTCGGTGACGATCTCGCCGATCCGCGACGGCGCCGGACGCATCATCGGCGCCTCCAAGATCGCCCGCGACGTGTCCGAGCGGCTGGCGCTGACGGTCACCGCCCTGCAGTTCGAGGCGATTGTCGCTTCGTCCGACGATGCCATCATCAGCAAGTCGCTCGACGGCACCATCCTCAGCTGGAACGCCGGTGCGCAGGCGATGTTCGGGTTTACCGCGTGCGACATGATCGGTCAATCGATCCATCTGCTGGTGCCGCGCGAGCGCCAGGCCGAGGAGAACGACATCCTGCTGCAATTGCGCGCGGGCCAGAAGGTCGACCATATCGAGACGGTGCGCCGTCGCAAGGATGGCCGCCTGATCGATGTCTCGGTCACCAGTTCGCCGATACGCAATACGCGTGGCAAGATCATCGGCGCCTCAATGATCGCCCGTGACATCACTGCGCAAAAACGCGCCGAGGCGCGCCTGCAGCTGACCGCGCGGGTGTTCAGCAGCACGCATGAGGGCATCCTGATTACCGATGCGAACGGTCTCATCGTCGAAGTCAACGAATCGTTCCTGCGCATCTCCGGCTACCGGCGTGACGAGTTGCTGGGGCAGTCGCCGCTGATGTTCAGCTCGTCGCGGCAGGGCCCGGAGGTGCGCGCAACCATGTGGGCGCAGTTGTCGGCGACCGGCAGCTGCCAGGGCGAAGCCTGGAGCCGACGCAAGGATGGCCAGGCCTACGCCGGCCTGTTGTCGATCAATTCAATTCGCGACAATGCCGGCCGGGTGCAAAATTATGTGGCGCTGGTGGCCGACATCACGCCGCTGCGCGCCAAGCAGGAAGAACTCGAACGGCTGCTGCATTTCGACCCGCTCACCAAGCTGGCCAACCGCATCCTGCTGGGCGACCGCCTGCAGCAGGCGATGTTGCAGGCGCGCCGCGCACAGCAGCCGGTGACGGTTCTGTATCTCGACCTCGACCGATTCAAACTGGTCAACGACACCTACGGCCACGACATTGGCGACCAGGTGCTGGTGGCGGTGTCGCACCACATGCTTGAGGTGATCCGCGATACCGACACGCTGGCACGCATGGGCGGCGACGAATTCGTGGTGGTCCTGCAAGGCGTCGGCACCGCCGCGTGCTCGGACGCGCTGGTCGGGCGCATCCTGCGCGCCTGCGCCCGGCCGGTGGTGATTGGCAAGCTGGTGTTGCAGGTATCGGCCAGCATTGGCATGACGGTGTTCCCGGACGACGAGGCCGACGCCGATCAGTTGATTCGCCATGCCGACCAGGCCATGTTCATCGCCAAGCGCGAAGGCCGCAACCGGATCTACCATTTCGATCCGGCGCTGGAGGCCGGCATTCAGCTGCGCAACGTGCAATTGTCGCGCATCGCGCAGGCGATCGTCACCGATGAATTGGTCCTGTTCTACCAGCCGAAGGTAAACATGCGGCTCGGTACGGTCACCGGGATGGAGGCGCTGATCCGCTGGCGTCATCCGGAGCGCGGCCTGTTGCCGCCAGCCGCCTTCCTGCCAGTCATGCAGGACGATCCGCTGGAGACGACGCTGGGCGAGTGGGTCATCCTGCAGGCGCTCGCGCAGATGAGCCGCTGGCAGGCGGACGGCTTGCGCTTGCCGGTCAGCGTCAACATCGCCGCCAGTCAACT
This sequence comes from Actimicrobium sp. GrIS 1.19, assembly GCF_035984655.1. Taxonomy (NCBI): domain Bacteria; kingdom Pseudomonadati; phylum Pseudomonadota; class Betaproteobacteria; order Burkholderiales; family Oxalobacteraceae; genus Actimicrobium; species Actimicrobium sp. GrIS 1.19. Next base: position 137,685 of record NZ_JAXCHT010000002.1, on the reverse strand, counting down.
GCTGCTGCCCGATTTCGCCGTCCGGCTGGGCCTGCTGCTGGAGCGTTTCCCGGACGTCGACCCTGGCGACCTGGAGCTGGAGATTCTCGAAACCAGCGCGCTGCATGACCTGCACGCGGTGGCTGCGCTGATGCAGGCCTGCCATGCGCTGGGCGTGCACTTCGCGATTGACGATTTCGGCACCGGCTATTCCGCGCTCACTTACTTGCGCCGCCTGCCGGCCGAAACGCTGAAGATCGACCAGACGTTCGTGCGCGACATGCTGATCGACCATGACGACCTGGCCATCGTCCAGAGTGTCATCGCGCTGGCCGATGTATTCCAGCGCAGCGTCATTGCCGAAGGCGTCGAAAGCATGGAAATCGGCGAACGCCTGCTCGACCTCGGCTGCGACATCGCACAAGGCTATGCAATTGCCCGGCCCCTGGAGGCGGCGGCGATTCCGGAATGGCTGGTCAACTGGCAACCGTTCGCAAGCTGGAAAGACCGTCCATCCGACCCATGACGGCACGGCGGCCGCGCAGCGGGCCAGGCCTGTACGTTGCACCGTCACGGACCGGCAATGCGGATCTCTCGGCGCGCCGCGCTCGAAGTCCGCTTAGCCAGCGCCGCGCTGCTGCGCCAGCACATGACCAAACTGTGCGGCCGGCATCGGCCGGTTGAACAGAAACCCCTGGAAGCGTTCGCAGCCGGCATGCGCCAGGCAATCCCGCTGATCACGGTTTTCGACACCGGCGGCAATCACGTCGAGGCCGAAGCTGCCCGCCACCGCCAGAATGCTGCGGATCACCGCCAGATCGTCGCGACTGGTCACGACATCGCTGACGAAGGAGCGGTCGATTTTCAGCTGGTCGATCGGCAGTGCTTTCAGATACGCCAGCGAGCAATAGCCGGTGCCGAATTCATCGAGCGTGAGGCCGATCCCGAGCGACTTGATGCGGGCCATGCGGGCGGCGGTGTCGCTGTTGTCGGCCACCAGCGCGCTTTCGGTAATCTCCAGCTTGAGCTGATGCGGATCAACGCCGCAATCGTTGATGGCGGCCAGCACGTCGGCGACAAAGCCCGGATGGCGGAACTGCCTGGCACTGATATTCACCGACAGGCTGGCGCCGCCCATCAATCCACGCTGCTGCCAGTGCGCCAGCTGGGCACAGGCCGACGCCAGCACCCAGCGTCCGAGCGGCACGATCAGACTGCTGTGTTCGGCCAGGTCCAGGAATTCGGCCGGCAGCAACATGCCGCGGGTGGGATGGCGCCAGCGCAGCAATGCCTCGATGCCAATCAGCTTGCCGGCATGGTCGACCTGCGACTGGTAGTGCAGCACGAATTCATCGCTCGACTCGGCGCGGCGCAGCTGGGTCTCCAGCAAGGCCCGGCTCGACAAGGCAACCTGCATGTCGGGAGCAAAGAAACGCACGGTATCGCGGCCGGCCACTTTGGACTGGTACATGGCAAAGTCCGCGCGTTTCAACAATTCGGCAACGCCAAGATCTTCGCGACCAAACAGCGTGACGCCCACACTGGCGGTGCTGTGACAGGTGTGTTCACCGAGCAGGAACGGCTGGCGCAAGGCGTGCAGGATTTTTTCCGCCACGGCGGTCGCCTGCGCGCCGGCTGCCTCCGGCGCATCGTCGAGTTCGCTCAACACCACCACGAATTCATCGCCTGCCAGGCGGCCCACCGTGTCTTCGGTGCGTACGCATTCCGTCAGCCGCTGGGCGACCTGCTGCAGCAGCTGGTCACCGACATCGTGGCCCAGCGTGTCGTTGAAGGTCTTGAAATTGTCGAGGTCGATGAACAGCAGCGCGCCGCTGCTGTGCGAACGAAACCGGCTGATCTGAAGTTGGTGCAGCCGATCCAGCAACAGCAACCGATTCGGCAGGCCGGTCAGCGCGTCATAAAACGCCAGATGCGCCATCTCGGCGTCGTTGGCACTGCGTTCGGTGATATCGGTGTCGATTTCAAGGATGGATCGGGGCTGACCATGGGCGTCGCGCACCAGTGTCCAGTGCCCCTCCACCACCACTTCACTGCCATCCTTGCGGTGTTGCCGCAGCGTGCCGCTCCACTCGCCGGTATTGAGCAGCTGGCGGTCAATGGCGACCAGCTCTTCCGGCGCCAGCGCCAGCTCGTCCAGCGAACGTCCCAGCGCCTCGTTGCCGGCCCAGCCATACAGGCGCTCGGCGCCGGCATTCCAGAATTGCACGTGATGCCCGATGTCGCGCACGATGATGGCGTCGTGCGCCTTGTCGAGCAGCGCAGCCTGTTCGATGAGTCGTTCGTCGGCTTCCTGCCGTGCAATCTCGCCGGCGGCGCGAATTGCCAGCCACGGCAGCACCGTGCGGCATAACGCGGTGTGCAACAACGGTTGCCGATACAGCACGTAGATCAGCCCGATCGGATGCCCTTCGAAATCGTCCAGCCGGGACGCCACATAGGCTTCGGCGCCGATTTTTTCGAGCATGGGAATCCCCGGGAAGCGGCTGCGCAATTGCTCGCAGACCAGCCCGTTTCCGGTCAGCAGCGTGCGCTCGCAGGGGGTGCGGTCGAGCGGATAGTCGAACGGCGCCACCGTTTCGCCAAGGGCAGTGCCGGCAAGCACGCGCGCCATGCCCGCTTGCGACGGCGCCAGTCGCACCACGAATCCGGCGTCGGCTCCCAGCGCAAGCACCATGCCGTTGCACAGTCGCCCCAGAAATTCATCGCCGCGCGATCCTTCCAGCGCTCGCGCAATGGTCATCATGGCGGTGGTTGATTCATCCCGATCGACGCGTGCGCGCAGCCCCAGCACCGCCTGCACCAGCAGACGCGACAGGCGCAACAGCAATTGCAGCTCATCTGGCGGTACCGCGCCGCACACGTCGCGATACAGCACCAGCACGGCGATGGTCCGTTCCGCGTCATTGAGTGGCAGGCAGATCACCGACCGCAAGCCGGCGCGCACCGCAGCTGTGCGCCAGGCCGCCGGCTGCTCGCCCTGCGCCAGGTCGGCGTATTCAACCACCGCACGGTTTCGAATTGCTTCGGCGGCGGGCCCGCCCTTGAACTCGGAAATGTTACGCCAGTGCCCACCGGCATCGTAGGTGGCGAACTCGTCGCCGGAACGGGCAATCGACTGCAATCCAATGGCGTCATCGTCACAGCGGTGACCAACCCAGCCGAGCCGGTAATTGCCGTCGCGGGTCATCAGGGCGCAGAACCCGTCGAGCAACTGGCTCTCGGAACCGGCTTGTGCGATCAGATCGGCGCAGGCTGACAACAGCGACAGGGCGCGCGCAGCAGGGCCTGATTCAGGCTTCCATCCAGCACCAAAAATACGCATGGCCCCTCCCGTATTTGTTAAACCGATTGTGTCACGGCTGGTTTTCCGCGCAAAGGCTAGACTTTGTTATTTTTATCAGGAAACCAGTAATTTCCAGCAGGTATCCCCGCGCCGACCGCCCGCCATTTCGTGCCGTTCCTTCGTCGCGACAAACGCAGCCTCCGAAAAAAACCGTACACTGCCAACCCGGCCTGCCTGCAGGCCGCGCGCCACCTTATTTCGGAGACCATCCCTTGCCATCACCCCAATCCCCCGACTGGGTCAGCCGCAGTCGCCATAGCGTCTGGCACCCGTGCACCCAAATGCAGCATCACGAAACCATTCCATTGATTCCGGTCAGCCATGGCCGCGGACCGTGGCTCATCGATATGGATGGTAAACGCTATCTCGATGGCATCAGTTCCTGGTGGGTCAATCTGTTTGGCCATGCCAACCCGCGCATCAACGATGCGATCAAGGCGCAACTCGACCAGCTCGAACACGCCATGCTGGCCGGCTTTACCCATGAACCGGTGATCAGTCTGTCGGAAAAACTGGCGGCGCTGACCGGGCAGCAACTGGGTCATTGCTTTTACGCATCCGATGGCGCGTCCGCCGTCGAGATCGCGCTGAAGATGTCGTTCCACGCCTGGCAGAACCTCGGCCATCCCGACAAGCGCGAGTTCGTCTGCCTACAAGGCAGCTATCACGGCGAAACCATCGGCGCGCTCGCCGTGACCGACGTGCCGCTGTTTCGCACCGCCTACGGCCCGATGCTGCAGGCGGTGCACGTGGTGCCCAGCCCGGACGCGCGGCGTGCCGAACCCGGCCAGAGCGCAGCCGATGTTGCCGCCCTTGCCGCTGCCGCGCTGGAGCGCCTGTTCGCCGAGCGCAGTCAACACATCGCGGCCTTCATCGTCGAGCCGCTGGTGCAATGCGCCACCGGCATGGCGATGTACGATCCATCCTATCTTGCCACCGTGCGCGCCCTGTGCGACCGCTATCAGGTGCATCTGATCGCCGATGAAATCGCGGTCGGTTGCGGTCGCACCGGAACCTTCTTTGCTTGCGAACAGGCCGGCGTCTGGCCGGATTTCCTGTGCCTGTCGAAAGGCATCAGCGGTGGTTATCTGCCGCTGTCGCTGGTGATGTCGCGGCCGGCAATTTTCGACGCGTTTTATCACAGCGACACCGCGCGCGGCTTTTTGCATTCGCATTCCTACACCGGCAATCCGCTGGCCTGCCGCGCAGCGCTGGCCACGCTGGCGATTTTCGAGGAAGACGACGTGTTGCAATCCAACCAGCGCTGGGCGGCACGCCTGTCCGCCGCACTGGCGCCGCTGTCCGATCACCCGCACGCCAGCCATCTGCGCCAGCGCGGCATGATCTGGGCCTTCGATGCCATCACGACTGAAGCGCCGGGCGCGTTCTCGCGGCGGTTTTTCAGTGCCGCGCTGGAGCAGGAATTGCTGCTGCGGCCGATCGGCCACACGGTCTATCTGATGCCGCCGTATATCCTCAATGACGATGAAATCGATCTTCTGGCGGCCCGCACGCTGGCAGTGTTCGAGCAGGTGATCGCATGACCAATGCGCTGCTCACCACCCTCGCTCAGCGGCTGCGCGAGCTCGACACCGGTGGCCTGCGCCGTCGTCGCCGCATCACCGACACGCCGTGCGCGCCGCAACTCACCATCGACGGTGCGCCGGTGCTGGCGTTCTGCAGCAACGATTACCTCGGACTGGCGGCGCACCCGCAGATTGTCGAAGCGCTGCGCGAAGGCGCCAGCCTGTATGGCGCAGGCAGCGGCGCATCGCATCTGATCAGCGGCCATTCACGCGCCCACGCGTTGCTGGAAGACCGGCTGGCCGAATTCATGCAGCCGGTCATCCCGTCGGCCCGCGCCCTGTATTTTTCGAACGGCTACATGGCCAATCTGGCGGTGGTGTCGGCGCTGGCCGAACGCGGCACCGATCTGTTTTGCGAAGCGCTCAACCATGCCTCACTGATCGACGGCGCGCGGTTGTCACGCGCGACCGTGAAGGTGTATGCGCATGGCGCAGTCGATCAACTGGCAGCGCTGCTGGCGGCCAGCGATGCAACCAACAAGGTGGTCGTCACCGACAGCGTCTTCAGCATGGATGGTGACCTGGCACCGCTGGCCGCGCTGCTGGCCCTGTGCGAACAGCACAACGCCTGGCTGGTGGTCGACGACGCGCATGGTTTTGGCGTACTGGGACAACGCGGCCTGGGCGCCTTCGAACATGTCGGCATCTACTCGACCCGGCTGGTCTACATGGGCACGCTGGGCAAGGCGGCCGGCGTCAGCGGCGCGTTCATTGCCGCGCATGACACGGTGATCGAATGGTTGCTGCAACGCGCCCGCCCCTATATCTACACCACCGCTGCGCCACCGGCGCTGGCACATGCCCTGCTGACCAGCCTGGCCATCATCGGCGGCCCCGAAGGCGCACAGCGCCGCACCCATCTCAACACGTTGATCGCACAATTTCGCGCCGGCCTGCGACTGCGCGACTGGCAGGCGCTGCCATCGGATACCGCGATCCAGCCAATCATCATCGGCGCCAATGACAGCACCATGGCCGCCGCCGCCACACTGTATGGCGACGGCATCTGGGTCGGTGCAATCCGGCCGCCCACCGTGGCGCCCGGCACGGCGCGCCTGCGCGTCACGCTGTCGGCGGCGCACAGCAGCGCCGAGGTGACGCGCCTGGTCGATGCGATCAACCGGTTGCAGGCAGCATGAGCGCGCGCTTCGGGTGCTTCGTCACCGGTACCGATACCGAGGTCGGCAAGACGCTGATCAGCGCCGCCCTGCTACACGCCCTGACCCAGCGCGGCGTGCGCGCGGTCGGCATGAAGCCGGTTGCCGCCGGCGCCATTGAGATCGATGGCCGTCTGTGCAACGAGGACGCGATGCTGCTGGCGGCCGCCGGCAACCTGCAGCGCTCGGCGGCACTGACCACGCCATACCTGCTGCGCGCGGCGGCGGCGCCGCATGTGGCGGCACAACTGGACGGGGTGAGCATGTCGCTCGATCACCTGGTTGCCTGTCACGCCGAACTGGCCAGTGATGCGGATGCGGTGGTGGTCGAAGGCGTCGGTGGATTTTGCGTGCCGCTATCCCACAGCGCCGACACCGCCGACCTGGCGCGGCGCCTGGATCTACCGGTGGTGCTGGTGGTCGGCGTCCGGCTTGGCTGCATCAATCACGCCTTGCTGACCGCCGAAGCGATTCGCGCACGCGGGCTGACGCTGGCCGGATGGGTGGCCAATCGCATCGATCCCGGCATGGCGCATGCCGATGCCAACATCGCTGCACTGTCGCAACGCCTGCGCGCGCCATTGCTCGGCGTGGTGCCGCGTCTGGCGCAACCATCGGCGGCGCTGGCCGCAGGTTATCTGGACTGCACCGTGTTACCGGCTTGGCCGGATTAAACCAGTGGATCGATCAGCAGCAAGGCGTCGCGCACGACCTGCGCGTCGGTCGGCCGCACCACCCGCGCAACTTCCACGCCGTGCTGCAAAAAGATCAGGGTCGGCCACAACGTCACCTTGAACGAACGGCCCAGCGGGCGTCCTTTGCCATCCTCGATCTTCAGGTGGCGCAGACCCGGATGCGCGGCCAGCGCAGCGTCGATGAGGGGTTGCGCAGCCTGGCAATGACCGCACCAGTTGGTGCCGAAGTCCAGCACGCAGGCGCCCTCGAACTGGTCGACGCTGGCGCATGCGGGCGCTGCCTCAGCATATTTTTCAGGACCGGACATCACACCTCCCAATGGGGATCAGGCTCAATTGTTGACTTCACTGGCCGGCACGATACTGGTCGTTTTCAATCGCACCAGCACAATCTTGATCGCCGCCAGCACCGGCACCGACAGGAAAATCCCGGCCACGCCGGCCAGCTCATCGCCAGCCAGCAGTCCGACAATCACCATCAACGGCGAGACCTCCACGCCCTCGCTCATCAGATAGGGATTGAGCACGTAGTCCTGGAAGACCCGGTAAGCAAGAATAAAGATCGCCAGCCACAACAGATGCGCAAAGCCGCTGAAACCTGCCACCGCCAGAATCACCACCACCGCCGACAACGGGCCGACGAACGGTATGACTTCCAGCATACCGGCCACCCCGGCCAGCAACAGCGCATACGGCACGCCCAGCGCCGAGAACACCAGGCTGTAAATGACCAGCGTCGCAATCGACAGCAACAGCAGCGCCCGTACGTAGCGCGACAACAGATTATCGAGATCTTCCACGATGCCGGTCCACAGCGAACCGCTGCGGGCGTTGAAGGCGCGCAGAAATTCGGTGCGCAGTTGCGGCGCTTCGTTGATGAGCAGGAAGCTCAATACCGGAATCAGCACCAGATAGATCACGTTGGTGGCCGCCGCCATGACGTGCATGCCCATCTTTTGCGCGAATGGCAGGGCCTGCCCCGTCCCGCTGTGCAGTTGTTCGGTCAGGAAGGCGAGGATCTTTGCCCGCTGCGGTTCCAGCAGTGCTGGCAGCGGAAGTCTGTCGGCGATGTTGGCTGGATCAAGCAGGCGCGGCAATTGCTGCCCGAGGCGGACCGCTTGCTCGGTGATGGTGGTGCCCAGGATGGTGCTGCCGGCGCCAAATACGAGCACTGCAAAGATGAATACCAGGGCGATCGACAACGTGCGCGGCACCCGCTTCGGTTTGTAGCGTTCGACCAGTTCGACCAGCGGGTACAGCAGGTAGCTGAAGAAGATCGCAAACACCACCACCAGCAGGGTCGAGCGCATGGAATACGTCAGATACAGCACGAAGCCGACCAGAAACGCGGTCCAGACGATTTTTGCAACCCGAGCATCAATACCGAACATAACTATTTTTCCCAGTGCAAGACATGCAGCGTGCAGGACGGCTCAGCCACCAACCATGCCTGCTGCAATATTGATCGACAGGCCAATGATGGCCGCATTAAACAAAAAACTCAGCAACGATTGCGCCAGCACCGGCTTGCGCATCGCCGAGGCCATCACCGTGACGTCCGAGGTCTGCGCGGCCACCGCGATGGTAAAGGAGAAGTACATGAAATCCCAGTAATCCGGATGCAGCTCGTCGTCCGGAAAATGCAGCCAGCGGTGGTTCTCCGGCGAACGATAGAACAGCCGCGCATAGTGAAACGTGTACGTCGTCGCCACCAGCAACCATGAGCCCAGCACCGTGATGGCAGTAAAAAAATAATGCGAAAATTTCAGCGCGCCCGTCAGCCCTTTTGCGGACGACAGTTCAAACACGATGGCCACCAGACTCAGGATCGCGGCGATCGACAGCACTACCAGAATCACGACGGCGTTGTTGTCTTCCTTCTCGGCGATGGCTTTGATCCTGGCGTGGTCGGCGCGCACCATCAGCCACCCCATCTGCAGCAGGTAGGCCCAGACCAGCGCATTCCAGCCGGTCAGGATGCGGGTCACCAGCTGCCACGAATCGGGCAATGCGAAGCCTGTCAGAAAGCCGATGACAAGTGCGGCGATCAGGCGCGGATGGGTATGGGTTGGCGGACGTTTTCTGGTCATGAAATTTTCGGGCTCAAGGGACAAGGCAGCGGCAGACAGGTTGCAGCTGCGGCAGCGATCGGGTTATTGTCAGCCTCACGCTGACGACAGATTCACGACGCCCCGCATGATTGCACGCAATCTGACGGCGCGCCAAGCAATCACTGTGGCGTCCGGCGCTGCGCCTGCGCACGCCGGGTGCCGACCCACCACCAATTTTTGAAAGCCGCTTGCCGTGACCCAGAGCCTGAACGATTTCACCGAACAACTGCGACAGTTTCGCGATGCCCGCAACTGGAAGCAATTTCACACCCTGCGCAATCTGATTGTCTCGCTCAATCTTGAGGCCGCCGAGCTGCTTGAACTGACGCAATGGAAGACCGATGCCGATCTCGATCCCGCCAGCCAGGACGGGGTCCTGCGTGAGGCGTTGCGCGATGAGTGCGCCGATGTGTTGATGTACCTGCTCTTTATTGCCGATGCCGCCGGCATCGATTTGCTCGACGCGGCCCGCAACAAGCTGGAGAAAAATGGAGTGCGTTATCCGGTCGCCGAGGCGTGGGGCTCATCGGCGAAAGCCCCCGCGTTGCGTCCGGCTGACGGTGCATCCGATCCCGGCTGAGCTGGCCGACTAGCGCAGGGTTCTGAGCGTCGCCAGCGGCCGGGGCTTCAGCGTGCCGGAAGGCGCCGGAAAGCGCAGCGTGGCGTCGAACGGATGCGCCTTGTGGCGGTAGATGGCGACCAGCCGGGTGACATAGGCGCGCGTTTCCGGATACGGCGGCACGCCGCCGTGTGCTTCGACTGCGCCCTCACCGGCGTTGTAGGCGGCGGCGACCTTGACGACATCGCCCTTGAAATAGGCCAGCAGCCAGCGCAGGTACTGCAATCCGCCCTTGATGTTGTCTTCGGGATCAAACGGATTCTTGACGTTGAAGCGCAATGCCGTGTCGGGCATGAGCTGCATCAGCCCCTGCGCACGCTTGGGCGATACGGCTTTGGCATTGAAACCGGATTCGATGTAGATGATGGCCAGGGCAAAATCGGGGTCGATCTGGTAGCGCGGCGCCAGCTTGCTGACCAGGTCGCGAATCCTGGTTCCCGACATGCTGCGCAAATCCGGGCCCGGCGCCACCTCTTCGCGCTGCGGCGCCGCAGCCGTCTCCTCCTTTTGCGGCAACAGGCATGGCGGCACGCCGTCGTCGGCGCGCGCCGACACCAGCTGCGTCAGGCGTTGCGCCTGCCGATGCCCGGCGGCAGCGGCCAGCTGGATCAAGCGCGCGCCGTAGCCTTCGTCGACGGCTATGCCGCGGCCATTCAGATACATCCAGCCCAGTCCGAACAAGCCCTCGGCACTGCCGTCGCGCGCCGCATGGCAATACAGGCTGGCGGCACGCAGGTAATCGCGCGGCACACCCTCGCCGTGTTCGTATTGCACGGCCAGTGCGACCAGTTCCTCCGCGGCGCTGGCGGACGCAGCAATCTCGTCATCGGCCCGGGCGCAGGGAAACCACAGCGTCGCGAGGCAGCAAAGGATGGCAAGGAGGTGACGCAGTTGCATAGGATTCGTGGTGCGAAAAGAACACGATCAGGACCCCGAGCTTATTACGATTTTGGCAATGAATGTGTCAAATAAGGTGTCGGGATAAATGCAACGCAAGGAATGCGCCGATTGGTTACAGGGCGACGGAACGATTCCGCGCCTGACCTGTGCAGACTCAAGCGGCGCCTGCCTGTGCGCTGGAGCAACTTGTCGGCGCGAACCGGTCAATTTTTCATGCGGCCCACGCCATTTGGTGAGTTATAGTTACTGAGCCAGGATTTGCATGCACCGTTGCCCCACGCAATTGTTGCGCAGACAACTTGATCGATCAGGCGCCGCTTGAGCGATTGTCGGCAGATTGACCGCCAGAATTGTCGCGTTTCTACGTCGAAATTTATGGTCTGACGATGAAATTAAGTCGCATCTCGATCTGGTTTCCCATCGCAACGCTGATGGCGCTCGGCCTGAACGCAGCGATGATCGTGCTGATTCAACAAGCCGATAACCGCCTCGTGATCGCGCAGCAGCATCGGCAGCAGGCGCAGGAACTGACCCACGAATTGCAGCAGGAAGCCGAGCAGCTGGCGACGCTGGTGCGGGCCTACTCCGTCACTGGCAACACGCGCTATCCTATCTGAACTGGTATTTCGATATCCTCGCGATTCGCGACGGCGAACGGGCCGCGCCAGAAAACTTCCACCCGGGCACCTATTGGGATGACGTCATCGCCGGCCGCATCGTGCACCGCCTGCCCAGCGGCGGCGTCAAGCGCTCGGTGGGCGAGCGCATGCAGCTGCTGGGGTTCAGTCCGGAAGAATTCGCCGGACTCAACGCCGTGCTGGCGGCCACGCAGGCCATGAAAGAAGTCGAAAAAGTCGCCTTTGCCGCCACCCAGGGATTTGCCTACCAGTCGGCCGATGGCAAGTTTGTCGATGGCGAACCGCGTCTGGACGTTGCCAGCGCCATGGTGCACGGCGATGAATACAACCTGCTCAAGGCCGAGTTGTCGCACGCTGTGGCGCGTCTGGTGGCGGCCACCGAAAGCCGCACCAACAAGGAAGTCAACCTTGCCCTGCAGCGCCTTGACACGCTGATTCGCGCCTCACTGGCCTGCATCATCGCCACGATCGGGCTGGTGCTGGTGGTTGCCCGCGTGATTCAGCGCGAGGTGCTGCAACCGATTGGCCGCTTGTCGCAGGCGGCCAGCGCGCTGGCCAGTGGCAACTACAGCGCCCGGGTGGTCGACCGTGCGCAGACCCAGCCGCTGATCGAGACCGATCGCGATTTTGGCGTACAGGAATTGACCGCGCTGGGCGTGGCCGTCAATGGCATGGCGCAGGCGATCGAAGATGATTTGCAGAACCGCGCGGCGGTGCAGCGGCAACTGGAACTGGCACGTGTGCAATCGGAAGACGCCACCCGCTCCAAGTCCATGTTCCTGGCCACCATGAGCCACGAAATCCGCACTCCCATGAACGCGATCATCGGCATGGCCTGGCTGGCCTTGAAGACCGACCTGAACACGCGACAACGGGAGTACGTCAACAACATCCATACGGCGGCAAAGTCGTTGCTGGGGATCATCAACAACATTCTCGATTTCTCCAAGGTCGAAGCCGGCAAGATGGAACTCGAGCTGACCCGGTTCCGCCTCGACGAGGTGATCGACCAGGCCGTGTCGCTGCTGCAGCAAAGCGCGCTGGACAAGGACATCGACCTGCTGGTCGAGGTCGACGATCTGTATGCCGAGATCCGCGACGACTCGCTGCTGGGCGACCCGCTGCGACTCGGTCAGGTCCTGACCAACCTGCTGTCGAATTCGATCAAATTCACCGAGCGCGGCAGTGTCAGGCTCAGTGCCCGGGTGGAATGCCACGATGCCGATGCGATGACGTTGTGCTTCACGTTGCGCGATACCGGCATCGGCATGGACACGCCGCAACTGGAGCGGCTGTTTACCGATTTCACCCAGGCCGATGGCACCACCACGCGCAAATATGGCGGCACCGGACTGGGTCTGGCGATCTCGCGGCAATTCGTCGCATTGATGGGTGGCCGGATCTGGGTCGAGAGCCAGCCCGGGGTTGGCTCGACGTTCCGCTTTACCGCGCGCTTTGCGCTGGCCGCGGCCGCCCTGCCAATGCAGCCAGCCTCGGCGCCGGCCTGCAGCGCGCCGATCCTGAGCGCACCGATCCTGCCCGCACCGCAGCGCTCCGGCGATATTGCGGGGATGCGCATCCTGCTGGTCGAAGACAATCCCATCAACCAGCAACTGGCGACCGAACTTCTGGCCATGCGTGGCGTGCGCGTCGAGCGCGCCAGCAACGGCGAAGAGGCGCTCGAACGACTCGCCGCATTACCGCCGACACACTATGACGCGGTACTGATGGACCTGCAGATGCCGGTGATGGATGGCTACGAGGCGACCCGGCGACTGCGGGCAAGCGGGCGCTACCGTGAGCTGGTCGTCATCGCGATGACCGCGCACGCATTGCCCGATGAACGGCTGCACTGCGATGCCGTCGGCATGAATGGCCACATCAGCAAACCGATCGAGCCGGACGCCCTGTACGCAGCGCTGGCACGGCATCACGGGCGCCACAGCCAGGACGCCGCGGCACGGCTCGCCGTCGACAGCGGGCCCGGCCGGCCGACGCTCGATCGTCGCATGGGTTTGCGTCGCACTGGCGGCAACATGGCGCTCCATGCGCATCTGGCCGAGCGCTTCGTACACGACTACGGCGGCGCGCCGGTTGAGCTGGCGCGCCTGCTGGCAGCGCAGGAATGGGAGCAGCTTGAACGCCTGATTCATACCATCAAGGGCTTGAGCGGCACGCTCGGCGGGATCGCGCTGCCGCCGCTGGGAGACACCATCGAGGCAGCAAGCCACGCGCATGATGTGGCCGCGACGACCGCCTTGCTGCCTGAATTTTCCGCAGCGTTGCGCGCCCTGCTGGACGCGTTGTCGGCCGTGTCAGCCGGCCCCGGCATGCCCGCGCCACCGCCCACCGCGACCGGCGTGTCCGAATGGTTGCCGCGGCTGCGCAGGATGCTGGCGGAATGCGACAGCCAGGCCGCGCCGCTATGGGCCGAGCACAAGACCGATCTGGATGCGACGCTGCCACCGCCGTTGTCACGCCGTATCAGCGCCGCCGTAGATCATTTCGAATTCGACAAGGCACTGGCATTGTTGCCGCCGGATCCGACCAATGCAGCCACTCGCGTTGACGCGATCAGGGAGGACAAAACCCAATGAATGCGCTCATCCAGCGACGCCCGACCATTCTGGCCGTCGACGACACCCCCGCCAACCTCAGCCTGCTGGCGACCCTGCTCAACGGCGCTTACCGCGTCAAGCTCGCCAATAGTCCGTACAAGGCGCTTGAACTGGCCTTTGCCGAGCCGCCCGACCTGATCCTGCTCGATATCATGATGCCGGGCATGGACGGCTTCGAGGTCTGCCGGCGCCTGAAAAACAATCCCGCAACGGCGCGCGTGCCGGTGCTGTTTCTCACCGCGAAGGCCGAGGTGGAGGATGAAGAACGCGGCTTTGCCCTGGGCGCGGTCGACTTCATCCACAAGCCATTCAGTCCGCCGATTGTCGCCGCGCGCGTGCGCACGCAACTGGAGATCAAGGCCGCTGCAGAAATGATGCGGGACCACAATGCCTGGCTGGAAACCGAGGTCAATCGCCGCCTGACCGAAATCAATCATTTGCAGGACGCGGCGATCCATGTGATGGTGTCGCTGGCAGAGTTTCGCGATCAAACCACCGGCAACCATATTCGCCGCACCTCCGAATACGTGCGGCTGCTGGCCACCGAGCTTGCCGGCAAGCCGCATCACGCCGCTGTGCTGACACCCGACCGTATCGCCTTGATGGCCAAGTCGGCGCCGCTGCACGACATCGGCAAGATCGCCATTCCCGATCACATCCTGCTCAAGCGCGGCAAATTCACGCCCGACGAATGGCGCATCATGCAGACCCACGCCGAATGCGGCTATACGATTCTCAAGCGCGCCGGCGACGACATGGGAGAACGCGGACAGTTCCTCGCGGTGGCAATGGAAATTTCGCGCAGTCATCATGAAAAATGGGATGGCTCGGGCTACCCGGACGGACTCGCGGGTGACGCCATCCCGCTGGCGGCACGCCTGATGGCGGCGGCGGACGTGTTCGACGCGCTGCTGGCGCGCCGGCCGTACAAGGAACCAATGACGGTCGAGCACGCGGTGGATATCATTTCGGCCGGTCGCGGCCACCACTTCGATCCGGAAATCATCGATGCGTTTTATGCCCGTTTGCCGCAGTTCCGGGAGATTGCGACCAGCCTCGCCGACCATTGATGCGGGCGGCCGCTGCAGCGCTATTTGCGCAACAGGATGTTCAAGCCGGGCCGGAGGTCGGTTTCCTCGACATACCCGATCGCACCGGGGGTGTTCTGCACGAAGCGGATGACTTCGGCGCTGGTGGTGATTTCCTTGGGCGGCGCGCCCTTGCCGATGTAGCGTCGCACGGTTCAGTAGGCGCTGTATTTATCTTCGTTCTGCTCCATCAGCGTTTGCAGGAAATGCTCGCGCGCCTGCGTGCCGGGTGGCATGTTGATCGCCGTCACGCCAATGCCGGTGACTTCGATGACGCGCCCGGTGAAGATTTTTTGTAGCGTCGCCGCATCGATCCGCGGCAGGCCCGGATGCCCGATCACAACCACGTCGGCCTGCACCGGCGCAGCCAGGCAGGCGAGCATCAACAGCGCCCCCCGCAAGGCTGGCAGTAGGGTGGCGAATACAGGGCGTGTCATGTCATGGGCCTAGAAAGTCCGGTTCCAGGAAAGCGAAAACACATTCAGAAACTGACGTGGCGGGCCGTTGTTGTCGAGCGGCCTTGGCACCAGACCCGACAAAAAGCCACTCCGCACGCGCGTCCACTCTGCCTTCCATTTGGTGTCCGGATCAGTCGTGAAGGACGTGCCGATTGACGCTGAGATCTGGCCAAAAGCTGCATCGGCCGAAAAATTCGAACCTGGCGGTGTTGGCCCACCGCCGGGAGGCGGCCCATTCGGCGGCGGCGCGGGCCGCGGAAGTCCCGGCTGAAACGGCGGGAGACTGGTCGGCGCACCGCTACGCAGCTCGGCCACGGTGACGTAGGGCGTCCACCTGCCGAGCTTTTTTTCCAGCGTCAAATAGTGACTGGCGCCGTTGTAGTCGGCATCCGGGCCACCCCCATGGTGACGTGCGACTTCGCCGGTGAGCCGCCATTGGTCGGGCAAGCCGACCGAAAAGCCGGTGGTCCAGACCCACGAGACCAGACCAAACTGCTGGCGCTCGGGATCGGTGGAAGCGGGTGGGACCCGAAAGTGATGCCAGCCAATGCGATACAGATCCTCGTCCCGATGCAATACGAAGGACAGGCCGCTGGAGTTGACCTTGACGCGGTCCACCCCGATCAACTGCGGCGGGCCAACCGGCGGACCGCCGACGGGGCCGGGGTCGCTGCGAGCAAGGCGAAACAGCAGGTCGCCGCGCCCGAGATAGCCATCGACGGACACCTCGCCGGCCGCGGTATCCACGGTTTTGCTGATCGACATCCCGATGAAATCCCGGTTCGGCGCAACCGAATACAGTTCGACGGGCAGGCGCGCGGCGTTGTATGCCGCACCCACGCTGATGTTTTCCGAGTTCAGGTAAAACGGCACGCGTTGTTTGCCGATCCGCACCAGCAGGTCGTTGTCGGGACGCCAGGCCAGTACCGCCCATGGCATGCCTGCGGCGCTGCGCCGATCGTTCTGGCCGGTTGGCGCCAGGCTGGCCTGCACCACCGCACTGAGAAAGGGTGAAAATTTCGCATCGAGCTGCGCGCCGATAATCGAATCGCGGCGCAGCGTGCCCTGCTCGTCGACAAAGCGGTCATAGCGATATGACTGGTCCGAGCGGACATAGCCAATTTCGGCAAAGCCGGACCAGTTGAGATCCGTAGCGTTCGCGCTGGAAAGCATGCATGGCAACAACAGCATGAGTACGACAGAAACAGATCCTGTGCGGCGCAGGCGTTCTGCGATTGCCTCGGCAAGAAACCGAAGCAGCGGCATCAGGATCGGCAAGTGAGCAGAATTCTGTCGCAAAGCGGTTGCACCTCAGTCGAGTAACTTTTCAATCGGTCTGCCAGCACTGGATGGGAAGCGCAGGTGAGCCTTCCTCGCCGTATCCGGCGAGCAAGATCACGCTTCGCGATTAGTTGACATTTTAGTAGTTATCAGGTTGATACTATAGGTGATTCCATTTCAAATTCCAGCACTTTCTCGCGGCGCGGCGGTCGGTGTCTTTTTCGCGACAGAAGCTCCGCCGGCGCAGCTGGATCGCGTCGGAAAGTGCCTTTTTACAGGTCGCCTTTTACCGCAATGCCGACCGTTTTTCGGTTCGCTGTAAGGCGTGGGAAAGGTACAGGCGTCATGCTCTATGGTTATTCGCGCAAGCCAACCACTTGCGATCATCATCCAGCGTCGGTTCCATTAACAAGGCGCAGCACCAACAGGAGACAACATGTCCGCACAATCGCTGTATCAAAGCAAACGTACTACGGCCGAGCAGGCCATCCGCCTCGTGCGCAACGGCGATGCGATCATCGTCCCGACCGGTGTCGGCGAACCGCCCACGCTGCTGACGGCCTTGTCGGAACACCGGCGCGATTTCCTTGGCGTGCGCGTGCTGCAGATTCTGGCGGTGCGCAAATTCGGCTACTTCGATGCCGAGACGGCACATCACGTACAGCATGCGGCGCTGTTTTTTGGCGGCGCCTCGCGCCCCGGCGGCCAGGCCGGCTGGGCCGATTTCATTCCGAATTATTTTTCTGAAATTCCCGGCATGATCCGCCATGGACAGATTCCGACCGACGTGGTGTTTGCGATGGCCTCGCCGATGGATGAACAGGGATATTTTTCACTCAGCCTGGGCACCGACTATACGATGGCGGCGGTGAGCAAGGCGCGCGCGGTGGTGCTCGAAATCAATCCCAACGTGCCCTATGCGCATGGCAATTGCCTGGTCCATGTATCGCAGCTCGCGGCTCTCGTCGAAAGCGATGCGCCACTGACCGAAGTCGGGCTGCCCGAGATCGGGCCGGTGCAGCAGGCCATCGGCCGCTACGTCGCCGATCTGATCGACGATGGCTCGACGCTGCAGATTGGCTACGGCGGGATTCCGGACGCGGTGGTGCTGCAACTGTCGAGCAAGAAGAACCTCGGCATCCATTCCGAAATGATTGGCGACGGCATTCTGTCGCTGGTCGAATGCGGCGCCGTCGATTGCAGCAAGAAGAACTACCTCCACGGCAAGATCATCGGCACCTTTGCGCTGGGATCGAACAAGCTGTACCGCTTCCTTGACCGCAACCCGATGCTGGAAATGCATCCCTCCGACTTTACCAACGACCCGTATCTGGCCGGTCAGAACAACAACCTCATTGCCATCAACGCCACATTGCAAATCGATTTGCTCGGCCAGTGCGGCTCCGAAAGCCTGGGTCCGGTGCCCTATTCCGGCACCGGCGGGCAAAGCGATTTCGTGCGCGCTGCCAATCGCTCCGAGGGCGGCAAGGCCTTCATCGTGCTGCCGGCCACCTGCAAGGACGACACCATCTCGCGCATCTCGGCCGTGCTGCCAGCCGGCACCCATGTGAGCACCAGCAAGAATGATGTCAATTACGTGGTCACCGAGTTCGGCGTGGCGCAACTGCGTGGCAAATCCGCCAAGCAGCGCGCGCGCGAAATGATTGCGATTGCCCATCCCGATTTCCGCGCCGAGCTGACACTGGCGGCGAAAAAAATCGGCCTGGGTTGACGCTTACAGAATGCTGCTGGTGATCTGCAGCGTGACGCGGTTCCTGCCGTAATCGGCCAGCGGCACGGTGTTCGCGGCCCGGCCCAGCACCAGACGGATGGTGGTGTGCTGGTTCAGCGTGGCATCGAGCCCCCAGCCGTAACCGGTCAGCTTTTCGCCGGAATCGAGCAGCGAGTTGGGCGGGCGGTACGGATTGACGTGCCCATGATCGGCGAAGAAGAAGCCGGTGGCCTGAAAATTGGCGGCGCCGAGATCGAGATTGCCCAAGCGGTGATGCAGTTCGAGATTGATCAGGTAGCCCTTGTCGCCGGAATAAATGCCCGGCGCATAGCCGCGCACACTGCCCTCGCCACCGAGCGAGAATTGCTCGCTGGACGGCAGGTTGTTGTCCGGGGTCGACTGCCATGCCACGCTGCCGCGCACTGACAGGCCGCTACCGACTTCGCGGCTCAACCGTGCCGCACCACGCGTGATCACGAAGTTGCGATCGACGCCGGCGGCGCGCGCGCTGACCTGCGACCCGTTCAGGCTGAGCGACCAGGTGCCGGTGTCGTCGTAGCGCTGCAGATCGGCGCCCACGGTCGCTGCGCTGGTATCGGTGCGCAACAGGAAGACGCTGTCGATATAGTTGCTGCTGTCACGCTTCTTGCCGTCGGCGGTCAGGTCCAGTTCGACATTGTTGTCGACATACACCGGCTGGCGCAGCGAGGCCACGCGCGCATGCGAGTCGCCGGTAATGTTCAGGCTCGACAGTGAACCGTAGCGAATCGCCGTACGGTCGCTGTAATACGCCAGATTGAGCCGGCCACCCCAGCGATTGATCGGAAAACCATAACTGAATGCTTCGCTTTGCTGGCCGCCCGCGGCCGTCAGCGACAGCAGCATGTCATCGCGCCAGCCAAACACGCTGCGATTGCGCCAGGTCGCGCCGGCCCGGTTCGGACCGGTCAGCAGACTGCCGAGGTTATCCAGCGAGAACAGCAACTGGTTGCGCGGCGGCTCGATGGCGCTGATGTTCAGCGTCGTCAGGCCAAACTGCTGGCCCGGTTGCAGATCAGCCTGCAGCCGCACATCGTTGATCTGGTTGAACCAGATCAGGGCCCGCTCCAGCTTGTCGAGATCGACCAGCTCGCCGGCGCGCAAGCCGATGCGCGCGGCGATGAAACTCTCACGGGTGTTCTGATTGCCGCTGATATTGACCGCGCCGACATGGCCCTCGACCAGCTGGATCGTGACGGTCCCCTGCGAGATGTCCTGCGGCGGAATCACTGCCAGCGCCGTGACCACGCCTCTTGCCTTGTACAAGGCATTGATGCGGTCGGCCAGCGCCTGCAGGTCGTTGAGCGTCAGCTGCTGGCCACGCGATGGCGCAACAATGGCGTCGAGCTCGGCCGCGCCGAGGATTTCCGACGGCGCGCTGAAGCGGATTTCACGCACCGTGAAGCGCACGTCCGCGCCGGACGGCAGCCGTTGCGGTGCGGGCGCGGCCGGGCGCGTGACCGGATCGGCGGGCGCCGGCAACGTGCGCTCTTCCGCCCGTCGCCGTTTTTCTTCTTCGATCTGGCGCTGCTGCAGCGCCCCGGCGTCGCCGGCCGGTGGAATCACCACCGTTTGCGCGATGCCGTGCAGCGAGGTGGCGCTTGCCAGCAGAAGGATGGCGAGTTGCAGTGGGGTCTTGGTCATTATTTTTGTTCCAGTGAAACGGGGAATCCTGAATACGACACAGGAATGAATTCGCCAGGCTTGGGTTTGGCAACCGCATCCGGGTCGAGTTGCGTCATGCGGCGCGCGGTCAGCAGCGACAACTCGCTGCTTTCGATCACACTGCGGTCCAGCCCGGTGGTGGCGAGCGCATCGTGTTCGACGTTGCGCAAGATCACGAAGGCATCGGTCAGCACGTGATTGTCGAACATGCGCAACGCGAACGGTGCGCCGTCAGTGTAGAGCTGCACATCCGCGCCCGGTTGCGGCCGGAAATCATGCTGGTCGACGACCACGCGGGTGAGCGGATTGGTCAGCACGGCACGATCCATGATGCGCGTGTTGGCAATGCTCAGTGCACCGAGCGGCACATCGACCGACGCCATGCGCGCGATGAAGTCATCGAACGCAATGCCCTGCCGGTTCGACAAGGTCAGCGTGACCTGATCGGCGATGCCGCCGCGGTAGCCAGTGACGGTGCCGGCCAGAGTGCCGGCCGAACCGGTGATGTTGGCATCGACCACATTGCCCTGCAACAGGAAGCGCGTGCCGACCCGCAGCAGGTTGGCACTGACCCGTTTCGGCGCGGTCATGATGACCGTGTCGGCGGTCAGGCTGCCAGCCGTGGCATTGCCGCCCAGCGACGACAGACGGAAGGTGCCGCCTGCCGTACCGTTGCCGACCGCGACATCGGCCACTGCTTCCAGCGCAAAGTCACCGCCGACGTTGACCGAGTCGACATGGACGTTGCCCAGTGGCGCGGTCAGTTGGCCGTTGCGCGCGGCGCGCAGTGCGCCGACCGTGACATCGCCGGAGCGTGCGTTGGCGCTGACGCTGCCGCCGCTGCTGGTCAGGCTGTCGGCAACCAGGCCGGTGCCGGCGTCGAGGGCAATGTCACCCACCGCCGTGGCGGAACCGATGCTGGTGCCGCGACCCGAGTTGGTCGAGATTTTTCCGCCCGCCGTCAATTCGGTCGCGGTGATCGCGCCGAGTGCCGCTGTCAGTCGCATATCCTTGCCGGCCATGGCCTTGCCAATGGTCAGATTACCGACTGCGACGTCGGCCACGATATCCGCCGCCGCCGTGGCCGTGTCGAGCGTGGTGTCCTGCCGCGCGCTGGTGACGATGCTGCCACCGGCATTGAGCACCGTGGCATTGATGCCGCCCTGCGCCGCGCTCAGCCGGATATCCTGCGCTGCCGTGGCGTTGCCCAGCGTCAGATTGCCCTGTGACGAGAGCACGTCGATGGTGCCGTTGGCGCTACCCACCGCTGTCAATGCGACGCCGGTTTTGCCTTGCGCCAGCACGCCGTCGGTGCCGTTCACGCTGGCCAGATCGATGCTGCTGCCGGTCGATGTCAGCGCGACGCTGCGTGCCGACACGCTGGCGCCAGTGATCGCGCCGCTGGCCACGATCGCGGCCTGCTGGCCTGCCTGGACGGCATCGATCGTGACCGGGCCGGTGATGGCCAGGTCGACACCGCCGCCGGCACTGGCCGCCAGATGCAGCAGTTGCAGCTCAAGCGGATTGCCCGCGCCGATATTGCCGCCAGCCTGAATGCTGACCGTCGCCGCCGGGCCGTGATCGGCCACCACATCCAGATGCAGATCGCCACCATCGATGACGTTGCCGCCACTGACGATGGAGACCGCATTGGCGCCGCCATTACCGCTGCTGATGCCGGTAATGGTGGCATCGCCCGCGCTGCGGATATCGATCCCGCCGAGGTCTGCTGTCACGGTGGCGCCGTCGAGCATCGCCAGCGTGTTGGCCGACAGGGCAATGCCGTTGGCGGCGGCGTGGATCGCCGAAGTGCCGTTCAGGGTCAGGGTCCGGCCTGCCACCAGCCTGATATCGCCCGGTCCGCTGACCGCGCCGAGGATCTTCATGTCGGCATCGGCCGACAGGTCAATCACATCGCCGGCCGTGACCGCAGCGATATTGAAAGCGTGTCCCAGCGGGCCATGCAGATGCACGCCCTGCCCCGCGTTGGCGGTGATGCCGCCGTCCAGATTGATACCGACATTGAGCGCATTGCTGGCCGTGCCGATCGATCCGGCGCCGGCATTGAGCGTGATCGTGTTGGCGATCACGTTGTTGGCCGAGTCATTGTTGGCATTGACGATGGCGTCGCCCGCGCTCAGCGTGACCGCCTTGCGCGAGTAGACCGTATCGACCGCCATGTCATCGGCTTCGACGATGTCGATGTTGTCGGCAGCGCGTGCCGTCAGGGTGCTGCCGGCGTTCAGGTTCAGGCGCAGTGGCAGCGCCTGGCCGGACGCATGCAGATCGTCAGGCGGCAAATAGCCGATCCCGCCGTTGGCCGCTTCCAGGATCAGGTTCCCGGTTTGCACCGCAGCGCTGGTCGGACTGTAGTTGACGATCGAACCGCTGACCTTGATGCGCGTTGCGGCATTCGTGGCGATGTTGTTGAGCACCGCGTTGCCACGCGAGGCCAGATAGGCCGTGCCGTTCTCGGTGCCGGCCAGCGCAGCAGCGGTGACGGCGACGTTCAGCGCATCCTTGGCGGCAAAATTCAATGGCGCACGCCGCACCACGGTGATGGCGGTGTCGGTGACCACGATGTCCGAACGCTCGGCCGACGCCAGCGCGACCTTCTGCGCATCGGTCAGATCCTTCGGATCGATGTTGGTCGGCACCACCACCGCGACCTGCGACTCGCCGATTCCCATGCCGGCTTGCAGCGTGACCGTCCGGCCCGACACGTTGGCGCTCTTGATGACCGGGTTGGTGTTGGTGATTTCCTTCAGCAGACCGGCCGAAATCGAAATCCCCAGCTCCCGGTCGGTCCATGAACCGCCCTTGAGCATCGCAGCTTTTTCGTCCGTGCTGGCAGTATAGGCATAGGCCTGCTGGTAGGTCGTCGTGAGGCCGCCGACTTCGGTGTTGAGCTGCTTGTATTGAGCCGTGCGGCTGGCTTCGAACGCAGCGATCTGCGTCGCATCCATGCCCGAATTGATCAGCGCCTGCCGCTCGGTGGCAGTCACGCTGTAGGCAAAGTTCGGGTTGTACGACGCCGGGTCGGCCTGGCGCTGGCGCATTTGCCAGTACAGGCGGTAATCCTGGGTGCGACCCAGCTCGAATGACTTCACGGCACTGGCCTGGTTGGCCAGATTGTTGGCGGTGTTGGCGCGCAAACCGGCGGCATCCCAGAAGTTCAGCAGTTCGTTCCAGGTGCGCGTATCGAGTTGTTCGTTCGGGTTGTTGTCGATCATCCGGCCCGGGGCCTTCAGCGTGACATCGCCACCGGTCGAGACCACGGTATCGAGCAGCAGGTTGCCGGCCAGATTGCCGCTCCAAGCGGTTGCTTCGACGTTGATGTTGCCGGCCGCGCTGGCCTTCAGGCCATAGCGTCCGCGTGCCGACAGGTCATCGGTGTAGCCGACCTGCACCTGCAACGCCGCGTTCAAGGCGCCGATCGCACCGTTTTGCGAAACCAGATCGACCCGGTTGGCGCGAATCAGCGACGACGTGTTGGCAGCAGTGATATTGCCGTCGGCGGTGAGCGCGACCCGGCCTTTGCCGAGTGCGGCATCGCCAGTCGCGGTGACGGTGCCGAGAACCAGATTGCCAGTCGCCTGACGCACCAGCACGTCGCCGTTGGCGGCACTGGCGTTGACTGCGCCGCCGTTGACGTTGACGGCAATCGCACGGGCCGGATCGGTTCCGAGCGCGCCACCGACAGTGCCGCTGGCGGTCAGCGTGATGTTCTTGCCGGTGGTCAGTGCCGTGTCATTGACCTGCAAGATATTGCTGGCGGCGATGGTGGTATCGCCGGCCAGATTGCGGATTTCACCCTTGAGCAGCACGTCGGACGACGAATTGATCGCCACCGTGCCCTTGTCGTAGCCGCTGAATTCGATGCGGATCGGATTGTCGGCCTTCAGCGTCTTGGTGGTGATGGTCTTGGTTGGCGTGGTCTGATCCCAGGTCGAGTGGTAATCCTGCGCCACGCACAAGGTCCACCAGTTGCAGTTCGACCACTCATCGGTTTTCACCCACAGCGGCGTGCCATTGGCATAGGTCACCGAGGTTGGCAAATAGACATTACCCACGTTGGCCTTGTCGGTGATCAGATAGGTGCCGCTGGCGAGGCGGTAACTGTCGAGCAGCAACGGTGTGCTTTGCGAGACCGCCTTGCTGGTATCCGGTCCGACCCGGATGTCCGAGTTGCCGAACAACTGGGTACCGGCGAATTCCCAATGCGTGATGTACGAATTGTCGGTGCCGGTGGTCCAGACATAGCGCAAGCCCTCTTGCGGCGCGTAGCTGGTGCTGCGCACATTGGTGGTGGCGCCGCCGTTGACGGTGATCACGCCGTTTTCGCGCTTGTACACGGTATGGGTCGAGGTGACATCCTTGCCGTTGGCGCTGACGCCCTGGATGTCGGTGATGTCGATGACGCCGGCCACGCCGCGTCCGGTGCCGGTGTTGTCGGTGCCGGTGTCGAGGTTGTTGATTACCATCGCGCGACCGGTGTTGTTGGTCACCGTGATCTGGCCATAGCCATCCAGCGCGCGCAAGGTGCCGGCGCTGGAGGAGGTGTTCATGATCTGGCCATACACCTGGATGTAGCCGCCGCGCACCTGGGTGCCGTCCAGCACAAACCGTCCGCTGGTCGGATCGTAGCTCGCACCGATATTGCTGGTCTCGCCGTTTTCACCCAGCACCAGCGTGTACAAACCGCTGTTGGCGAGGGTGCGTCCGCTCCAGCCGCTGGTCGCCTTGTCGGCGTCGGCAAAGGCGATGTCGGCTTCCAGCCGCTTGGCCACTGCGTTGTAGCGCACCGTGCCGCCGGCCACCGTATAGCTGGTGTATTGCGGACCGGTGTGATTGACGTAGGCGGTCAGGTTCGCATCCAGCGCTGACTGCGCGATGCCGAAGAAAGCGGCGGTGCCGGTCAGGATCGGCGCCGACGGCAGCGTGATGTTCCAGTCCGCGATACCGCTCTGCACCAGGCTGTTGATGTTCAGATAGCGCGCGCTCAGCAACACGCTGCCGTTGGCGATGATGCCGCCGCCGAGCGCCGTGCCATTGTCCTTGATGGAGGCGGGGTCGCCGCCGACATGGAAGAAATTGTCGACATAGCTTTGCACGAAGTCGCCGTTGTCGGCCTTGATGTCGACGGTGCCGGCGCGCACGGTGCCGGCCGACAGGATGCTACCAGCCTTGCTGTGCACAGTCACGCTGCCGCGCAGATTGGTGATGTCACCGGCCAGCTCGACGTCCGGCGACGGTGCTGCGAACGGCGTGCCCGCGCCGTTCGGGTTGTAGTTGCTGTTGACCGTGATGGCCGGTTTCGGCGCACCCTGGGTTTCGCCGGTCAGGATGGTCAAGCCATTCGCGCCGGTGTGGGTATCGTTGATATTGTTGATGTCGGCGACCGAATTCACCAGCGCGCCATTGAAGCGTAACTTGCCGCCGTCATCGCTTTGCACCGTGAGCTTGTTGAGCTTGAGGAAGTTCGGCGTGTTGTTGGTGATGTTGATCTGCGCATCGCCCGGTGCATTCAATGCGCCGGAGCCGACCAGCGCATCGGCCAGCACGCGGATGTTGCCGAGCTTGACGGTGATGTCATCGACTTTCACGAAGTCGGCGATCGGGCCGTTGGCCGCCACATCCGACAGCGTTGGCAACTGCGCCGTGAGCGTGTCGAGACTGGTCTGCCAGGTGGCCTTGCCCGTCAGCGCCGATTGCAATGCAGTGTCCTGCGTGCCGATCACCGCCCCATAGCCGGTCGTCGCGGTGGTGAATTTGGCCTGCTCGGTTGCGATCGTCGATGCGGCACTGGCGACGCTGGTGCGGTTTGCCGCGCCACCGCTGATGGCGCCGGTGACGGCACTGACATCATCGGATTTGTTGGCGAGTCGGAAGGCATCCACCAGCGCGGTCTGGTTGGTGGCAATGGTGGCGTTGTTGGTGCTGAGCGTACTGACGTCGCTATTGATGGTGGTGTTGCGCGCCGAGATCGTGGTCAACAGGCTCTTCACTTCGGCGCTCTTGACGCCGATGCTGGTCTGCCGGGTGTCGATCGCCGCCTGCTTGGTGGCGATCAGGGTCTCGTCCGGATTGCGCAGCGCCGCCAGGGCCGCGATGTCGTTCTTGAGCGCAGTGATTTCGCTGATGTAGGCGCCGATCTGCGTGTTGCGGTCCGACACGGCGGTGCGGTCGGCGAGATTGCTCACGCGCTTGGCTTCGATGTCAGCGGCCAGCGCCACGTTGTTGGCGATCAGGGTATTGGTCGCGGTGTACGTGGTGTTGGCGGCATCGAAGCGCGGCAGTGCCTTCAGGCTGGTATCGACCGACGTGTTGGTGCTGTTGAGCGCGCTCCAGGCGCTGCCGACCGTGCTGGCATTGCTGAGGATGGTGCTCTGCGAGGTCAGCACCAGTCCGGCGGTGCTGTTGATCGTGCCGCTGGCAGAGTTGACCGCGCCGCTGCTGGCCGACAGTTGCTGTTTGTCCTGCGTAATCTGCGCTTCGACAGTTTTCTTCTGACTCGGATTGCCATACTGGCCCGGATTGATCTTCGGCTGACCATTCACATACACCGGGTTGCCCTGGGCATCCTTCTCCACCGAAGCCAGTCCCAGTTCGACCAGCTTGAAGCTGAGGAAATTGATTTCGGACTGGTACGCGCCGACCGCGATCGGATCGGTGGCGTACTGCGACATCAGGCCGCGCAAGCGGTCGATGCGCGACTGGATGTTGGCCACCAGGCTGACCGCAGGATCGATCGTAAACGTCACGCCCTTGCTGGCAGTGGTCACCATGCGCCACAAGACGCGGCTGCCGATCACGACCCGGTTGGGCGAATTGTCGGCCACCACGTTGCCGGCGCTGTCGACAAACTGGACGAGCGAATTGGTCTGGTAGACCGGCACCGACACCGGCGTGGTGACCTTGTTGCCCTGCGCGTCGATGAATTCGATGTCGAGCGTCAGCGAAGCGATCCGGTTGACCCCGGTGAGTGCCGTGCCGTCGACCTTGACCACGGCGCGACCGCCGACCTGGCTGGTGCCGCCGGTGATGTCGAACGACACGTCGCCGCCGCCAAACAAATGACTGACGCCGCTGGCAGCCGCCGCCAGCGCCTCGCGATACAGATCCTTGCCGATGCCCTTGGCCTTGGTGGTGACGCTGCCCTTGTCGGCATACAGCGCGATATCCTGCGCGGCCTCGACCCGGCTGCCGGCTTCCAGCGTGACGTTGGCATTGTTGGTGATGCGCGATTGTGCATCCGGCGGCGTATTGATCGGCACCGCTGTCTTGTTCCAGAGATTGACGGCGGCGTTGGTGTCGATGCTGCTGAGTTCGCCCTGCGAACCCTGGCCGGCGCTGAGCAGGACCGAACCATCGTCGGAACGCAGCAAGGCTCCGCTCTTGACCAGCGCGGTGTTGGTGCCGGTATAGAACGTATAGGCCGAACCGCCCGGCACGCCGGCCAGTCCGTAGACATTCACCGACGCGCGTGCATCCACCGCAATGTTGGAACGTGCGCCGGCGTTGATGTCGCCGGAGTCGCTGTTGACCATCGAATTGGCGCCGAACGAGACCGTCGCATCGGCCGCGTCGACCAGCAATTCGGACTGCGCAAACGCTACCGCAATCGCGCCGCCGGAATCGAGCCTGGCCTTGTCATGCGCCGAAATCGTGTTGACCGCATCCATGTTGAAATGACCGGCATTCAGTGCCGGCGCC
Organism: Actimicrobium sp. GrIS 1.19; assembly: GCF_035984655.1. Classification (NCBI taxonomy): domain Bacteria; kingdom Pseudomonadati; phylum Pseudomonadota; class Betaproteobacteria; order Burkholderiales; family Oxalobacteraceae; genus Actimicrobium; species Actimicrobium sp. GrIS 1.19. The sequence goes on along the minus strand of NZ_JAXCHT010000002.1, from coordinate 110,039 downwards.
AGGATGTGCACGCGGGCGGTATCGCCCACGCTGGCGACGGTGTCGTGCACGATGTGGCTGATGCTGGAGCCGGCCGCGCCATTGAGCAGGCCGCCCGAACCGGAGTTGATGTTCCAGTCGGCCGTGTCGCCATTGGTCGCGCCCAACAACCAGCCTTTCAGCGTCGTGTTGCTGGCCAGGATGTCGACCTTGCTGGCATTGACCACGCCGGACGCGCCCAGTGCTGCCAGCACTTTGCTGTTGACCGTGTTGTTGGCAATCGCACCGCTGGCGCCAACCAGCGAGGCATTCAGGGAATCGACGCGGGCATTGAAGGTGGTCGTGTGGATGGCATTGAGCGCATAGCTGGTGGCCGTGAGCTGGCGTCCGCCGACGGCGCTGTTGCCGCTGCCGGTGCGCGCTTCGGTGTCGCTGCTGCTGCTGGTGGTGGCACTCGCGGCCGCGCCGGCGATCAGGCCGCCGCTGCCGGAGGTGGCATCGGCCATGGTCAGGTCGGTGCCGCTTGCCGTGACGGTCAACGAGGCTGGCAGGACGCCGACGCTCGGGCCATCAAGACTGACGTTGTCGCCCAGCGTGGCCAGGGTGGTGCTGCTTGACGTGGTCTTGGCAATATTTGCGCCGGCAGCGACGATGCCGACCGCCAGTCCGGATGCCGAGGCGTTCTGGCTGGTGTTGTTGGTGGCGCTGACGAGGGCGGCGCCGCTCAGCACCAGGGTGCTGTTGTCGGCGACGCTCCCACTGACTGCGCTGTGGTTGCTGGTGGTGGCGCTGGTGGCGGTAATGCCGGCAAAGAATGCACCGGACGCGCCGACCGCCGTCGAGGCGATATCGTACGGCGAGCGGTGGGTGTTCTGCTGGGCTGCCGCGACGGTCAGGTTGCGACCCGACAGTGAGGCGCCGCCATCCAGGCTGGCATCGACTTCGGAATTGGCAGTGGCCGTGGCCACCGAGGCACCCGCTGCCGCGGACAGGCTCAGGTTGACGCCTTCGGCATCGGCGATGGCGCGGGTATGGCCGGTCGCGCCGATCAGGGCGTCTTCGCTCAGCCGGATCACGCCGCCATCGACATGCGCCTTGGTCACCGGCGTGGCGTTCGAGGTGGCGACCGCACCGCTGGCTGCCAGGCCCAGGCCAACCGCTGCAGCGACGCTGCTGCTGTCGGCATCGACATCCGAACCCGCCGTCACTGACAGCGCCCGCACGACCTCGCTGCCGCTGCTGCCAATCGCAGCGCCGCTGCCGACGGCTGCCTCGGTGCTGCCACCGATGACACTGTTGGAAATCGAAGCGCCGCCGACATATGCGCCGATGCTGGCGCCGCGCGCTTCGGTATTCACTGCGCGCTGATCCAGCGCCTGCACGAACACGGCATCGGCGTGATGAATGCGCACTCCGGTGCCGATCGCGGCGCGCGTGGTGCTGCCATCAGTCAGCGAGGCATAGGCGGCGTTCAAGGCCACCAGTCCGCCGGTACCGGCAAACGCCAGCACATGGGCATGTTCGGCCAGTGATGCGGCTACGCGCACGTCGCCGGTTGTGGTGGTCAGGCCGGCGCTGAGTTCGGCATTGTTGCCGACCAGCGCGCGGTTGTTGAGCGTCATGGTGCCGATGCCGACGCCGGCGCCCAGACCCAGCGCGCCCACCGCGACTGCGCCGGTGCTGGCATCAAAATCAAGCTTGCCACGGGCATTGATGCCGATGTCGTTGCCGGCCAGGAGCTTGGCGCCATCACCGACGCTGGCAGTATTGCCCGACGGCGGCACGACGGTTTGCGAACTGCTGACTACCACGTTGGTGCGCGTGCCCTGCGCGCTGGCGCCAATGGCGCGCGCGTTCGCATTGTCGGAACCGGCCAGCATGTCGCCCACGCTGCTGTTGCGCGACTGGCTGTCGGCCTCGTCATTGACGTTGCCCTTGCTGGTCGAGAGCTGGCCCTGTGCATCGCTGCCAAGCTTGTCGCCGACGCCATACACGGCCACGCCGCCGGCCAGTCCGAGCAGGCCGCCAGCGCCGCTGACGACGACGGTCTTGAAGCTCTCCGTACCGAGCGCATTGACCAGCACATCATGGGCGGCATGCACTTCCGCGCCACTGCCGATGGCAGCGCTCGCACTGTTGTTGACATTGCTGACGTCCACCGCACCGGCCAGCGCACCCGCGCCGAGCGCTACCGAGCCGGTATAGATTTCCGACTTGAAGTTGTTGCGCGCGGTGACGTTGACATCCTGCAGCCCATTCGCGCCGGTATTGGTGGTGTTGATGCGGGCGTTGTTGCCGATGGTCGCGCTGGTGGCGGACTTGACGGTATCGACGGCGATCGCGCCGGAGACACCGGCGTACAGGCCGGCCGCGCCGCTGGCAACCACGCCGAGCAGGTCTTCGCTGGAAGTAGCCTGCACCAGCAGGCCGCCACGTGCAGCGGTGGTGCTGTCGTCCGCGCCGCTGTAGGCGGTCATGGCAGTCGCGCCGGCGGCGCCGAGCGCATTCACCGTGACCCCGTCACCGATGCTGGCGGCGGTGGTTTTGTTGATGGCGTTGACGCCAACCGCAGCGCCGACACCGGCCACGCCGATGCCTGCGGCCGCGGCCCCGGCCACCAGATTGACTTCGGTATCGTCGGCGGCGGCGACCTTGACATTGCCACCGGCATCGATGTGGTTGCTGCCAGCGGCGACGACGGCGCGGGTGGTGTCGGTCAGCGAAACCACCGCGACCGAACCGGCCACCGCGACCGAGCCGGCGACGGACAGGCCGATGCCCATGTCGAGCATCTGCTCATGCGCCTGCGCCAGCACATTGACATCGCGTACGGCCTTGACGTTCGCACCGCTACCGACGGCAGCGAGCGTGTTATTGGTGGACAGGAAGACGTCCGCGCCCGCACCGATCGCGGCTGCGCCTGCGCCGGATGCAGCACCGGCCAGACCCAGATGGAATTGCTCCTCGCCGGCAGCCAGATGCACCGACTGCCCGCTATTGCCGACACCGCTCTGATTGATTTGCGCACCGTCGCCGATGGTCGCCTGGGTGTCGGTCGTGACCACCGAGACGTTGGCGCCCAGCGTGATCGCAACCGCACCGGCGGCCGCGCCGGTCACGGCGTAGGACTTGATGCTGTCGCTGTTGGTGGCGGTGACCGCCAGGCCCTGCACGGTTTGCAGCTGGCGCACGGCATTGCGTTGCTGCACCAGTGCATTGAAGGCGTCGCGACCGCCGACCGTGTTGCCCGACGCATCCTTCGGCGCGAGGCCGGATTTGTGCACCTCGCCCTCGCCGGAAATCGCGCTGCCATACGAAATCAGGTACGCGCCGGTGGCGGCACTCAGGCCACCGTTGTTGCCCAACGCCCGCACCGTGGCGTTCTGCCCGATCGCGCCGTAGGTGGTCTTGTTGAGGATCACGACACCGGCCGCCGCACCCAATGCAGCCGAACCGCCGCCGGCAGCGCTGCCGGTGATCAGGTCGATGCTGGTCTGGTCGTCGGCCGCCACCAGCGCGCTGCTGTTGGTCACCAAGCTGGTGCTGTTGCCGAGCAGCGCGGTGGTGTTGGCGGTGATCGAATACGCGGCGACCGAGCCGGCCAGACCGGCCGAACCGCCCACGCCGAAACCGATGCCGGTGACGCGCACGCGCTCATCCGATTCCGCTTGCACCAGCACATTGCCGGCCGCTTCCACGCTGGCATTGTTGCCAATCGTGGCATGGGTGTTTTTGCTGATCACGCCGACATCAGCGGCCGCGCCACCACCCACCGACCCACCGCCGCCAGCGCCGACCACGACATCCAGCAACCCCGTGCTGTCGCTGGCCAGCAAGGCGATGCCCTGGGCCGAGGTTTGCTGATTGTTGTGGTTGAGGCTGACGCGATTGCCAATGGCGGCTTCGGTGGTGCTGTTGAGCACGTTCACCAGCGCTGCGCCACCGACGGCGACCGAACCGGCGCCGGCGGCGCCGATGGCGTAGGTGGTCATGTCTTCGGTTGCTCTGGCGGTCAGGCCGGTGACGCCGCCAATGTTGGCGACGACGTCATCGCCGAGCTGCGCGCGGGTCTGGTTTTCGATGGTGTTGACGGCGGCGGCAACACCGACGCCGACCGAGCCGCCGACACCGACACCAGCCGCAATATTGCGCGAGGTCAGGCTGTTGGCTGCGCTCAGGTCAAGCGCTCCGGCGCTGGTCAGGCGCGTCGCGGTCGATGCCGCCACGGTCGCCTGCGCCTTGTTCTGCTCGGTCAGCACATTGGCCACGCCACTGACGCCGACCGAACCGCCGATACCGCCGCTGAAGCCAAACAAATCAGCCTTCTGCCGATTGGTCGCCGACAGCGCAATGCTGCCCGATTGATTGATCAGCACGCCCGCGTCGATGTGGCTGCTGGTGTCGTTGGTGCTGATCACGTCGGCGCTCGACAGGCCGATGCCGACCTTGCCGCCGACCGAGGCGGCCAGCGCCAGCGAGGTCGAACTGGTGTCGTTCAGACTGGTCAGCGCGACCGCACCGGTGACATTGACGGTGGCGTCATGACCCAGACCGGTTTCGGTGACGTCATCGAACTTGCTCAGGGCAACCGCGCCGGAGGCGGCGACCGCGTCGCCGACCGCGCCGGAAATGGCCTCGGTGTAGTAGTTGCCGCCGCCCAGCAAGGCGCCGTGCGTCAACTGGTCAGGAATGGTGGAGACATCGTCGATGGAGTTAAGCGTCAACGCAAATGCGCCCGGCGTCACACGACGGTTTTCCGCATCCAGTGTCAGGCTGCGCGCGGTGATGACACTGCCGCTGCCGACGGTGGCGCGATACTGGTTCTGCGAGATGATGGTCGCAACGCTCGCGCCAACGCCGACGTTGCCGCCGATCGCGCCGGCAATCGCCTTGGCGCCCAGCATGCTGGTGTTGAACGCATTCAGGTGGATGTCATTGGCCTTGGTGACCTGCGTATTGGCGCCCAGCGTTGCCAGCGTGCTGGCGTTCGACACCACCACGGCAAAGGCGCCGGCCACGCCAACCTTGCTGCCGCCGGCGCCGGCGATGGCTTCGGCGGCGAGCTTGTTGACGAAGGCGGCGTCGCGGTTCTGCAGCGACTCGGCTTGCACCGTCAGGTCGCCGGACTGGATCGTGATGGTGCTGTTGTCGCCCACTGAGGCACTGGTTTCATTGTTGGACAAGGCAATGCCGACGCCGACTGCCACACCCACCTTGGCATTCGGGTTGACCGCGTCGCCTGCGCCGCGCGCGCTGAAATTGCTGTCGCTATGGGCCGTGATTGCCATGGCGCCGTTCGAGGCCAGCGTGTGGCCACCGCTCACCGTCGCATTGACCACGTCGGTCAACGACGTCACGCCCACGGCTGCCGCCAGCGCGACCTTGCCACCGCCCTTGGTGCCCTGGTTGGAGCTGCTGTTCTGGTTGTTCTTCAGGGTCTTGGTGCTGGCCGCGCTATCGGACTGCGTCTTGTTCTGATCGACGCTGTCCTGCGATTGCGAGCCGCCCGCGCTGGCGCTGGCGTCGGCGGTATAGGCCCGCGTCGCATCGGCCGAAATCGTCAGCGTGCCGTCGGCCGACAGATTGCGGTCGACGCTGGCCCGTGTGGTGCTGGTGCTGGTGATGACGCCGACCGATGCGCCGACGGCGATCGAATTCGAGGTCGCAGCGCCTTTGGAGAGCGCCTTGTGTTCGCCGCTGCTGGTGGCCGACACCGACAGATTGCGGCTGGCGGCGAGATCACTGCCGGCAGCGATCGATGCCGTGGTGGTTTGATTCAGGGTGGTGACTGCTGCGGCGGCGTCGAACGCCAGTTTGCCGCCGCTGCCGCCGGCCGTCGCTTCGGCATCGCTACCGCCGATAGTGTTGGCCGACACGGTGACATCGCGCGCATTGGTCAGCGTCGCATTGCTCGCCACCGATGCTGCCGAGGTGGCGTTGATGACATTCAGCGCGACCGACACACCGACGCCGACGTCACCGCCGGCAGCGCCGCCATTGGTCACCGGGGTGGCTTTGGCGGTGTACGCCGCGCGGTCGTCGGTACGGACGAGCACGTCACCGCCGCCGGCATCGACGTTGGCGCCCGTGCCAATCGTGGCGAGGCTGCTGTTGGTGGCCAGGTTCAGCGCCAGCGAGGCGGCAATGCCGACCTTGCTGCCGCCGGCGCCGGATTGCGCTTCGGCGTCGATCGTGTGGATACGGTCGCCGCCGCTGTTGGTCATGCCGGCCGTGACGCTTACGCCATTGGCGTTGACGGTGGCGTTGTTGCCGATGCTGGCGGAGGTGACGGTGTCGACCTTGTTGACCGACGCGGCCGCGCCGATGCCGACCTTGGCGGCCTTGCCAACGGCGGCGCCATCCGATGTTGCGGTGCCGTCGGTGTTGCCGCTGGCGTTCAGCGCGAAGGCGCCGCTGGTGCTGATGGTGCGGTTGGGCGCGACCGTGGCCGAAACGTGTACGTCGACGATATTCACGGCCACCGCTGCTGCCACCGATACCTTGCCTTCGCTGGATGCTGCCGACGGCTTGTTGTTGGCAGCGCTGGAGGTCTTGCCCTGCTGGCTGCTGTCGCCCACATTGTTCTTGCTTTGCTGCGTCTTGCCGAAGCTGACCTGATTGCCGACCTTGTCGTCGACCGTGGCGTCTTCGGTTTTCTTGCCGTTGGCATCAGTGCCACCGGCTTCGTCATCCGATTTGCCGCCGGCCGAACTGGCGCTGGCCGAGGTGGTGTTGGCCGAGGCACCCACCGCTGCGATCGTCACATTGCCCTGCGCGTTGACGATATCGCGCTCGGTGGTCGCCGTGATGTCGTCATTCACCAGCGCGACCGCGACCGCCGCGCCGATGGCGGCTTTTTCACCGGCGGCGCTGCCTTTGGCGGTGGTGGTGGTGCTGGTAATCTGGTTCGCCGACAGGGTCACGCTGCCGACACCGGTCAGTGCTGGCGCGCCGAAGGCATTGGTGCCCATTCTGGCGGTGCTGCTGTTGTTGATCATCGACAGCGCCAGCGCCGGCGTGATCGCAACGCCGCCTTTCGCGCCGGCTTCCGCCTTGGTGAGGACGACATGATTGCCGCTCGCGACCAGCATGACATTGCCGCTGCCGGCCAGCGTTGCGTCATCCTGCAACTCGGCCACGACGCGGTTCGAGACCACGTTGACGGCAGCCGAAGCGCCGATGCCGACCTTGCCGCCGGAACCGCCACCGTCAGCCGGTGCGGCGTCGGCGGTGGTGTTGGTATTGCCTGTCGCGTCCAGACTGAACGCGCCGCTGCCGGCATTGACCTGCGCGCCGCTCTTGACCAGCGCCTGGCTGGAGGTGTCGATCAGGTTCAGCGCCAGCGAACCGGCCAGGCCGATCGCGCTGCCGCCACCGCCCGAGATGGCGGCAGCCGACAGGGTATGCACCAGATCGGTCCCGTCGCCGTTGCGGTCGGTCATGCCGGCCTGCAGGCTGACGCCGTTGGCGCTGACGATGGCGCGCTGGCCGATGCTTGCTTCGTTGACTGACTTGACCAGATTGACCGAGACGGCCGCGCCGATACCGGCCTTGGCCGTGCCACCGGCAATGCCGTCGGTGGCGACCAGTCCGTCGGTGTTGTTGCTGGCGTTCAGGGTCAGCACGCCGCTGGCGCTGACCTTGCCGTCGTCGGGAACAAACGCCTGCACGGTCGAGTGCTGCAGATTCACGCCCACGGCGGCGGCCACCGACAACTTGCCCTCGCTGGTGCTGGCCGAGCCCTGCCCGCCCTTTTTATCGGTCACGGCAGTGCCGCTGGCGCTTTGCTGCTTGCTGTCGCCGACCTGCGCGTCGCCTTGTTTTTTCTTGCCGAAGTCGAGCTGCTTGTCGACCTTGCTGTCGACGCTGGCATCTTCCTTCGGTTTGCCGGCGGCATCGTTGCTGCCGGCGTCGGCATCGGTGTTGCCACCGGCCGCGCTGGCCGAGGCCGTCACGCTGCTGGCCGACGCACCACTGGCGCTGAAGGTCACCGCGCCGTGGCCGACGCCGCCATTGGCGTTGATCTCGCGCGCCGTGGTGGCCTGCACCACATCATCGATCAGCGCCACGCCCACGGCGGCGCCGATGGCGGCCTTGCCAGCGACGGCACTGCCCTTGGCGCTGGTGGTGTTGCTCGAGTCCTGTTGTGCTGCGACCAGCAAATTGCCGCCCAGCGTCAGTGCACTACCACTGCCGACGCGCGCACTGGTGCTGTTGTTGATCAGCGCCACCGCGACCGACGGCGTGATCGCCACGCCGCCCGAGGTGCCGGCTTCGGCTTCGGTGACGGAGTCATGGCTGCCATGTGCATTGAGCGCGACATCGCGCGCACCGCTCACGGTGGCGCCATCGCCAATTTGGGCGTCGGTGCGCGTGGCGACCAGATTGACTGCCACCGCTGCGCCGATACCCACCTTGTCGCCGGTGGTCGGACCGGCCGGCTTGGCCGAGGCGCTGGATGCCGTATTGTTCTCGGCCGTCAGCGCCAGGTCGGCGGCGGCGCCGCTCAACGTGACGACTGCGCCCGGCAGCAACGAGGCCGCCGTAGCGCTGTCGATGGCATTGAATGCCATTGCACCTGCAATGCCGACATTGCTCGCGCCCGCGCCGGACAACACCGCCGTGCTGAAGCTGCTGGTGGCGGCACTCGGCGTCATGCCGGCGCTGATGGCAAGGCTGCGGGCGTCAAGCGCCTGCGCCACGCTGGCCAGATTACTGACGGTGCCCAGATTGACGCCGACTGCTGCGGCCACGCCGGTGCCGCCATTGGCGCTGCTGCCATCGGCGCTGGCCGTGACGTTGTTGCTGGCGTTGCTGCCGACGGTGACGGCGCCGGTGACCACGGCCTTGTGGCTCGACGCCAGGCTGGCGGAGGTGGTGCTCTTCAGATCGCTGACGACCACGGCGCCGGCCACGGTCACGCCGGACGAACCGCTGTCGGCGGTCTGGGTATCGGATTTGTAATCGTCCAGCACCTGGCTGCTCTTGCTGGATTTGCTGCTGTCTTCCTGCGCGCCGTTGGCGGCCGCCTTGGCGCTCACGATCACGCTATTGTTCGAGCTTGCCTGCAGATCCAGCGCACCCGTCGTCAACGCCGCAGCGCCGTTGACGGTCACGCTGGTGGTGGTGCGCAGCTTGCTGACCGCAACCGCCGCACCGGCGGCCGTGCTGCCGCTGGCCGAGGCATCGGCGATGGCGTGGCTGGTGACGGCATTGGTGGCCAGCAGACTGAGCTTGCCGGTGACGTCGACCACGGCGGTGTCGGTCACCAGCACTGTGGCATTGCTAAGGACATCCGATACCGCGACCGAGGCATCACCGGCCATGTTCGCCAGCGCCGAGGTGGGACGGGCGTCGGTAGTGATTACCGAGCTGGCCGACAGCGTGGCATCGCCACCGGCCGACAACTGGCTGGCGCCGCTGACATTGACGGCAGCCTGCGATGACACGCGCTGGATCGACAAGGGCACCGGCACGCTGTTGGTGGAGGTGTTGACGCTCGCGCTGGCGTTGACGGCCAGATCGCCGGACGCAATCACCTTGCTGCCAGCGCCGACATTGATGTTGGCCGCGGCGCTGGCCTGGTTGACCCCGCTCGACACCAGCAGCGAGGCGTCGGTCAGCGCGGCCGTGGCCGCCAGCGTGACATTGCGGCCCATGACGGTAGCATTGAGCAGATCGATCTGGGCCGTGCCGCCATCGGTGCGGCTGGCGTTGAACCTGACATCGCCGCCCTGGAACGCACTGCCCGCTTCGACCTGCGCCAGCACCATGCTGTTGGTGTTGAACGTGAGCTGCGGCGCGGTCATCGAGATATTGCCGGAATTGCCGACGGAGCTTGCGCTCAGATGGTCGGTGGCGCTGCCAATCTGGCGCGACGACACCACCACGCCGCTGTTGAGCGTGATGCTGTTGTCGGCAACCAGCGTGATCGGGCTGCCGTCATTCAATGCCATGTTGGCGCTGATCACGATATCGGTCGGGTCGATCAGGATGCTGCCGGCGCGGCCGACGTTGGCGCCGGCCTTGAAGCTGCCGCCGGCGAGCTCGACGGCGCGTTTGGCGCTGAATTCGATCGCGCCGCCACTGCCCGATTTGCCGGCGCTGGCGTCAATCAGCGCGCCGGAACGGAACACGGCGTTGTTGCCAAACATGTTCACGGTCCCGCCCGACGAATTCTCGCCGGCGCCGCTGACATCGACCGCAGCACCTGCGACCAGGTCGATGCTGCCGCCGGCGCGAATGCTGACATCGCCGCCGTTGACACCGGCGTTGCCGGCGGCATTCAGTGCACCGCTGACGGTGGCATCGCCATCGGCGACGATCTCGATCCGTCCGGCGCGGACGACCACGCTGGCGGCGGTCTTCATGCCATTGGTATTGACCACGTCGCTGAAGTCCGGCGCGTTGCCGAGGAAGCGCGCGCCACTGTAGATCGCGCCATTGACATTGACCGCGCCGGCACTCAGGGCCACGCCATCGATCGCGTTGATGCGGCCGTTGACGGTGATCACGCCGGCCGCGTTGCGCGGCGCGGTGCCGTTGAGCAGTTGCGCCACCGAGCCGTCGTCAGGGATGCCTGGCGCGCGGAAGAAATTGCTGACGAACGCGGTGGTCGGGGTGGTGACCGTCAGCGAGCCGACGTTGACCACGCCGGTCGCACCGACCAGCATGCCGTACGGATTGGCAAACCAGACGTTGCCGCCGATACAGCCATCCTTGATGGCATTGAGCGCGCCGGAAATATCGCTGCGCGCGTCGCGCACGATGTTGATCAGGTTGCTGGTGCCGCCCGGCAGATACAGATTCGCCGTCACGCCGCTCTGCACATTAAAGGTGCTGAACGAATTGAACGCATTGGCGCCGGACACCGTCGCCGTATTGATGCTGACCACATTGCCGGCGCTGGTCACCGAGGTCTGGGTGCGTCCGTCGGTGACGATCCCGGTCGGCGGTCCGGCCGCCGCCGCCGGCCCGAGCAGCAAGCCCGATCCGAGCGCCATCAGCGCCGTGATACGTCGTCGGCCACCGCTGGACTTGCCGCGTCCGCGCGCATTTTCCGCCACCGCGACCCAGATCCGCAGGCGCTCACTCCAGACAAGACGATAAAGGCGATTGATGGAGGCGTGGCGGTGCATGATGGTCCTTGGTCGTGACGTAATCGCAAAAAATCAACAAAGAGCAATTTCCGGCGGGTGCGCAACGCCGGTTTTCTCAACGTTCTTCAAGTGCTTCATCGAAATAAGTTGCAAGCCAGATGCTAACTGGTTTCTTGTGAAAAATTGCCAAAAAAACATAATTAATTGTATTTAACACCACGGTTTTTCGCCACGAAAAGTCAGCGCACGGCATTGCCATTTGGTCGACAAGAGGCGACAACAAGCAAGCGCGGCAACCGGGGACAGTCGCCACAAGCCAATCAGGTCAGGAGGGGAACAGCGGGAGAACAGAGGGTGCTGCGAGGAAAGAGGCGGGTGCGCCCGTCATCCGCAATGTGCGTGAATTACGGCCCAACCAGCGCACGCTGCATGGCGTCGACTGGTTGGCCGCTACGGACGTGTTGGCGTCGCGCGTTTATTTGGCCAGGCAAGCCTTGTAGGCACTCTTTTTCTCGGCACCCTTCAAGTCTTTGCCCTCAGCGCGGCAATCGGCTTTCTTTTGCTGTTTCGCGCTCAGCTTGCCTGAATTCAGACATTTCTCGATGAAGTCGGTGCGTTCGCTTCCGGAACGGGTTTCTGCCTGCGCCGCGCAGTTGGCTTCGTTGGGCGCACCGTTGCTGGCGGCGAAAACAGGCGCTGCGACTGCGAGGAACAGTGCCAGCAGGATCGATTTCTTCATGTTGTATCTCCTGGTTGAACTACATTGAGGATCGCTTTTTTTTTTGAGAATGGCACCCACGCATTCCACTGTCGCCTGCTTCCGGGACTTTCCACGGTCTGAGCCGGGACAAACGTCACGGCAAAATTTCGCGGGATGAACCGGTCGACGCATGCGACCACGTGCATGACCGCAATCATCTTACGGTTTTTCCGTGATCTCGATGACATCATTTTCAGGTTGCGTGATTTTCGATGCCGATTCGCGGCTGGTCACCAGCGACCGCGGTAAGCAACCCGACTGTTTTTGATTTGCATCAAGTCCCTGAAAACCTGTCAGTTCAACAATGGGCGCAACCATTCCAGGGGAGATTGACCATGCAGTCCGCTTCGTCGCACTCGGCATATTCGCAATGAATTTCACGACGCCTGCGTCAACCAATGCGAACGCGGGCCTGTCCGACCAGCAGGCGGCCCGGCTGCTGCAACAGGAAGGATTCAACGAACTTCCCGCCAACAAGCAACGCACCGCCCTGCGCATCCTGGCCGAGGTGCTGCGCGAACCGATGTTTCTGTTGCTCATGGGCGCAGGGGCGATTTATCTACTGCTCGGTGACCGCAACGATGCGTTCATGCTGCTCGGTTTCGTGTTCATCACGATGGCCATCACGATTGTTCAGGAACGCCGCACCGAACGGGTGCTGGAAACGCTGCGCGACCTTTCCAGCCCGCGCGCACTCGTCATTCGCAATGGCGAGCAAGTCCGGATTCCGGGCCGCGAGGTGGTCAACGGCGATCTGCTGGTCCTGGAAGAAGGCGACCGGGTGGCCGCCGACGGCGTGCTGCTGGAGTGCCATGACTTGCTGCTGGATGAATCCCTGCTCACGGGCGAGTCGGTTGCAGTGACCAAGCAGCGCACCGATCCGACGCCGGAGGTTGCGACCATCTTTTCGAACGAGGCTGCAGGCCGCATCTGGTCGGGCACGCTGATCGTGCAGGGCGGCGGGCTGGCCCGCGTGATCGCCACCGGCAGCTCCACCGCGATCGGTCAGATCGGGCGCACGCTGCAGAATCAGCCGCAGGAGCGCAGTCGGTTGCAGCAGGAAATCGGCACACTGGTAAAACGCTTCGCCATCTTTGGTATCGCCGTCGCCATGCTGATTGTGTTGCTGTACGGATGGACGCGCCACGATTGGCTCAATGGTTTGCTGGCAGGAATTACGCTGGCGATGTCGTTACTGCCTGAGGAGTTCACGGTCATCCTGACCGTGTTCATGGCGTTGGGCGCATGGCGCATTTCAAAAAATCATGTGTTGACGCGGCATACACCCGTGATCGAGGCGCTCGGATCGGCCACGGTGCTGTGCGTCGACAAGACCGGTACCCTGACCCAAAACCGCATGTCGGTCAGTGCCATTGTCATCGGCCAAGAGACGGTAATGATTGGCGCCGAACCTGGCGCCGCGCTTGCGCCTGCGGCACTGCAAGTGCTCAGGAGCGCCGTCCTCGCCAGCGAAACGACGCCCTTCGATCCGATGGACAAGGCGTTCCTGCGCTGTCTGGCCGAGCTTGATCCGGGGGACCGCGATGCCCGCCGCGACTGGTCGTTGGTGCATGAGTATCCGTTGACGCAGGCGGTCATGGCAATGACGCACGTGTGGCATGTCGCCGGACAAGAGCATGATGTGGTCGCCACCAAAGGCGCGCCCGAGTCGGTCGCACGCCTGTGCCGACTCGATCCGTCCCGGAGCGCCGCCGTCTTGCAGCAAGTCGAACAGCTCGCCGCCCAGGGCATGCGCGTGCTCGGCGTGGCCAGCGCCAGCTGCGTCGCGGCAAGCTGGCCTGCGACGCCCGACGGGTTTGACTTCACCTGGCTGGGGCTGGTCGGACTGGCCGATCCGATCCGCCCTGCCATCGCGCAAGCAGTCAGGGAGTGCCGGCAGGCAGGCATTCGGGTGGTGATGATCACAGGCGATTATCCTGCCACCGCGCGCGCCATCGCCGCGCTGGCGGGGCTGCCCGACGAGCAAGTCATCACCGGCGCGCAACTGGCGGCCACTAACGACACCGAACTGCGCGCCAGCGTACGTGACGCCACCATTTTTGCGCGCATATTGCCCGAACAAAAGCTGCGCCTGGTGAACGCCCTCAAGGCCAATGGCGAGATCGTCGCCATGACCGGCGACGGCGTTAATGACGCACCGGCGTTGAAGGCTGCGCATATCGGTATCAGCATGGGTGAGCGCGGCACCGATGTGGCGCGCGAGGCGTCGTCGCTGGTGCTGTTGAACGATGATTTTTCGTCGATCGTGCATGCGATCCGGCTCGGCCGTCGTATCTACGACAACCTGCGCAAGGCCATGACCTACGTGGTGGCGGTGCATCTGCCGATTGCCGGCATGACGCTGCTGCCTCTGCTGCTGGGCACGCCGCTTGCGTTTACGCCGGTGCATATCGTGTTCCTGGAGATGATCATCAATCCGGCCTGCGCCATCGTCTTTGAAACCGAAGAGGCCGACAGCGACATCATGTTGCGACCACCGCGCGCCATCGATGAACGCCTGTTCGGCACCCGCAATGTGCTGCTGGCGGTGTTGCAAGGCAGCGGTTTGCTGGCGGCCGTCGCCGCGGTATTTTTCTTTGCCTTGCATGCAGGCATGCAGGAGCAGCAGGCGCGCGCGCTCGCATTCACTTGTGTCGTGATTGGCAATCTGGGCCTGATCATCGCCAACCGCTCGCTGTCACACAGCATCTTTTCGCTACTGCGTAAACCCAATCCGGCCCAATGGTGGATGCTGGCCGGCACCAGCGCGGCACTGCTCGCCGTGCTGTCGATCCCGCCGCTGCAGCGCCTCTTCCATTTTGCTCCGGTCCATGACCGCATGATGGCCTTGCCGTTTCTCGCCAGCCTTGCCGCAGTTGGATGGTTCGAGCTGGTGAAATATGGCGGCCGGCTGTGGTCCGGCAGCGCGCCGCGCACATCCGACCGGCACGATGCGCCGGTCGCCGTTGATCAATAAACCATGGAGAACCTGCCGATGCGCGCCATGCCTGAGTCACCGTCGATCACCGAGTCGCAACCCGACACCCACCCGATGCCGCCGGCGATGGTTCCCGGCCAGCGCGACATCGAGCCGCCAACCGACCTCGACCGGATGCTGCATTCGATCATGGGCCGCGTCACGCTAGGCATTTCCCCGGTCAGTCTCGCGCTGGCCTGGGCCGACTGGGCGCTGCATCTGGCGGAATCCCCCGGGAAATGGCAGCGGCTGGCTGAAAAAGCCGTGCGCAAACAAGTCCGTCTGCTTAACCATGCGGCGCCGGCCAGCGCCGGGGTGGCCTGCCCGCCCTGCATCGAACCGCTGCCACATGACCGCCGTTTCAGCAGCGCGGCCTGGCAGCAGTGGCCGTTCAACCTGATCTATCAGAACTTCCTGCTGCAACAGCAATGGTGGCATAACGCGACCACCGGCATTGGCGGCGTCTCGTCGCATCACGAGCAGGTGGTGGCCTTCGTGGCGCGGCAACTGCTCGATCTGATCTCGCCCGTGAACCACATCGCGACCAATCCCGAGGTGCTGGCGGCGACCGCGCGGGACGGCGGACAGAACCTGCTGCGTGGCGCCATGAATCTGATCGAAGACTGGGATCGGGAGCGTGGCGGCAAGCGCCCGGCCGGGGCAGAGCATTTCCGGCCCGGCCACGAGGTGGCCACGACCAAGGGCACCGTCGTCCTGCGCAATCGGCTCATCGAATTGATTCAATACACGCCCACGACCAAACAGGTGCATGCCGAACCGATACTCATCGTCCCGGCGTGGATCATGAAGTACTACATCCTTGACCTTTCCAGCACCAACTCGCTGGTCAGCTATCTGGTTGATCAGGGACACACGGTGTTCATGATCTCCTGGCACAACCCGACCGCAGCCGACCGCGACCTCGGCATGGACGACTATCTGAAACTGGGCATCTTCGACGCCCTCGATGCGGTGCGCGCCATCGTGCCCGACCAGAAGATCAATGCGGTCGGCTACTGCCTCGGCGGCACCCTGCTGACCATCGCGGCGGCTGCGCTGGCCGGCAAGGATGGGACGTTGCTCAATTCGCTGACGCTGCTGGCGGCGCAGACCGACTTCACCGAGGCCGGCGAACTCACGCTGTTCATCGACGAAAGCCAGCTCGATTATCTGGAAGATTTGATGTGGCGGCAGGGTTATCTGGACAGCCGCCAGATGGCTGGCGCCTTCCAGCTGCTGCGCTCCAGCGACCTGGTCTGGTCGCGCATGGTCAACGACTACCTGCTGGGACGGCGCGCACCGATGACCGACCTGATGGCCTGGAACGCCGACGCCACCCGCATGCCGTTTCGCATGCACGGCGAATATCTGCGCCACCTGTTCCTCAACAATGACTTGTTCGAAGGGCGCTATCGCGTCAACGGCAAGCCGATCGCCCTGTCCGACCTGCACATGCCGGTGTTTGCCGTTGCCACCGAGACCGATCATGTCGCGCCGTGGCGCTCGGTCTACAAGTTCAATCTGGTGGCCGAAACCGATGTGACCTTCGTGCTGACCAGTGGCGGGCACAACGCCGGCATCGTCAATGAACCCGGCCACCCGCATCGGCAGTTCCGCCAGACGCACTGGCCAGCCGGCGAGCGCTATGTCGATCCGGATCGCTGGTACCTGTCGACCACCGCCGTCGCGGGTTCGTGGTGGCCGGCCTGGGTGCAATGGCTGGAACAGCATTCGAGCGGCTTCGCGCACCCGCCGTCGGCGGGTGCGCCGTCAACGGGTTATCCTGTGCTCGGCCCGGCGCCCGGCCAGTACGTGCTGGAGCAATAGGGCAATCGCCGATCACAACGGTCGCTCCGCCGCACTGACCGTTCGGGGTCGAACAGACGCGTGGCGCCGGGCATGTTACAAGAACCTCAACACTGCGACACATGGGCGAAGCATGCCCGCCTCAACATGATCGTGATTGCCGCGATGCCAAGGCACCGTGCGCAAACATGTCCATGATCCGTTCCAGAACCCATTCACGGTACAAGACAGCACTCGTATCTGCCGCAAAGGAAATACCCATGAACCAGCACCTGATGCGCATCACATTGGTGATCACGCTCGCAACGCAGGCACTGTTCTGTTCTGCCGAATCCGCACCGGCGCCGCTGCTGCCCCTGCCGCAACATGCGCAGGCCGCACATCTTTCCGCCGAGC
Source organism: Actimicrobium sp. GrIS 1.19 (assembly GCF_035984655.1). Taxonomy (NCBI): domain Bacteria; kingdom Pseudomonadati; phylum Pseudomonadota; class Betaproteobacteria; order Burkholderiales; family Oxalobacteraceae; genus Actimicrobium; species Actimicrobium sp. GrIS 1.19. The sequence continues at coordinate 93,022 of NZ_JAXCHT010000002.1, read as the reverse complement.
TGCTGGAACACTTCCATTACACCGGGCAGCCACTGGACGCCGCCATGTCCGGAAAAATTTTCGACCGCTATCTGAAAACGCTGGACCCGGAGCGGCTGTTCCTGTTGCAGGGCGACGTCGATGAGATGTCGAAAGACCGCGAAAAACTCGGCGCCGCGATCATGAGCAATGATCTGACCATCCCGTTCGCGATGTTCAACGTGTATGCGCAGCGCGCCAGCGAGCGCGTCGCGACGGTGCGTGCGTTGATCAAGCCCGGCTTTGACTTCACCGTGCGCGAGAGCTATCAAATCAACCGCGAAAAAGCGCCATGGCCAAAGACCGATGCCGAAGCCAATGAGCTCTGGCGCAAGCGCGTCAAGAATGAGTGGCTGCGTCTGAAGCTCGCTGGCGAGCCGGCTGCGCGGATTGCCGTCAAGCTCGACAAGCGCTATGAAAACGATCTGCGCGAAGTCGGTCGCATCAAGAGCAACGACGCCTTCGAAACCTTCATGAACGCGTACACCATGGCCATCGATCCGCACACCAACTACATGGCGCCGGGCACGGCGCAGGACTTCGACATTTCGATGCGCCTGTCGCTGGTGGGCATCGGCGCGACCATGGCCGAGAAAGACGGTTTCAATACGGTGATCGAACTGATCGCAGGCGGTCCGGCGGCAGCATCCGGCAAGGTCAATGTCGGTGACCGCATCGTCGGCGTCGGCCAGGGCAAGGGTGCGCCGATGACCAACACCCAGGGGCTGCGGCTGGACGAAACCGTGACGCTGGTGCGCGGCGCGGCCGGTTCGACCGTGGTCCTCGACATCCTGCCGGCCGGGACGGCGACGGATGGGGCACACAAGACCATCTCGCTGGTACGCAAGAAAGTCGATCTTGAAGATGAGGCGGCAAAAAAAACCCTGTTGACGGTGCAGGACGCCGGTGTAACGCGTCGCATCGGCGTGATTACGTTGCCCACGTTCTATCGTGATTTTGAAGGTGAACAGCGCAAGGACCCGCACTTCCGCAGTGCCAGCGGCGATGTCGCCCGGCTGCTCGCCGAATTCAAGACCGACAAGGCCGACGGTGTCCTGATCGACCTGCGCAACAACGGCGGCGGCTCGCTGGCCGAAGCGGTCGCGCTGACTGCGCTGTTCACCGGCAAGGGGCCGGTTCTGCAGCAGCGTGATGCCAAAGGAAACGTGGTGGTCGACAGCGACACCAGCACCAACGTCGCATGGAGCGGTCCGGTGGCCGTTCTGATCAACCGCAATTCCGCCTCTGCCTCGGAAGTCTTTGCCGCCGCCATCCAGGACTATGGTCGTGGTGTCGTCATCGGCGAGCGCAGCTTCGGCAAGGGCACCGTGCAAACCACCATCAGCCTGGATGAACTGGTCAAGCAGCCGGTGCCGCAGTTCGGCGAACTGAAAATGACGATCGCCCAGTTTTTCCGCATCAACGGTGGCACCACGCAGCTGCGCGGCGTCACGCCGGACATCGATTTTTTCTCGGCCAGCAATGACGCCGATTGGGGTGAAGACAAATTCGACAATGCCGTGCCATGGATGCGCGTCACGCCGGCCAGCTACGTCGCCAACGGCGCGCTCAAGGCCGTCATCCCGACGCTGGCAAAGCGCAGCCAGCGCCGCGTGCAGAGCGACACGGAACTCAATCTGATCAAGGCCGAACAGGATCAGGCCACGTTCCAGAGAAAAAAGAATCTGGTGTCCTTGAACGAAGCCGATCGCCGTCAGGAACGCACGCTGTTGAGCGCGGCGCTGGAACCAAAAGCGGGTGGCAAACCGGGCTTGCCGACAACGCCGGGCGGCGCCGCAAAAGCGCATGCCGAACCCGATGACGGCCTCGAACCGGGTGAACGCGACCTCGCATCGGAACTCGCCGCCCGCTCGAAACACAAGACCGAAAAGGATGTCTTGCTCAACGAGGCCGCCCATGTCGTCAGTGATGAGGTCGATCTGATGCAATCAGGTAGCGTCGGCACGGTGGAGCAGGCCGCGCCCGCTGCGCGCAGCCGCAAACGACTGTGAGCGCGCGGATCAACCGCCCGCAGCAACGTCCCCCGAACCGAGTAACTTGCGAGGAGCCCCATCATGGATTTGATTGAATCGCCAGCGACGCCGGAAACCCCCTCATCGGCGAGTCGTGACAATACGGAGATTGCGCAGCTGGTCGCGGCCGTCTACGAAACCATTCCGCCGCAGGAAAAAAGCCGCATGCTCGGGCTGCTGCTGCGACCACTGGGAATCCTGTCGCTGGTGGCCGTGGCCGACGGCATTTTTGCCCGCCTGTGGATTCGCAGCGGACAACAGTTGAACGCATTTCACCTCGACGACATGCAGGGTATCCGGGCCAGCGACGTGGCCGATCTGGTGACCTTCGTGCAGCAGGTCAGTGTCGAGACGGTCGATGGCCTGAGCGCCATGCTGACCTCGCCGGCGCTGGTCGGCTCGGCCACGGTTGCCATCCTGTTGGGGGCGCTGATGCAACGCGCGCAACGGCGCCGAATCGGCATGCCGGGCCGCAGCCGTTGGTCCGACCGCGGCGCCTTGCCGTCCTGACCGGTTCCGGCCTGGCGCCGCTTATTCCTTGAAGGACTCGATCGCGCCGGGTCGGCGCAGCATCTTGTTGACTTCGTCCTGATGCAGTTCTTCCAGCACGATCATTTCGCGCGCATATTCTTCCAGCAGCACGGATGTTCCCTCGGCGATTTTCAGCAGCGCGTAATACGCATCCAGCGCTTCCTTTTCATGCGTCAGGCTTTCCACCAGAATCGCGCCGATGTCGTGGTTCTCGGTTTCGAGCAACGCACCGATTTTCAGCGACGGATGCCCGCCGAGCAAGGTGACCAGCTCGCCCGCCTTGTGCGCATGATCAAGGCTTTCCTGAGCATTCGCCTTGAGCCACGACACGATGGGAATGCGATTGAAGCCATACACCATCAGCGAGTAATGGGTGTATTTCACCACCCCTGCCAGTTCGAGTTCCATGATGGTGTTGAGGGCATCAATCGCGATTTGATTCTTGACGGTTGGCATCGTGACTCCTTTGGGCAGGCAAGTGGAAAGCTGCATCATGACCAAGCCGCGCCGGAATTGCAAACGGCAGGCCGCACCATCCGGCCAGCCGCCCCGGCATCAATCCCGAAACGAGGAATCGATCCGGTCCAGCCGGCGCAACAGGCCGGGCCAGGCGAGCATGCCGCCGAGTGACTTGGTGGCCTCTTTGGCTTGTGCCTGGGCGCCGGCAATGATGTGCGGCGGGATCGTGATCAATTCACTGCCGCCCGACTGGGCCCGGATCTGGATCATGCATGCCGCTTCGAAAAAGTACATGTTGACGAAGGCATCGGCAATGGTTTTCCCGACCGTCAGCAGGCCGTGGTTGCGCAACATCAGGTAAGTTTTTTCACCGAAATCGGCCACCAGGCGCGGCTTTTCCTCGGCGTTCAGCGCGACGCCTTCGTAGTCGTGATACGCGAGGCTCGACAGGACAAAAATGGATTGCTGCGACAGCGGCAGCAGCCCGTTTTTCTGCGCCGAGACGGCCACGCCGTTGATGCTGTGGACATGCAGCACGCATTGCGCATCATGCCGCACCGCGTGAATCGCCGAGTGAATCGTGAAACCGGCCGGATTGACCGGGAACGGCGAATCGTCGAGCTTGTTGCCCTGGGTATCGATTTTCACCAGCGACGATGCGGTGATTTCGTCGAACATCATGCCGTAGGGATTGATCAAGAATTGGTCGTCGGTGCCAGGCACGCGCGCCGTGATGTGCGTGAAGACCAGATCGCTCCAGCCAAAGTCGGCCACGAGGCGGTAACAGGCGGCGAGATCCACGCGGGTTTGCCATTCTTCGGCGGAAACGCGCTCTTTAACGGTAGCAAGGGCCGGGTGTTGAGGTGTGTTCATGAGGGACAACCTTCTCAGTCAGAATAAACAACGGAAATTGGCGGGCAGCCAGCGATGCCAGTTTTGCACCATCGTAATGCATCAATCCGACTTCCGCATTCCATTTCGGCCGGCAACGCGTGCCGATCCCCGTTGTTATGCTGCCGATCGCGCGCACAGGGAACGGCATGATCGCGCCTCATTCGAGCTTGGCGCAGGCCGCCTGGCGCGCTGCCTCGGTCTGTCCCGGGGTATCGGTCAGGTTGAGCAACTGGCGCAGGCATTTGCGTTTTTCCTGCACCCGGTTGAGGACTTTTTTTACCTGGCTGTCGCCGCACATCTTGTCGTCGTAGCTGACCACCACCATCCACGGCGGAATGTCGGAATGGTTCTTGTCCTGGTAAAAATGGTCGAAGATCTGGACCGCCGCGATATCGGACGAAACCAGTGCACCGCAGAATTTCCAGATGACGGGTCCGGCTTCTTTCCCGGCCGGCGCCAGTGGCTTGCACGGCAGCTCGACGGCCTTCGCCTCCGGCACGGCGTTCAAGCCCTGGCAGATGCCGTACAGATACGCCACCTTTTCGATCCGCGAACGCTGCGACCACAGTTCCGCATCCGAGCCGAAGCGGGATTCCTTTGCGCTGACGGCACCGCTGCAAACAACCAGAATGACCGACAGCATAAGACGGAGTTTTGCCGAGATCCTCATCATTTTTCCAATGCCGCGGCACAGGCGCCGACAAAACAGCCAACCGGGGCCGTTCTTCAAGCTTAGTTGAATTTCGTGTCTGCCTAACGGTTGCCGACTGCCGGGGATCAACGATTGGCGTGGCGCCGGATGAAAAGTTCGTTGCCGAAAGCGGCAACGTTATCCGGGAGAGATGTCCTGCGGCAGCGAAGTTGCGGGTTGGCGTTGCCTGCCCGCAGCGCTGCACGCCACGCCGATTACGAGAGGTGATGCACCCAGGACTCGGTATCTGCAAGCCGCCCGCGCTGGATCCCGGTCAGCAGGTCGCGGATGCGTGTGGTCACCGGGCCGACCGTGCCATCGCCAATGACCAGCTCGCCGCCGGTGTGCCGGATGCGGCCGATCCCGGCAATGACTGCCGCGGTGCCGCAGGCGAACACTTCGCGCAACTGGCCGCTGGCGACGTCAGCGCACCATTGCTCGAAACTGTACGGACGTTCCTCGACGGTCATGCCTTCGCGACGGGCCAGCAGGATTACCGATTCGCGCGTGATGCCGGGCAGGATGGTGCCACTCAGTGGGGGTGTGACGAGCGTGCCGTCGGCCATGCAGAAAAAGATGTTCATGCCGCCAAGTTCTTCGACCCAGCGTTTTTCGACCGCATCGAGAAACACCACCTGGTCGCAACCGTTGGCCGTGGCCTGCGCCTGGGCCAGCAGGCTCGCCGCATAATTGCCGCCGCATTTGGCAGCACCGGTGCCGCCCGGCGCGGCGCGGGTGTATTCATCCGAGACCCAGACCGTAACGGCCGAATCACCATTCTTGAAGTACGGGCCAACCGGTGAAGCGATCACGCAAAATACGTATTCCAGCGACGGCCGCACGCCCAGAAAGGCTTCCGAAGCGAACATGAACGGCCGCAGGTACAGGCTGCCCTCGCCTTCCGGAACCCAGTGACTGTCGATCTTGACGAGCGCTTCGACCGATGCCACGAACAGGTCCTCCGGGACCGGCGCCATGGCCATGCGCTTGGCCGATTGCTGGAAGCGGCGCGCATTGGCGGTCGGGCGGAACATCAGCAATTCGCCGCTGGCGGAGCGATATGCCTTCATGCCTTCGAAAATCTGTTGCGCGTAATGCAGCGCAGCACAGGCCGGATCGAGCAGGAAAGGCTTGCGTGATTCGACCTTCGCATCGTGCCAGCCTTGCGCCTCATTCCAGCGCACCGTGACCATGTGGTCGGTAAAGACACGACCGAAGCCCGGATTGGCCAGCAGGTTGACAACCTCTGCGCTGGTCGCAGGGCTCGGATGGACTTCCTGGGTGAACTGCCACGCTGTAGTCGTCATTATTTTTTCAGGAGAAGTGGGAAGCCAGAATTATGCGCTTTGCAGCGCTTGCTGCCAGCGGTGACGCGTTAATTTTCCGAAATTTTTTTGTGCGGAGACTGTTTGCTAACCCTCGATGTAGGCGGTCAACCCGGCGACCAGCGCCGCGAAAGTGACGGCGCAGCGGGCGCTTTGGCGCAGGTCTTCATGCATCGCAACCCATGTGTCCATCATGATCGAGAACGCCTCGGGAAGCAGCCGCACCAGCGCCTTGTCCTTCGCCGCCAGCGCAGCCTGGCAAACGCCGATGCCGAAACCGGCGCGGATGAACGCCACTTGTGCCATGTCACTGTCGGCACGCAACGCCAGCGCGGCGCGCGTGAACCACGGATATTGCGCCTGCAGTTGGCGCACGTACGCGTTCTCGTAATCAAAGCCGATAAGCGCATGCGGTGCCAGTCCGTCGACCGATGTCGGCGTGCCGTGCGCTGCCAGATAACGCTGGTGCGCGTGCAATCCGACTTCGATGCCACCGACGCGCTTGGCCACCAGCGCTTCCTGCAGCGGCCGGAACATCCGCACGGCAATGTCTGCTTCGCGATGCAGCAGATCGTCCGCCTTGTTGGATACCACCAGCTCGATGGTCAGCGCCGGGTGCGCGTCGCGCAGGGCGGCAAGGATCGGCGGCAGCACTTCGATGCTGATGATCTCGCTGGCGGTCAGCCGTACCGAGCCGCGCACGCCGCTGCCGTGACTGCTGGCTACCCGGCGCAATGCCGCCGTGGTGGCAGCGACGCTGGCGGCATAGGGCTGCAGTTCCAGGGCGGCATCGGTGGGTGCAAAGCCGTCGAAGGAACGGATAAACAGCTTCATCCCCAGCGCCGTCTCCAGATTGTCGATGTGGCGGCCGACCGTCGGCTGCGTCAGGCCCATTGTCCGACCCGCCGCCGACAGCGAGCCTGTCTGCAGTACTTTCAGGAAGGTCCGGTACCACTCCCAACTCGGTTCACGTTCAGCCATGGTATGCATTTATTTATAGCGACGAGACGATTTTACGCAATTTTCATTTATCTGCTCATTCCGCATACTGGCTTCTTTGCAAGCAAACGCCCACCGGCATCCCAAGGAGAATCGTCATGTCAAGAATCGCGTTGTTCGGCGCCGCCGGCGCCATCGGCCGCAGCGTTGCCGCCGCCATCAGTGCCAGCGGCCATTCCTATCGCGTGGTCGGGCGCAGCGAAGCAAGTCTGCGCCAGGCGTTTGGCACCGATCCGTTGGCGGAAATCGTCACATGGAATCCCGATTCGCCGGCCTCGGTCGAAGCCGCTGCAGCCGGTATCGAGACGCTGATCTATCTGGTCGGCGTCAACTACACGCAGTTCGGACTGCATCCCGAGATCATGCGTAAAACGCTGGCCGGCGCCATCGCCGCGGGGGTCAAGAACATCCTGCTGATCGGCACCGTCTACCCATACGGCCGGGCCCAATCGCGACCGGTGCGCGAAGACCATCCGCGTGCGCCGCATACGTTCAAGGGGCGCATGCGCAAGGAGCAGGAGGACCTGCTGATGCAGGCGCACGCCGACGGCCGCATCCGCGCGACGGTGCTGCGCCTGCCCGATTTCTATGGCCCCGGGGTGGAAGCCAGCCTGCTGCACGGCGCGGCGAACGCTGCCGTGCAAGGCGGCGCTGCCGACATGATCGGTCCGCTCGATGTGCCGCATCAGTTCGTCTTCGTGCCGGATGTCGGCCCGATCGTCGCCCGGCTGATCGACACTCCCGCGGCATTCGGGAAAATCTGGCACTTCGCCGGCAGCGGTGTGACGACGCAGCGCGAACTGGTATCCGAGATGGAGCGCCAGACCGGCCGCAAGCTCAAGCTGCGCGTGGTCGGCAAGACCCTGTTGCGGGTGATCGGCTGGTTCAATCCGTTCATGCGTGAAATGGTCGAGATGCACTATCTGATCAGCGATCCGCTGATCATGGACGACGCGGCGCTGCAACAACTGATCGGCCCGCTTCACAGCACGCCGTATGCGCAGGGCATACGCCAGACACTGGCCGCCGTGGCCAGCGGCCAGGCCATCGAAAGGCCCAGCCTGGCGAGCCAGCCCTGACACGCGTGGGCGCGCGGATGTCGGCAGTCCATGGCGCAGCGTGTAACATCGCTCCATGATTACTGTCCACCACCTCAATAATTCACGCTCGCAGCGTGTGCTCTGGCTGCTCGAAGAACTCGGCCTGCCCTACGAGATCAAGCACTACCAGCGCGATGCCGCGACCTCGCTGGCGCCGCCTGCGCTGGCCAAAGTGCACCCGCTGGGCAAGTCGCCGGTCATCACCGACGGCACGCTCACGGTCGCTGAGAGCGGCGCCATCATCGAGTATCTGGTGGACCGCTACGGCGAAGGCCGACTCCGGCCCGTCAACCTCGCTGCCGACAGTCCGGAGTTGCTGAACTATCGCTACTTCCTGCACTTTGCCGAGGGATCTGCCATGCCGCCACTGGTGATGAAACTGATCTTCGGCAAGGTGGCCAAGGCACCCATGCCGTTTTTCATCAAGCCGATTGCCAGGGCCATCTCCGACAAGGTCATCGGCGGCTATCTGCAGCCGCAGATCGATGCGCAACTGAAGTTCCTGGAAGGCGAACTGCGCCAGCGGCCCTGGTTTGCCGGGCAAACGTTCACGGCCGCCGATGTGCAGATGAGCTTCCCGCTGGAAGCCGCAGCGGCACGCGGCGGCGACATGGCCAACTACCCAAGGTTGCAGGACTTCCTCGCGCGCATCCACGCCAGGCCGGCATACCAGCGCGCCCTCGCACTCGGTGGTCCGTTCACGCTGCTGAGCTGAACGACCCACGCCGCCCGGATTTTCAGGAAAACGACGGGACGGTTGCGTCGCAAGCCGCCTGACCGATGGTCAGGCCGCCGTTTAATGCCAGCGGCTGCGCCCTCGCCCAGCGGTTCGACGAAAGGGAAAATGTCAGCGCGCGCACCTGGTGATACCAGCCGGCCGGGACGTACAGCAGCTCGCCAGGTTCGACAATGCATTCGATCATGGTGGCCTGGCGCGCCAGCGGGAATGCCTGGAAATCCGGCGCCTCCGGATTGAACGGCGAGCCGAACAGCACCGCATTGGCCTCGCGCGGGTACAGGAATTCGTCGTGATGCGGCGGCGACAGGAAGATGCGTTTGGTGCCCCAGATCTGCGCAAACAAGTTGTCGTCATAGTCGCAATGCAACGGCGTCACCGTCCCTGCCGGACCCAGCCAGAAGCGCGGCGGTCCCATTTTGTCGAAGTACGCGGGCCAGAAGCACAGCCGGTTCAAGGCGCGCAATTCCAGATTGCCCAGATACGGCGGCAGCGCCGGCGTGCCGGCGACGACCAGATCCAGATACGCCAGCATTGTCATGTCCAGCATGGCCCGATCGGGTGCGAACGCAGTGTTGATATAGTCGCCCACCCGCGCACGCACCGGCAAGTGGCCGTGCTGATTGCGCAGTGTTTCCATGTCGAGCGCAGAAATCGGCCAGCGCTTGACGACCCCGGTGACGATGAATGGCAACCCGTCGCCGGCACGTTTGCGAAATCCCGCGACATCGAGCTTCGCCACGCGCGGCACGGCCGTTATTGCCGGCAGGTCGCGCGCTACGCGCCGTATCGCTGCGCGCATCTCGGCGATGGAAGCGACACCGCGCACCAGCGCATCCTTGTGCTCGCGCGCCTGCCTTGTTGCGACGGCGCCGTCGGCGCTGCCGGAGCGTGAGGCCGACAACGGGGGAAGACGGGAAGCAGCGCCTGCCTGCGGCGGCGTCGCAACAGGCGCTACCGGACTTTTCTTGCTTGACATGGAGGCTCACTGTTGGCTCCGGATGCCCTCACGCGTTGTGCTGCTGTGCGCGGGTGGTCGGCAATCCGGTTATGGAAGGCCAAGCATAACCGTTCCATTGCGCCCCAGGCCAGATCAGTGGCAGTACCGTGGATGTCGGCACGCAGACCCAATCAGGCAGAGGAGCGTTCAAGAATCAGCGCAACGGGCTGGTTCCGATGGTTCAGCCGGTGGGCAGCAGTACTTTTCGCTCAAGTGTGGCGGCAAATTTTTCCAGCTGTTCGCGATACTGCCCATCGCTGATTTGCCGATCTGTCAGCACCATTCTTGCGGCGAGGCTCTTGCCGCACAGCGCGCCGATTTCGTTGAGCGCGGCCTCGCCGCCCGATCCGCCCATTGTGCAAAAGGCCGCCACCGATTTGAACTCGCCGCCGTGCCCGGCAATGAAACTGCGGATCGGCGACGCCATGTGGCTTGCCCACACCGGGGTACCCACGACGACCACCGCATAATTGGCCGGATCGTGAATGAGGGTGACAATATCCGGACATTTTTTGGTCAGGGCCTCGTAGCCGCAGCGCCAGTAACCAAGCGTACCGGTGCGGTCAAGGCCGTCAGAAATGGCTTCAAGATCGCAATCACCATAGCGTGCAATTGCCTCGGCAATTTTCCGCGTGATGCCGGTGCGTGAGTAAAAAACCACCAGAATCTTTTTCATCGCAGCACTCCGGGTCAATGTTCCAGTTTGCCTGCCCGGCAGATCGCGGTGCGCCAGGTTGTGCAGCGGCGCCGCGATGCACCGTCCCGATTCCCCGGAAAGCAGCGTCAACCGCAACGCCGCACCGGCGCAGTCACGGACTCAGGCGTGCGACGCGTCCGGCAGCGCCAGCGGACCGCGCAGCTTGACAATCTGCCGCACGTCGTCGCCATCAATCACCTGTAGGCTGGTCAGGCCGGCCACGCCATAATCGACGTACACCTCGCGCGGATGCAGGATCATGTGATCGAGATCCGGCATCAGGATCTCGATCAGATCATTCTTGTGATCGAAAACGATGCCCAGCAATGGCGCCCAGCCGGCCTCGATCTGATCGCCCAGGGCGAGCGAGGCAATCTCGATTTCCGCCTCCTCTCCCGCCAGCGTTTTTGATATGCGGTCGAAATACGCACTCCACTCGTTCTTCTCAAGTTTCAGTACTGCCATGATTACCCTCCGTTGCACACATTCACGCGCGGCCAGCCGGCATGCTGATGACGGGCCGGTCGTGATGCGCCCAGTTGCGCATGCGGACCGCCTGCACCAGACAAATCATCCCGATCAGGATGGCGTACAGGCTGACCATCCAGACCAGCGTCAGCGCGCCGGCGTCGATGGGAAAAAGGACGACCAGGATTCCGAACAGCGCCGACAGGATGCCGCTGGCAAACAGCAGCCATTCGCCACCGATGCGCTTGCGCAACTGCACCGCAAGGATCACATCGAGCATGCCAGTGACCAGCGCATTGACGCCAATGAGCAGGAGCAGCGCAACGATCGTCGCTTCGGGATAGGCCAGCGCGATCAGGCCGGCGCCGATGCTGACCAGGCCCATCAGCAGAATCAGCCACCAGCGCTCGTCCTTGCCCCGGCCATTCAAGGCCGTCGCAACGGCGATCACACCGGCCACCAGCGCGTACACCGCAAACACCGCAACCAGCCACAGCAGCGTGACGGCGGGCCAGGCAAGTGCCGCGAAGCCGAACGCGAGCGCGATGACACCGCGCAACGCAAGCATCCACCAGGATTGCAGCAGCACGTTGTTATTCATGTTGGTCACTCCGGCAGATGATGCTGGCGGTGCTCCGCGAGATTGAATCGTCGACGTACCTTTTACGATAGTCCGATGTGCCGAAAAATTATTGTGTGCGGTCAAAAAATCAGGCAATCGTGCCATTTCCGGGCAGCGAAAATGGCACTCGCGGGGAGCACGAAAGTTTGACCTCGGACGGGCATTGCATGCGTACAATTCCTTTCCTCCCTATCTGGCATGAACATGGAAATTTCAAAGCCGCAGCTGGTCTGGAGCACCGTTCCGGCCACGCAATTGCTGTCGCTGCACGCCATCGTGGTGGTGGTGGGGCTGCTGGTGTACGTGCTGACGACGCATTCGCTGCGCCAGCGTCGCAGTCCGCCGGCCGCCATTTCCTGGGTGCTGACGATTGCGCTGCTGCCCTATATCGGCTTGCCGCTGTATTTGCTGTTTGGCTCGCGCAAACGGCGGCAGATCGGCCATCAGTTCGATGCCGTCACGCATGCGGCGAAGCACGATGCGCCGGACGACTGGAACGCGGCTTTGCTGGCAGCGATGGCCCAGCCGGCAGCGCAGCCCTACCACGATCTGCGCATTCACCGTGATGGCAATGAAGCGCTGGCGGTGCTGTGGGAACTGATCGCCGGCGCGCGGCACGAGATCGATCTGTGCACCTTTATCGTCGGCGCCGATGCGATGGGCGCCACGCTCATCGAACGGCTAGCCGAACGCGCCCGCAACGGCGTGCGGGTGCGTTTGTTGCTCGATGACGCGGGTCACAAGATGGCCGGCGGAATTCATCTGCGCGCGTTGCGGCAAGCCGGCGGCGAGGTGGCTTCCTTCAGTCCGATCCTGCGGCTGTTTTCGCGGGGCGGGGCCAATTTGCGCAATCATCGCAAGATGCTGATCGTCGATGGCGCACGGCTGTGGAGCGGCGGCCGTAACTTCGCGACCGAATATTTTGCCGGCGACGGCGAAACAGCACCGTGGCAGGATTTGACCTTCGACCTGCGGGGCCCGGTGGTGGCGCAGGCGCACGCCCTGTTTGCACATGACTGGGCCTTTGCCACCGGCGCCGCTCCGCCGCAACCGGTCAGCACGCCCGTGACTCCAGCCGCCCCGGGGCAGTTGCTCGCGCAAGTGATTGCCTCCGGCCCCGATCAGGTCGACGATACCGTGCATGATTTACTGGTGACGGCCTGTTTCAAGGCGCGCCACCGGATCATGGCGGTGACGCCGTATTTCGTGCCGAGCGACATGCTGTTGAAGGCGCTGACACTGGCCGCGCGACGCGGCGTGCGGGTCGATCTGGTGTTGCCGGCCAGGTCGAATCATCACCTCGCCGATATCGCCCGCAACCGCGCCTTGCGTGACCTGGCGGACGCGGGCGCGGCGATCTGGCTGACCCCCTACATGCTGCACGCCAAGGCGGTGGTGATTGACGACAACCTGGCGCTGGCCGGCTCGCTCAATCTGGACGCCCGCAGCCTGTTCCTGAATTACGAAATGATGATCGCCTTCCACGCGCCGGCAGATGTCGACCGCTTCGCCGGTTTTATCGCACGGCACCGCCACAACGCGGCGCGGCACCAGCCCGCGGTACCCGGCCTGGTGCGCGATCTGGCGCGCGGCTTGCTGCTGTGGCTGGCGTTCCAGTTGTAGCCAGCGGGTGCGGCGTCACTCGACGCCGCTGGCTTCTTCCTTGGGCAGCTGGATTACGCCGGTATTGAAGTTGTACTCGAACAAATCGCCATAGCGGCCCCATTCGATGGCCACGCGCAGGGCCCGTTCGGCCTCTTCCTTGTCGAGCGTGAAGCGCAGCAGCTTGAGGAACAGGTCTTCCGGCAAATCGCCCGAGCGATCCTGCTCCAGGCCATGGCGAATGTAGGCAATCAGCGGCACGTGCTGAAGCAGCTGCCGGCCGAATATGGCCTGCCGCTCCGGATTGCTGGCGCCGACATAATGTTCGCCCAGCGGCGTAAGGGCGATATCGCCATGCGCCAGCTGCGCAAACCCTAGCAGCGCCAGCGCGATCGAGACATCCAGCAATTCGGTATCGGTGAGTTCGGTTTCTTCGGCCAGCTTCGGCAAGTCGGCGCGGCCATAGTACGGCGCCTCCACCAACAGTTCGAGGATGCCTTCGATGCGGGCGATGTCCGCTTCGGGCAAGCGGTCGCCCAGCTGCAGCTTGGCTTCTTTTTCGGTGGTCCGTCCGGCGCGGCCGGTACCGGCGGTCATCAGGCCATACACTTCATCGATCAGCAGGCGCACTTCATTGCTTTCGACCGCACGCGGGCGCGCCAGCGAAATCGGCAGCTCGGCGCGCACCCGGCCCGGGTCGCTGGCAAAAATCAGCACGCGGTCGGCCATCATCACGGCTTCTTCGATATTGTGCGACACCACCAGGATCGCCTTGGTCGGAATCTGGCCGGACTCCCACAGGTCAAGGATGTCTTCGCGCAAGCGTTCGCCGGTCAGCACATCGAGGGCCGAAAATGCTTCATCCATCAGCAGCACTTCGGGTTGCATGACCAGCGCGCGGGCGATGCCGACACGCTGGCGCATACCGCCGGACAATTCGCGCGGCAACGCGCCCTCGAAGCCGGACAGCCCGATCAATTCGATGACGGCTTCGGCGCGCCGCACCCGCTCGTCTTCAGCCACGCCCTGCGCCTCCAGGCCGAGTTCGACGTTCTTTTGCACGGTCAGCCACGGAAACAGCGCGAACGATTGAAACACCATGCTGATGCCGCGCGCGGCGCCATACAACGGCATGCCGCGATACAGGGCCTGCCCCGCATCGGCAGAAATCAGTCCGGCCATGATGCGCAGCATGGTCGACTTGCCGGAGCCAGATTGGCCCAGCAGTGCGACGATCTCGCCTTCATGCAGCGTGAAATCGACGCCCTCCAGCACGGTCCGCGCGGAGCCATCGGCGGAGCGAAATGATTTACCGATCGCGTTGAGTTCGATGATGGGTGTGCTCATGGCGGGTCTCGTTTTCAGTCAGGTTGAGGGTGTCGCTGCGGCGTTGCGCGGGCGCTAGAAATGCAGCCGATTTTCGGCCATGCGGTACAGCCGTCGCCACACAAAATGGTTCAGCGCCATCACGAAGACGCACATGACGGCGATGCCCAGCGCGATGCGCGGAAAATCGCCCTTGGCGGTCATTTCGGCAATATAGCTGCCGATGCCCTGCGCCTGCAGGGTGGTGTCGCCCCAGGTCACGTACTCGGCCACGATGCTGGCGTTCCACGAACCACCGGTGGCAGTGATGGCGCCGGTGACGAAGCTCGGAAAGATCGCCGGCAACAGATAGCGCCGCCATTTGAGCCAGCCGGTCAGGCCGAGATTCTGGGCCGCGTAACGCAGTTCGGTCGGAATCGTCGAGGCTCCGGCAATGACATTGAACAGCAGATACCACTGGGTGCCCAGGATCATCAACGGCGACAGCCAGATATCCGGATTGAGCTTGAAATGCACGATGCCGACCACCGCCACCGGAAACATCAGATTGGCCGGAAACGCGGCCAGAAACTGCACGATCGCCTGGACCCGTTCGGCAAGGCGCGGGTTCATGCCGATCTTCACGCCGATGGGAATCCACACCAGCGCCGCAAAAAACAGCAGGATCAGCACGCGCGAGAGCGTATAGAAACCCAGCACCACGACGCGGCCGACTTCGTTCCAGCCAACCCCGGCGTGCACGAAGCTGACCAGCGTCCACAGGGCATAGAAACCAACCGCGGCAATCACCGCATCCCAGATGCGCTGCGGGGTGGTCGAGCTGGGCTCGGAGCGCGCCCGAATCGAGGTGCCGTCGTAGCGCAGGCGGAACATCGAGAACGAGCGTTCCAGCAAGCGCACAAACAGGCGCGCAATGCCCTGCGTGCGTTCGGTGCGGCGCAACCATGTCAGCAACCAGGAATCCTGCGCAGTCTCGCTGGCTGAATCCTCGAAACGGAATTTGTCGGCCCACGCCAGCAGCGGCCGGAAAAACAACTGGTCGTACAGCATGACACCGATGAGCATGGCGCCGATGGCCCAGCCGATCGCGTTCAGGTCGCGCTGCTCGATGGCCAGCGCGATGTAGGAGCCGATTCCCGGCAGCTTGATGTTCTGGTTCGAGACCGAGATGGCTTCGGCGGCCACCACGAAGAACCAGCCGCCCGACATCGACATCATCATGTTCCACAACAGGCCTGGCATGGCGAACGGCAGTTCGAGTCGCCAGAAGCGCTGCCAACCGGACAACTGGAACACGCTGGCGGCCTCGGCCAGCTCGGCCGGGACGGTGCGGAAACCCTGGTAGGCACTGAACGCCATGTTCCATGCCTGCGAGGTAAAGATCGCAAAGATCGCGGCGCACTCGACGCCGAGCAGGTTGCCGGGGAACAGGGCGATGAAGGCAGTCACGGTAATCGACAGAAACCCGAGGATCGGGATCGATTGCAGGATGTCGAGCAGCGGCACCAGTACTTTTTCGGCGGTGCGGTACTTGGTGGTCAGGGCCGCAAACACGCAGCTGAAAATCACCGACGCGCCCAGCGCGATAAACATGCGCAGCGTGGTGCGCAGCAAGTAGTACGGCAGATTCTCCGGTCCGAGCGACATCGGCAGGGCCTGGCCGAGCTGGTAAGGACGCGCCATCTGCGCACCGCCATACGCCAGCAGCACCAGCAAGGCCAGTACGATCGGCAGCAAGGCCCAGTCCCAGCGATTGCCACCGGCCTCGACCACTTGTCGTGGAAAGAATTGATTTTTCTTGCGCATGCCGGGGCTCTTTCCGATACGTTGCTGCGATTTGCCTGGCCGCTCACGCGTGCAGCGTGAATCCAGTTTGCCAAGCGCCGTATTCTACGCAACAGTCGCACCGCAATGACGAAACCTGCCACTTTGCCAAGTGCTTTGCGCCTGGCCGGCTAAAAACAAATGTTGCGCCGGCAACGTTTTCTGGTCAGCATTACTGACCAGATCGGCGGTCTCCGCAGTATCGGCATGTCCATCCCTCTCGACCTGGTCGCGCCAACAACGGCCGTGGCAGTTCCATCGATTTGCCGAATTTGAAAGCACGACACGATGAATCCATTTGGCAATTTGCTGGTGAACCTGTTTTGTCTCGCGCTCGGCCTGGGCAGCCTGAACATCGCTTTGCAAGGCATTTTTGCGGGAGCGATTGACGGCGCGGGCAGTGCAACCTTCCCGTTCGCGACGAAGCCACTGGGGTTTCTGCTGGTGGTGACTTTTTGGATGATCGTGGGCGTCGCTTTTATCTGGGTGGCGTGGCTGGGCGTTGCCCGCCGCGACCCGGACGACGACACGGATGACGATGACAACACAACGTCAAGCGGCCCGCAACCGGCGCGCGCCAGTCGGGCCGCACGCGCAGAACCCATTGCGCCAGCCAACCGGAGCCGGCCAGAAGTCACAGCGTCCGGCGCTGCAACGACGCGCCCGGCGCGGCTGCAGATCGACAGCGTTGCCGTGTCACAGGACCCGGCCCGAAGCCACCTTGGCCACGCCAATCCACCCGCACCACTGGAGCTCTACAAGTCGCGACCGTATGCGATATTTGTGCTGCTGATGGCTACGTTGTTCGTGCTTGGCCTGATCCCTCTGCATGGCGTTTTCAGGAGTATCTTCGGCCACAACGCGGCGCCGCTGCTTTACCTGCCGTGGCTACTGTTGTACGCAGTGATTGCGGTGCGCTGCCTGCGCGACTTCCTGTGGCAGGGCCCCGCCCTGGTGCTGGACCAGTACTGGATTACCGACAGTTTTCGTGGCGGAAAACGCATCCCATGGACGGATGTGCATGGCGTGCGTCTGACCGCCTCGGGCGCGACGACCAAACTTGTGCTTCAGTTCCGGCACGCCAGTACAGCGCAAGCCCACTTCGGCACCCTGGCTCTTCCATATGCAATCTGGCAGCGGCTTTTTTACAATGGCTTTGAAGGCAATATCCGGCTCACCTCACTCTCGTTCAAACGCACCCAGGTCATGCAGGTTGCGCAAGCATTTTTGCGTCATTCGCGGCGCTAACATCCGGACACGCCAGAGCGGCCTCCTTCCTGAGCGCCTACCCCGTTAAGTCGGTGCAAATTCATTGCGAAAAGGCCCTGTTGATCCGGCCAGCCTTGTCACCGATCAGAAGAAGCGCAGACAGCCGCATGCGGTGGTGACACGGCGCGCTACGCTGTGATTTGACGTGCGCAGGCGCCATGTCCAATCCCTTCGAAAAGGAAACAGCATGAAAAAATACATCGCTGAACTCATTGGCACTTTCTGGCTGGTCATGGGCGGGTGTGGCAGCGCCGTGCTGGCGGCTGCTTTCCCGCAACTCGGGATTGGCTTCGCCGGCGTGTCGCTGGCCTTCGGCCTGACCGTATTGACGATGGCGTTTGCGCTCGGCCGTATCTCGGGCTGCCACCTGAATCCGGCCGTGTCGGTCGGCCTGTGGGCCGCCAGGCGCTTCCCCGCCAGCGAGCTGGTGCCCTACATCGTGGCGCAGGTTCTGGGTGCGATCGTCGCCGGTGGCGTGCTGTTCGTCATCGCCAGCGGCAGCCCGAATTTCGATGTCGCGGCCGGCTTTGCATCGAATGGTTATGGCGAGCATTCGCCCGGGAATTACAACCTGCTGTCGGCGCTGGTGAGCGAGCTCGTGATGACGACCATGTTCGTCATCGTCGTACTGGGCGCAACCGATCCACGCGCGCCGCAGGGCTTTGCGCCGATTGCCATCGGCCTGGCGCTGACCCTGATCCATCTGATCAGCATTCCGGTCACCAACACCTCGGTCAATCCGGCGCGCAGCACCGGTGTGGCGCTTTATGTCGGCGGCTGGGCGGTGTCACAGTTGTGGCTGTTCTGGCTGGCGCCGCTGGTGGGCGGATTGCTGGCGGCCGCGATTTACCGCTTTGTCGGCAGTCCCGAAGGCGTCCAGGAAGAGCGTCGCCACATGAATCGCCGCATCCGGGTCACGCATTAAGACTGGCCATGCAGCAAAAGAAAAACGGCGGCAATGCATTGCCGCCGTCCTTTTTTTGCGCCCGGTCAGGGCATGGGACACCAATGACCGGTTACAGGTTTTCGCTCAGAAAAATCAATGAATGGCCATGCGCTTCGGCCGCCGCGCGCTGGTTGTAGCTGGTGCGATGCGAACAGTTGAAACCGTGCTCGGCGCCCGGATAGACATGGATTTCAACGTGTGGCTCGTCACCGAAGCGCTCGGCGATGCGCGTTACCGCCTCCATCGGGATATGGCTGTCGTTGCCGCCGAAATGCAATTGCAGCGGAACCTTGACTTGATCGGCGCGCTGCAACTGGTTCTGGATGCCACCACCGTAGTAGGCAATCGCCGCATCGACCAGGCCATCGGCCGCCGCGTTGTAGGCGAGCATGCCGCCGAAGCAATATCCGATCGTGGCAAGCTTGCCCGCGAAGCCCTGCTCGGCCTTCAGCGCAGCCCCTGTCAGCGCGATATCGGACTGTGCAGTGGCGACATCGGTGGCGTTCATCAACTGCACGGCGCGGGTCCAGCCGGCTTCGTCGTAGTCCAGTTCGATGCGCGCGCCGCTGCGCCAGAACAGATCCGGTGCCAGCACCATATAGCCGTCGGCCGCGTACTGCTCGGCCACGGCGCGGATATGGGCGTTGACGCCAAAGATTTCCTGCAACAGGACGATGCCCGGGCCTTTGCCGGTGTGCGGTAGCGCAAGGTAAGCACCAAACTTGCCGGCGCCGCTGTCAATATCAATCCATTTTGTGGTGACGCTCATGGGATTACCTTTCATGTCGGGTTCGGGATGATTGCCGCGCCGCGATTGGAACATACAATTGCCATTCCTTGCTGGCGCTGCAGCAGCGCGCCAGCCCCCGTTGTCAGCGCAAGCGACTCGCTTCTTGCGCCAACACCGTGATGCGCGCCCAGTCGCCAGCAGCCATCGCATCCTTCGGTGTCAGCCACGAGCCGCCGACGCAGACGACATTCTTGCAGGCCAGGAATGCCGGCGCGGTCTGCAGTGAAATGCCGCCGGTCGGACAAAACATCACGTCTGCGAGCGGTCCGGCGATCGCGTTGAGCATGCCGACGCCACCAGCGGGCACCGCTGGAAACAGTTTGAGTTGTCGAAAACCGGCTTCACGCGCAGCCATCACTTCTGATGGCGTCATCACGCCGGGCAACAGTGGCAGACCGCTGGAACGGGCCGCTGCGATCAGCGCCGGCGTCAAGCCGGGCGAGACGCCGAACACCGCACCGGCGTCGCGCGCGGCGGCAAATTCTTCCGGTTTGGTCAGGGTGCCGACGCCGAGGATCGCGTCCGGTACCTGTTCGGCCATGGCGCGTATCGCAGCCAGTCCGTGCGCGGTGCGCAGCGTCACTTCCAGCACCCGGATACCGCCGGCAACCAGCGCCCTGGCCAGCGGAACCGCGTGGTCAAGATCGTCGATTGCAATGACCGGAATGACCGGCGAGGCGCGCATGACATGGAGCAGATCGGGCATCAGGTTCATACAGTGACTTTCTCGACGGTTGGCAAAATGGGAGGCAGATCAAAGGTGGTGGCGCCCTCTTCAGCGGCACTGACGGTGGCACGGAACATGGCAAAGATATCGCGCCCCATGCCAACCTGGTTGCTGCGCAAATCGGCGGTTGCATGCTCGCGTGCGGCCCATTCGAGATCCGGCACCAGTGCCTGCAACACACCGTTCTCGGCATCCAGACGAATCATGTCGCCATCGCGCACGCGTCCCAGCGGACCGCCAGCCAGCACCTCCGGCGAGACATGGATGGCTGCCGGCACCTTGCCGGAGGCGCCTGACATGCGGCCATCGGTCACCAGCGCGACATGGAAACCGGCATCCTGCAGATTCGCCAGGGCCGGCGTCAATGCATGCAGCTCCGGCATCCCGTTGGCGCGCGGCCCCTGGAAGCGCACCACGGCGACGAAACTCCGATTGAGCTCGCCCGCCTTGTACGCCTTCATGAAGGCATCCTGCGAATCGAACACAATCGCCGGCGCTTCGACAAACCGGTATTCCGGCTTGACCGCCGAGACCTTGATCACTGCACGACCGAGATTGCCGTCCAGCAGACGCAAGCCGCCGTCGGCCGAAAACGGCTCCGCCGCGCTGCGCACCACCGTAGTGTCGGCACTGACAGCAGGCGCGTCCTGCCACACCACCGCGCCTTCGCGCAGGAACGGCTCGCGGCAATGGGCGCGCAGGCTGTTGCCCATGATCGTGGTGACGTCCTCATGCAGCAATCCGGCGTCGAGCAATTCGCGGATCACGAAGCCGGTGCCACCGGCGGCATGGAAGTGATTCACGTCGGCGTCGCCATTCGGATAAATGCGGGTCAGCAGCGGAATGACTGCCGACAGCGCATTGAAATCATTCCAGTCGATGACGATGCCAGCCGCCTTCGCAATGGCGACCAGATGCAGCGTGTGATTGGTCGACCCGCCGGTGGCGAGCAAGGCGATGATGGCGTTGACGATGGATTTCTCATCGACCAGCCGGCCAACCGGCGTGTACTGCGGCGTATGCGTGGCGATTTGCACGGCGCGCGTTGCGGCAGCGGCGGTCAGCGCATCGCGCAACGGGGTGTTCGGGGTGATGAAGGCGGCGCCCGGCAGGTGCAGGCCCATGACTTCCATCAGCATCTGATTGCTGTTGGCAGTGCCATAAAAGGTGCATGTGCCGGCGCCGTGATACGACTGCGACTCGGCTTCGAGCAATTCGGCGCGGCCGATCTCGCCCTTGGCATATTTCTGCCGGACGCGCGCTTTTTCGGAGTTGGACATGCCGCTGGTCATTGGTCCGGCGGGGATGAATACGGCCGGCAGATGGCCGAAATGCAGCGCACCGATCAGCAGCCCCGGCACGATCTTGTCGCACACACCGAGATAGACCACGGCGTCGAACATGTTGTGCGACAGCGCAATCGCAGTCGACATCGCGATCGCATCGCGCGAGAACAGCGACAGCTCCATGCCTGGCTGGCCCTGCGTGACGCCGTCGCACATGGCCGGCACGCCGCCGGCGAACTGCGCCACGCCGCCGGCAGCGCGCGCGGCCTCCTTGATCAACTGCGGGAAGCGCTCGAACGGCTGGTGCGCCGACAGCATGTCGTTATACGATGAAATGATGGCCACCGATGGCAAACGGGTCTGGCGCAGCGCCAGTTTGTCGTTGACCGGAAACGCCGCGAAGCCATGCGCCAGATTGGTACAGGACAGCGCCGTGCGCTGGACCCCGTCGTGCAAGGCCGAGTCAAGTCGCGCCAGATAGGCGCTGCGCCAAGGGCGGCTGCGTTCGATGATACGGTCAGTGACAGAAGAGAGAACGGGATGCAGTGACATGTCGAATTCCTTGCAGGTCGGCGAAAGCGTAATTTTACTACATCAGTACTGAACGCGTTTTTTCTCTGATGTTGCGCAGATGCATTGCTCTCAAATTGGCTAAATGGTTTCCACCAATGCACTGTAATGCAATATGAACGGGATTCAAGGCGCGGTCTGCATGAATCTTTTTTGTAGTGAAATTACTTTCCCGCGAAGTAGTGTAAAGTGCATCATCCACCGCCAACCCTGCTCAACCATGACTGACAATCTCTTGACCGCCAGCCCGGCCTTCCGTCTGCTCCAGGCGCATCACGCCACGATGGGACAGGCCCGACTGCGCGACCTGTTCGCCGCTGCGCCCGACCGTTTCGCGCAATTTTCCACACGCGCGGCCGGCCTGCTGCTGGATTTCTCCAAGAACCGGCTGGACCAGACCACGCTAGACCTGCTGCTCGCACTGGCGCGTGAACGCCACGTCGAGACGCACCGCAATGCGATGTTCGCCGGTGAAAAAATCAATCGCACCGAGCAGCGCGCCGTGCTGCATACCGCATTGCGGGCGCCGCGCTCGGCCCATATGCAGCTCGACGGGCAGGACATCAGCGCCGATGTCCATGCCGTGCTGGCGCAGATGCAGGGCTTTTGCGAACGCGTGCGCAGCGGCAGCTGGCTCGGGCGCGACGGTCGCGCCATCACCGATATCGTCAACATCGGCATCGGCGGCTCCTACCTTGGTCCGAAGATGGTCTGCCAGGCACTGCGCACCCATGCGCACCCGCGCCTGACCAGCCATTTCGTCTCGAACGTCGACGGCCATGATCTGGCTGCCGTGCTGGGTCGGCTCGACCCGGCCACGACGCTGTTCATCGTCGCCTCCAAGACCTTCACCACGATCGAAACGATGATGAATGCGCATTCGGCGCGCAGCTGGTTCCTGCAGACCGGCAGCGAGGCGGAGCTGGCCAAACATTTCGTTGCGGTGTCCACCAACGACGCGGC
Source organism: Actimicrobium sp. GrIS 1.19 (assembly GCF_035984655.1). Classification (NCBI taxonomy): domain Bacteria; kingdom Pseudomonadati; phylum Pseudomonadota; class Betaproteobacteria; order Burkholderiales; family Oxalobacteraceae; genus Actimicrobium; species Actimicrobium sp. GrIS 1.19. Next base: position 70,146 of record NZ_JAXCHT010000002.1, on the reverse strand, counting down.
GGTGCGCGAGTTCGGCATCGATCCGGACAACATGTTCCCGTTCTGGGACTGGGTCGGCGGACGCTATTCGATCTGGTCGGCGATCGGCTTGTCGGTCGCCGTGGCCATCGGCTTTGACGGCTTTACCGAGTTTCTGGATGGCGCGCATCAGATGGACGTGCACTTCCAGACCGCGCCGCTGGAACAGAACATGCCGGTGCTGCTGGCGATGATCGGCGTCTGGTACCGCAATTTCTTCGACAGCAGCTCGGTCTCGATTGCGCCCTACCATCAGGATCTGAGCCTGTTTGCCGGCTACCTGCAGCAACTCGACATGGAGAGCAACGGCAAGAGCGTGACCACCGCCGGTGAGGCGGTCAGTGTCGAGACGGGTCCGGTGATCTGGGGCGATACCGGCACCAACGGCCAGCATGCGTATTTCCAGTTGCTGCATCAGGGCACCCATCTGATTCCGATCGACTTCATCGCCGCGCTGCAGGCCGACCACAGCCTGCCTGGCCATCACGCCGTGTTGCTGGCCAACTGTTTCGCCCAATCCGAAGCCTTCATGCGCGGCAAGACCGCCGATGAAGTACGCGCTGATTTGCAGGCGCAAGGCCTGGCGGGTGATGCGCTGGAAGCCCTGGTCCCGCACAAGGTGTTCGCCGGCAATCGGCCGAGCAATACCATCCTGATGGAGCGACTGACACCGGCCGCGCTCGGCGCGCTGATCGCGTTGTATGAACACAAGGTGTTCGTGCAAGGGGTCATCTGGGACGTTAACAGTTTCGATCAATGGGGCGTCGAATTGGGCAAGGTGCTGGCCACGCACATTCACCGCGAACTGGTGGGCGACAGCACGCCCGCCACCCATGACAGCTCCACCAATGCCCTGATCGCGCTGGCCAAAGCAGCGCGCCTTCCGTAACCATATCCACTGACGACTCTCCACTATGGCACTTACCGATTTCGATCTCGTTCTGTTTGGCGGCGGTGGCGACCTGGCCATGCGCAAGTTGCTGCCCGCGATGTATGCACGCGACCGTGCCCGGGATTTGCCCGCCGGCGCGCGCATCATCTGCGTCGGACGGCATGACTGGAGCACCGCCGAATTTCTCGACGCCGTCGAGGCCAACGCCAAGCCGCATGTCACCGCGGTGATGGATGCGACGATCTGGCAGCGCTTTTGCCAGCGCATTACCTATGTCGCGCTGGATGCCAGCAGTCCCGACGGTTACGCCGCGCTGGTCGCCGCGGTGCGTGACGATGCCAGCCTGACCCGGGTGTTTTATCTGGCCACCCCGCCGACACTGTTCGCCACCATTTGCCTGAATCTGGCAGCCTGCGGCATGGCCACGCCAAACTCGCGCGTGGTGCTCGAGAAACCGCTGGGACGCGATCTGAAAAGCGCCAAGCAGATTAACGCCGACGTTGGCAGCGTCTTCTCGGAGGAGCAGATTTTCCGGATTGATCATTACCTGGGCAAGGAAGCGGTGCAGAACCTGCTGGCGCTGCGCTTTGGCAATGTGCTGTTCGAGCCGCTCTGGCGCCGCGAATGGATTTCCGATGTGCAGATCACGATCGCCGAGGAAATCGGCGTCGGCAGTCGCACCGGCTACTACGATACCTCGGGCGCACTGCGCGACATGCTGCAAAACCATCTGCTGCAGTTGCTGTGCATCGTCGCGATGGAACCGCCAACCTTGATCACGCCGGACGCGGTCCGGGATGAGAAACTCAAGGTGTTGCGCTCGCTGAAAAAATTCACGCCCGCCACCCTGTCACAGAACGTGGTGCGCGGCCAGTACCGCGCCGGCCACGTGAATGGCGTGGCGGTGCCCGGCTACCGCAAGGAACCCGGCGCCAATCCTGATTCGCAGACCGAGACCTTTGTCGCGGTGCGGGCCGAGATCGATACCTGGCGCTGGGCCGGCGTGCCGTTTTATTTGCGCACCGGGAAACGCATGGCCGATCAGCTGGCCGAGATCGTGGTGCGCTTCAAGGCGATTCCGCACTCGATCTTTGCGCAATCCACCGGCAGCTTCCAGCCCAACAGCCTGGTCATCCGGCTGCAACCGGATGAAGGCCTGCATCTGAATCTGATGGCCAAGACGCCGGGTGACAGCATGCGTCTGAAGCCGGTGGATCTGGAACTGGATTTCCGCGAGACCTTCAAGACCCCGCGCATGGATGCCTACGAGCGCTTGCTGCTGGACGTCCTGCGCGGCCAGCTCACGCTGTTCATGCGCAGCGATGAACTCGAGGCGGCATGGGAATGGGTCGAGCCGATTCTGGAGCAATGGGAGCAGGAGGAGAACGAACCGATTCCGTACACCGCCGGCACCTGGGGTCCGGCTGCCGCCAGCGCGCTGATCGGCCGCGACGGTTTGCAGTGGCGCGAAGAAGCGCTGCCCGAGATGTAAGCTGCCGACCCGCTCCGGACGAAATGACCGCACGGGATGTCGTGCAACCGATAAGGATTGTCGCTGGTATGCTGCTTGACTCGATTCGAACCCAACTTGACTCCTTGTCCAAATCGGAACGCAAGGTGGGACTGGCCGTGCTGCGCGACCCGACCCAGGCGATCTCCGGCAACATCACCGCCCTGGCCAAGAGTGCGCTGGTGTCCGAGCCGACCGTGGTGCGATTTTGCCGCGCCGTCGGCTTTGATGGCTGGCAGGAATTCAAGCTCAAGCTGGCGCAGGCCATGGCCGTAGCGCTGCCCGGCGCCGACGAAAACCTCACGCAAAGCGATCTGGCCTCCGATCTTGTCACCAAGATCTGCAGTCGCTCGATCAATGCGCTGCTGGACCTGCGCAACACACTCAATCCAGACGCCATCGAACGCGCATTGATCCTGCTGGCGCGCGCACAGAAGATCGAGTTTTACGGCCAGGGATCGTCCGGCGTGGTCGCCATCGATGCGCAGCATAAGTTCTTCCGCTCCGGCGTGCCGGCAGTTGCGTATTCCGATCCGCACATTCACAGCATCTCGGCCGCACTGCTGAAGAAAGGTGACGTGGTGGTTGCCATCTCGCAGCGCGGCAACAGCGTGGCCTTGCTACGCAGCGTGCAACTGGCACGCAAGGTTGGCGCGGACGTGATTGCGTTATCGCCGAGCGGCACGCCACTGGCAGAACTGGCTACCGTGCTGGTGCCGATCGATCTGCATTTTCATACCGACCCCTACACGCCGATTTCGGCGCGACTGGCACATCTGGTGGTGATCGACATTCTTGCAGTTGGTCTGGCCTTGCGGCGCGGACCAGAGTTTCGCAAGCAGATGCAAAATGCGCAGAAGGCATTGCAGAAAATCGACATGCAGTTCGATTCGTTCCTGCGGACTCCGCACAAGGTCGATAGCGACGCACAGTAGATGCGTCGTGGCAGGCGCGTATCGCGCGTCGTCAGGGCCGCAACACGATGGGGCGACTCGGCGGCGGCGCCGCTCCGATGCGCTCCTCATGACCATACCCTTCGAGCCGGTTGTACAGCGTCTTCAAACTGATTCCGAGCATTTCGGCAGCATGTTTCTTCACGCCGCCACACAGTGCCAGCGTCGCAAAAATGTACTGCCGATCCACTTCGGCCAACGACATGCCGACCGATACTGCCAGCGTTGGTCCGGTGAGTGGATTCGCGGCGAGGCTGTCTGACGGCGCCACGGTGTCAATGCGCTCGTCCGACAAAATGAACGCACGTTGCACGCAGTTGCGCAATTCGCGTACGTTGCCGGGCCAATGGTATTTCTTCAGGCCGGCAAGCGCGTCCCGGGAAAAAATCCGGTTGGTGCCGTGCAGGTCATTCAAGTCACCGAGAAATTCCTGGGCCAGCAGGATCACATCGTCATCACGCGCCCGCAATGGCGGCAGCCTCAACGGAAAGACGTTCAGGCGGTGGTACAGATCGAGTCGCAATTTTCCTGCCGCGATGGCTTCTTCGGGCTCACGATTGGTCGCGGCAACGAGACGCACATCGGTCTCGATTTCCTGCGTGCTGCCAATGCGCATGAAGCTGCCGTTTTCCAGCACCCGCAGCAACTTGACTTGCAGATCGGGTGACATTTCCGTGATTTCGTCGAGAAACAGGGTGCCACCGCTGGCCCGTTCGAAATAGCCTTTGTGCTGGCGATCGGCTCCGGTAAAACTGCCCTTCTCATGTCCGAAGATTTCACTCTCGATCAGCTGCGGCGAGATCGCACCGCAGTTCACCGGCATGCACGGGTGATTGCGACGCCGGCTCTGGTCGTGAATGGCGTGCGCAGCCAATTCCTTGCCGGTGCCGCTTTCGCCGAGCAGAAGAACCGGTACATCCGTTCGCGCCACCCGTGCGATCTGGTCTTGCAACTGTTGCATCGCAGAGGAATTGCCGCTCATGGGCCCGGGGCTGTGTCGGTCGGCCAGCGGATTCACCGCTGCGCCGCCATCGTCACAAAAATCCATCGCGCGCGGAACCCGCGACAGCAGCCCCTTGAGACGTCGAAAATTGATCGGCTTGGTCAGATAGTCGGTCGCCCCCAGGCGCAACGCATCGATTGCCGTTTCGACGCTGGCATAGCCCGTGATGAGCACAATCTCGGTGCTGTCGCGCAGCTTGATATCGTTGAACAGATCGATGCCATTGCCGTCCGGCAGTCTCAAATCGATCAGCACAAGATCGGGACGTTGCCGTCCGATCTGAATCTGCGCATCACGAATGCTGCCAGCCAGACTTGTCACGAAGCCCTCGGCGCTGACGATTTGAAAAAGCGCCTCGCGTGTATTGACGTCGTCATCGACAATCAGTGCGTGCACCATGATGGTCAAGCCTCTCGAAAAGCCGCGCACTTCCGCAGCTCAGGGCACCGTCCACCCGACCGCTGCGTCCAGCGCTGGCATTGGCAAGATCACGCGCTATTTTTTCAGTGCAATCTTGTTGTCGACCGACTTCACACCGTCGACCGCACCGGCAATTTTCTTTGCCTGTTCAATCTGATCGGCGGTGGCGGCGGTGCCGCTGAGCACGACGACGCCCTTGTCGGTCTCCACGCTGACCTCACTGCCCTTGACGACAGGATCGGTCAATAGCGCCGTTTTGATTTTGGTCGTAATGATGCTGTCGTCAATCACTGCCCCGGCGGACGCAACGGGAGCCGGGGTCGCCGCTGCGGGGGTTGGTGCTGTCTCGGGCGCTTTTGCCATTGGGGCACTGGCGGAGTCGCCGCTGCTTTTCGACGCGTCGGAAGACGGTGCGCCGGACTGGTCGGTGACCGGACGGCGATCACAACCGCCCAGCATGAGAATGGAAAGGCAAGCCAGTGCGAGTACCGAGGCGTATGGGCGAGTAAGCAAAGCCGTCGTCATGTGTATTCCTTTTCGAATGGAGCCAGCGATTCAATCAGGTTACCGTCGGGTCGGTTTGCCAGCTTTGATCCTGCACAAGAAGCGATGCGACTTGTATTTCCAATGGCAAACCGCCCAGCCGCATCGCGCGACCGTGTTCAGGCATCGGTCACAATCAGTCTAGTACCGGCTCATGCCGCCATCAAGGTTGGATCCATGCGCTCCAGCGCGGCCAGCAGCAAGGCCGGGTCGCCGCTGGCGAGGCGCTTCGAGTCCGACAATGTCTGCCGAAAACTGCGCGCACCTGGCAGGCCGGTCATCAAGCCGAGCATGTGGCGCGTAATGCTGTTCAGGCGCGGGCCGCCCTTGACCGCACCACCCTGCAACTGCTGGCGGATATACGGCAGCATTGCCGCGATGACCTCGGCGCGAGACCGGGGTTGCCGCGCATCACCGTAATACTTCGCATCGAACCCGGCCATCGAATACGGGTTGTGATAGGCCTCGCGGCCGAGCATGACGCCGTCGACATGCAGCAAGTGCAAATCGATCTCGGACTGGGTTTTGACGCCGCCATTCAGGATGATTTCAAGGTCGGGAAATTCGCGTTTGAGCTGGTACACCGCGTCATGGCGCAGCGGCGGAATCTCACGGTTTTCTTTCGGGCTGAGACCCTTGAGGATCGCATTGCGGGCATGCACGATAAAGGTTCGGCAACCGGCATCGGCCACGGCGCCGACGAAGTCGCGCATGAAACCATAGGATTCATTGTTGTCGATCCCGATGCGGTGCTTGACGGTGACGTCGATCGACACCGCGTCGCGCATCGCCTTGACGCAATCCGCGACCAGCGTCGGCTCGGCCATCAGGCAGGCGCCAAAGGCGCCTTTCTGGACGCGCTCGGACGGACAGCCGCAATTCAGGTTGATCTCGTCATATCCCCATTGCTCGCCAAGCCGGGCGCTGTGGGCCAGGTCGGCCGGATCGCTGCCACCAAGCTGCAGCGCGACTGGATGCTCCTCGTCATTGAAATCGAGGTGGCGCGCCACGTCGCCATGCACCAGCGCGCCCGTGGTGACCATTTCAGTGTACAGCCAGGTATGGCGCGAAATCTGACGATGGAAGACGCGGCAGTGCCGGTCTGTCCAATCCATCATCGGGGCCACGCTGACCCGACGGCCACGATAAGCGTTTGATTCCATTATTGTTTCAATGTTTTTTCCGAGGTTGGGATTATGCGGCAGTTTGGGCTTGCCTGTCGTGCTATCGCGTTTTGGCAAGTCCATTGGATGGAATGCCTGTCCGAAATCATGGCGCTGACCGGTCAATCGGTTTAGCATGGCTTCATTCCCCTCTTACATTGCCGCCCATGCTCAATACCGATCATTTCTGGATGCCATTTACGGCAAACCGTCAATTCAAGGCCGCGCCGCGCATGCTGGTGGCCGCCACCGGGATGCACTACACGACCGACGACGGACGACAGATTCTGGACGGCACAGCCGGTCTTTGGTGTTGCAACGCCGGCCACGCGAATCCAAAGATCGTCGAGGCCATTCGCACGCAGGCCGGCAAGATGGATTTTGCGCCGGTGTTCCAGATGGGTCATCCAGTGGCATTCGAAGCCGCCAGTGCCCTGGTATCGATTGCGCCGGAGGGATTGAACCGGGTGTTTTTTTGCAATGATGGATCGGAGGGCGTCGACACCGCGCTCAAGATTGCGCTGGCGTATCACCGCGTGCGCGGTGACGGGATGCGGCATCGCCTGATCGGACGCGAACGCGGTTACCACGGCGTGGGCTTTGGCGGCATCGCCGTCGGCGGCATTGCCGGCAATCGGAAACATTTCGGCCCGTCGCTGCCGGCGGTGGACCATCTGCGCCATCCGCTCAATATCAGCAAGAATGCCTTTTCAAAGGGCTTGCCGGAACATGGCGGCGACATTGCCGATGAATTTGAACAGCGCCTGCTGGCCTTGCACGACCCGGCCACCGTGGCAGCCCTCATCGTCGAACCGGTGCAGGGCTCGACCGGCGTCATCGTACCGCCGCAGGGCTACCTGCAGAAGCTGCGCGCCATCTGCGACAAGTACGGCATCCTGCTGATTTTTGATGAAGTCATTACCGGTTTTGGACGACTTGGCGCGCCGTTCGGCAGCGATTATTTTGGCGTTGTGCCGGACATGATCGTCTGCGCCAAGGGCTTGACGAATGGCACCGTGCCAATGGGCGCAGTCATTGTGCGGCAGGATATTCATGATGCATTCATGAGTGCGGCGCCCGACAACAGCATCGAATTCTTCCACGGCTACACCTACAGCGCCCACCCGTTGGCGGCGGCAGCCGCCGTGGCCACCATCGGGGTCTACAAGGACGAGCAACTGTTCGAGCGGGCCAACGCGATGGCGCCCTACTTCGAGCAGGCGGCCCACAGTCTGCGCGGCCTGCCCTACGTCAAGGACATCCGCAATCTGGGACTGGTCTGCGGCATCGAGCTCGACGGCGTTCCGGGCAAACCGGGCGCGCGGGCGTTTGACGTGTTCCTGAAAGCGTTCTGGGAAAAAGGCGTCCTGATCCGCACCACCGGCGACATCATTGCGCTGTCACCGCCGCTGATTATCGAGAAGGCGCAGATCGACCAATTGTTTGGCGCACTGGCCGAGCTCCTCAAGGCACAACAAGCCGTGCCAGCGCCTCAGACCGCACTGGCCTGATTGGCAGGACGGCGCAGCGCAACCAGTTCGTTGAACACGAGCGCGGCAACCACCAGCGCGCCGCCGGCCAGCGTTTCGTTGGCCGGGACTTCACCGGCGCCGAGCCAGGCCCAGATCGGACCGAGCAGGACTTCAATGAGGGCCAGCAATGCGATCTCCGGCGCGGCCAGCGAGCGCGAAGCGGCCACCATCAGCATGCACGGAAAGCCCAGCTGAAAGAAGCCCAGGATGGCAAGGATGCCGATGTCATGGGCCGACGCCTGCATCGGCAGGCTCAACGGCAACATCAGCAATGCCGATACCAGGCCACCCACCAGCACCGCCGGAATCAGATCGACGCGCGCGCCCGCCTTCTTCAGCACGATCACATTGATCGAGGATGCCAGCGGCACACCCAGTGCGATGCCCATGCCCAGCAACTGCCCGGCACTGACATGCGCCATCCCGCGTACGAACATCCACACCATCCCGACAAAGGCAACCGCAATCGCCAGCCAGGTGCGTGCCGCAATTTTCTGTCGCAGCAAGGCCCACGCCAGCAGCGCCGTCAGCAATGGCGAAATGCTCATGACCACCAGCGTGTTGGCCACGGTTGTCATGGTCAGGGCAATCATGAAGCAGCAAAACATCACCGCCCACATCAGCCCCGACAGCAACCCGACCGGACCAAGCGCCAGCACATTGGCGACGGCGCGCCCGCGCTTTTGCCACAGCAAGGCGCCGACGACAAACACGGCGGCAAAGAGACTGCGCCAGAACGTGACTTCAAAGCCCCGGGCGACCTCAAGATGACGCGTGAGCACACCGGCGATACTCCACAGCGTCGCGGCGCAGATCATGACCAGCACGGCACGGTTGTGCGAGAACGAAGAGGAAGCTAGCAAAGACATGGGCGTCACCTGAAATGAAAAGCCCGCTGGAGATCGAACAAATCGACCGGCAGCGGGCTTTTGAAAGCGTCGGCAGGACACACCGACGCACCATCGACAATTACGCGTCGCGGGTGGCCTTCTTGCGCTCATTCTCTTTCAGATAGCGCTTGCGCAGACGGATGCTTTTTGGCGTGATTTCGACCAGCTCGTCATCGGCAATGAATTCCACTGCGTATTCGAGCGACATCTGAATCGGCGGCACCAGGCGCACCGCTTCATCGGTACCGGACGAACGCACGTTGGTCAGCTGCTTGCCCTTGATCGGGTTGACCACCAGATCGTTGTCACGTGAGTGAATGCCGATGATCATGCCTTCGTAGACCGGATCGTTATGCACGACGAACATGCGGCCGCGATCCTGCAGTTTCCAGATTGCGTAGGCCACTGCTGCGCCATCGTCCTGCGAAATCAGCACGCCGTTGCGACGGGCAGCCATCTCGCCCTTGCTGTTGTCGACTGGTGCGTATTCGTCAAAAATGTGGCTCATCAAACCGGTGCCGCGGGTCAGGGTCATGAACTCGCCCTGGAAACCGATCAGGCCACGGGCTGGAATGCGGTACTCAAGACGCACGCGTCCCTTGCCGTCGGATTCCATGTTCTGCAGGTCACCACGACGACGACCCAGTTCTTCCATCACGCCGCCCTGGTTGACTTCTTCGACGTCAACCGACAGCAGTTCGAACGGCTCGTGACGCACGCCATCGACCATCTTGAACACCACGCGCGGACGCGATACGGCCAGCTCGAAGCCTTCGCGACGCATGTTTTCAATCAGAATCGTCAGATGCAACTCACCGCGACCCGAGACTTCGAAAATCGTATCGTCGTCGGTCGGCGCAACGCGCAACGCGACGTTGGCTTTCAGTTCGCGATCAAGACGCTCGCGCAACTGACGGCTGGTAACGAACTTGCCTTCGCGACCGGCCAATGGGGAATTGTTGACCATGAAGTTCATGGTCAGGGTTGGTTCGTCAACGATCAGCATTGGCAACGCATCTGGCAGCTCTGGCGAGCACACAGTGGTGCCGATGCCGAGTTCCTCGATACCGTTGATCAGGACGATGTCACCGGCAACGGCTTCATCGACCAGCACGCGATCGAGACCCTTGAAATTCAGCACCTGATTGACACGCGCCTTGATCGGGGTGGAGTCAGGGCCGTTCATGATGATCACGTCCTGCAGGCCGCGCACGCGACCACGGGTGATGCGGCCGATACCGATTTTGCCGACATACGACGAATAGTCGAGCGACGAAATCTGCAATTGCAACGGACCGTCCTGGTCGTCTTCGCGCGCTGGAACGTGGCGCAGAATTGCGTCGAACAGCGGCTTCATGTCGCCTTCGCGAACCGACGAATCGAGACTCGAATAGCCGTTCAGCGCCGAGGCGAACACGACCGGGAAATCCAGTTGTTCTTCGGTCGCGCCGAGTTTGTCAAACAGTTCGAAGGTGGCGTTGATGGCCCACTCCGGACGGGCGCCCGGGCGATCGATCTTGTTGACCACGACGATTGGCTTCAAACCGAGTGCCAGCGCCTTGCGCGTGACGAAACGGGTCTGTGGCATCGGGCCTTCCTGCGCATCGACCAGCAGCAGCACACTGTCGACCATCGACAGCACGCGCTCGACTTCACCACCGAAGTCGGCATGGCCTGGGGTGTCAACGATATTGATGTGGGTGCCTTCGTATTCGACGGCACAGTTTTTGGAGAGAATCGTGATGCCGCGTTCTTTTTCCAGATCATTCGAGTCCATCACGCGGGCATCGACTTGCTGGTTGTCACGGAAGGTGCCCGACTGACGCAGCAACTTGTCAACGAGAGTGGTTTTGCCATGGTCAACGTGAGCGATGATGGCGATGTTACGGATGGCGCGTTTTGTATTTGACATGATCTTTGTGGGCTTAATTCTTGCGGAGGTAAATACTGAATCAGTGCTTAATTCGGAAAACCGCGCATTGTAACATGCTGCGGTGCACGAATTAAGTCTGGCGTGTGACTTTTCGCTGAGTGTGACTGCGGGCCATTACAGCGCGGTTGAAATCAGGCGTTCCGGGGCGAGCACGCCGAACTCCTGCATCTGACCGGTGCCCAGCAAACCATTGTCGCTGGTGCGATAGACGCGCACGCGTCCGTCGGTTGCCGGCAACGCGATCTCTTCCTTGCCGAGCGAAATGCGCTGGCCGTGCAGAAAACGACGCGCCAGTTCATCCGGCAAGGACAGGATCGGAAAACTCGCCAGCAGTGCATCGACCGGCGCAAGCAAGGCAGTACGCTGGTCTTCTGCGCTATCGGCCAATTGCTCCAGCGTCACTGCGTTGTGCAGCAACAGTGCGCCGACCTGGGTGCGGCGCAGCGCCTGCAAATGCCCGCCGCAGCCGAGCGCCGCACCGATCTCTTCGCCCAGCACGCGAATATAGGTGCCTTTGCTGCAACGCACGCGCAGGGTCAGGAAAGGCGTCTGGAAATCAAGGAGCTCCAGCAGGTGGATGATGACCGGCCGTGCTTCCCGCTCCAGCGTAATGCCGGCGCGCGCGTATTCATACAGCGGCTTGCCGTCGCGCTTCAGGGCCGAGTACATCGGCGGCACCTGATTGATCGGACCGCGAAATTGCGCCAGAACGCGCTCGATCTGCTCGCGTGAGACGTCGACCGGCAGCGTCTCGACGATCTCACCCTCGGTGTCGCCGGTGTCGCTGCGCTGGCCCAGATGGACGACCGTTTCGTAGGTCTTGTCGGCATCGAGCAAATCCTGCGCGAACTTGGTTGCTTCACCAAAGCACAAGGGCAGCAAACCGGTTGCAAACGGATCGAGCGTGCCGGTATGTCCGGCCTTTTCGGCGTTGAGCAGGCGCTTGGCCTTGATCAGCACGTCGTTGCTGGAATGGCCGGCGGATTTATCCAGCAACAGCACGCCGTGCACCGGCACGCGTCTTCTTTTCGGGGGAAAGCTGGCCATTGCGACGATCAGGCCTGCCCGTCGTCTTTGGAACGGGTCGCATTGGCCTCGTCGATCAGACGCGACAATTCGATGCCGCGCGACGTCGAGGTGTCGTGCACGAAATGCAGCTCAGGCAAGGTATGCACCGTCAGGCGCCGACCGAGCTGGCCGCGGATATATCCGGACGCCTGCTTGAGCCCGGCGACGGTGTTCTGAATCGCCTCCTTGTCATCGCTGAGCATCGTGAAGAAGACTTTCGCGTGCGCGTAGTCAGGCGTCAATTGCACTTCGGTCACGGTGATCATGCCGACGCGCGGATCTTTCAGTTCGTAGGCGAGAATCTCGGCCAGGTCACGCTGGATCTGGTCGGCCACGCGGATACCGCGAACTGGGATGGTTTTGCTGTGCTTTGCCATGATGGGTAACTCTGAAAATTCGCCGGGATAACAGGCCGGTGGCCGGTTCAATTGCCCGTCGAGATGCTGCTCTGAAAATGAATCAGGCCTCGATCACCACATGATGTTACGCCTTCGCGTCTTGACATCATGCAGCCAACGAGGCCTGCGTTACTTGCACGTGCTGACAGCGCGTGATTACAGGGTACGGGCGATTTCCGTGACTTCGAAGATTTCCAGTTGGTCACCTTCCTTGATGTCGTTGAAGTTCTTCAGGGTCAGGCCGCATTCGAAGCCAAACTTGACTTCCTTGACGTCGTCCTTGAAGCGCTTGAGCGAATCGATTTCGCCGGTCCACAGAATCACGTTGTCGCGCAACAGTCGCGCCGACGCGCCGCGACGCACCAGGCCTTCGAGCACATAGCAACCGGCAATCGCACCGACTTTGCTGACCAGCAGGACCTGGCGAATTTCGACCAGACCCAGTGACTGCTCGCGCTTTTCCGGCGCCAGCATGCCCGACATCGCCGCCTTGATTTCGTCCACGGCATCGTAAATGATGTTGTAGTAACGAATGTCAACGCCATTGGCTTCGGCCAGCTTGCGTGCCTGTGCATCGGCGCGGGTGTTGAAGCCGATGATGACGGCTTTCGAGGCGACGGCCAGATTGACGTCGGATTCGGTAATGCCACCGACACCCGCATGGACCACCTGCACCCGCACTTCGGAAGTCGACAGCTTCTGCATCGAATGCACCAGCGCTTCTTGCGAACCCTGCACATCGGTCTTGATGATCATTGGCAGGTTCTTGACTTCGCCATCGGCCAGCTGGTCGAACATGTTCTCCAGCTTGGCAGCCTGTTGCTTGGCCAGTTTGACGTCGCGGAATTTACCTTGACGGAACAAACCAATCTCGCGGGCCTTGCGCTCGTCGATCATGACCATGACTTCTTCACCGGCGACCGGCACTTCCGTCAGACCCTGAATTTCGACCGGAATCGATGGACCGGCTTCACTGATGGCCTTGCCATTCTCGTCGAGCATGGCACGCACACGTCCGTATGCCGAACCAGCCAGCACCACGTCGCCGCGGCGCAAGGTACCTGATTGCACCAGGATGGTCGCGACCGGACCGCGTCCCTTGTCGAGTCGGGCTTCGATCACCAGACCACGGGCCGGGGAAGTCACCGGCGCCATCAGTTCCAGCACTTCGGCCTGCAGCAGCACGTTTTCCAGCAACGCATCGATACCTTCGCCGGTTTTGGCGGACACCGGGATGAACGGCGATTCGCCGCCGTATTCTTCCGGCACCACTTGCTCAGCGACCAGTTCCTGCTTGACGCGATCCAGATTGCCACCCGGTTTGTCGATCTTGTTGATCGCCACCACCAGCGGCACGCCGGCTGCCTTGGCATGCGCAATCGCTTCCTTGGTCTGCGGCATCACGCCATCGTCGGCGGCAACCACCAGAATCACGATGTCGGTTGCCTTCGCACCACGGGCACGCATTGCGGTAAAGGCTTCATGGCCTGGCGTATCAAGGAACGTGATCATGCCACGCGGTGTTTCGACGTGATACGCACCGATATGCTGGGTGATTCCGCCGGCTTCACCCGACGCCACTTTGGCGCGACGGATGTAATCCAGCAGCGAGGTCTTGCCGTGATCGACGTGACCCATGACGGTCACGACCGGGGCACGCGGCAGCATTTCAGCATCGACATGCTCGGCGCCGTTTTCAAGCAGCGCTTCCGGATCGTCAGCCTTGGCCGCATGCGCGGTATGGCCCATTTCCTCGACCAGGATCATGGCGGTTTCCTGATCCAGCACCTGATTGATCGTGACCATCTGGCCCAGCTTCATCAAATGCTTGATGACCTCGGACGCCTTGACTGCCATCTTGTGCGCCAATTCGGCGACAGTAATGGTTTCCGGCACCAGCACATCCTTGATGACGGCTTCGGTCGGGGCCTGGAAGTTCGACTCGCGCTCGTCACCGCCATGCGATGGACGACGGCCCTTCGGACCACCGCGCCATGCATCGCGTGCACCGCCGGTGTTGCCGCGGGTTTTGATACCTGCGCCGCGCTTCTTGGCGTCGTCCTGCCAGGTCGATGAGACGTTGGCTGACTTGATCGATTTCTTGTCGACCGCGACGACCGGCTTCTTCTCGTCCTTTTTATCGCCAGGCTTTTTGTCGGCCGGCTTGTGCAGGGTGCCTTCCGGCGCCTTGGCAACGACTGGAGGGGCAACCGGCTCAGGTGCCTTGATGGCGCGACGCGGCGCGTTCATCATGGCCTTGATCTGGGCGACTTCGTCGGCGACGACCTTGCGGGCGCGCTCGGTGGCAGCGGCTTTTTCCGTTGCTTCCCGGGCTACATCCTTGGCTGCCTGCGCTGCTTTTTTCTTGCCTTCTTCGGCATCGGCGCGCTTCTTCTCGTCGACTTCGGTTTCATCAGGCTTGGAAATGAGCACCGGCGCTTCGACCAGCGCGGCTTTTTGCGCTTCGAGTTCGGCCTTGTGGACCGCCTTGGCATGGGCGATCTTGTCGGCTTCGAGTTTGGCGAGATGTTCCTGCTTCTCGCGCAGGTCGGCTTCCTGGCGCGCAATCAGCTCGGCCTGGCGACGCACTTCTTCAGCGCGACGGGCAACTTCTGCTTCGTCGATGACGGGCGCAGCGGGCGCAACCACGACAGGTGGCGCGACCGGGGTTTCATCGCGCTGTACAAAGGTGCGTTTCTTGCGAACTTCGACCTGGATCGTGCGTGACTTGCCAGTAGCGTCAGCCTGCTTGATCTCGGTGGTTTCCTTGCGGGTCAGCGTGATTTTCTTTTTCTCGCTGTCGGTCGCCACGCCATGCGCGCGCCGCAGATGATCCAGCAGCTTGTCCTTGTCATCCTTGGACAATGCATCGTCACTCGTGCTTTTTTCTACGCCAGCAGCGCGCAGCTGAGTCAACAGCAAATCAGCCGGCATCTTCAGCTCGGTCGCAAATTGGGCTACGTTGTTACTCGCCATTCAGTCCTCTTTTCTATGTGGCGCGGTCGATGATATAAGAACTTCTCGGATCATTTTGTTTCCGCGAGGTTCCATGCCTTGGCTTGCAGCGCCTTGACACGATCATCGTACTTGGCATCGATGAGCTTCATCTCTTCATCGGTCACATCTTTAAATTCATTGTCAATCAAATGCCGTGCACGTTCCGCCGGCAAAGCCAGAATCGCACCAAACTCGTCGTACGCCAGCGCCGCAAAAGCGGACAGGGTTTTAATGCCGGCCAGGCCAAGCTTGCCTGCAGTAACCCGATCCATGCCTTCCATCGTGGCAAGCCCGTCATCCATGCCTTCGAGACCTTCTTCGGAGGCGATGGCTTCGGTGACCAGCGCATCGCGGGCACGGGTGCGCAATTCATTGACGGTGTCTTCGTCGAACGATTCGATTTCCAGCATTTCGCTGATCGGCACGTAAGCGATTTCTTCCAGGCTGGCGAAACCTTCATCGACCAGGATGTCAGCGACTTCCTGATCGACATCGAGTTTTTCCATGAACAGCGCACGCACTGCGGCAGTTTCATTGGCCGACTTGCTGGCCGATTCTTCCGCCGTCATGATGTTGATCTGCCAGTTGGTCAGTTCGGCTGCCAGACGCACGTTCTGGCCGCCACGACCGATTGCTATGGCCAGATTCTCTTCATCGACGACCACGTCCATCGCGTGCTTTTCTTCGTCGACCACAATCGAGGACACATTCGCCGGTGCCAGCGCACCAATGACGAACTGCGCAGGATCTTCCGACCACAACACTATATCCACGCGCTCGCCACCGAGTTCGCCGGTCACAGCCTGGACACGTGAACCGCGCATGCCGACGCAGGTGCCGATAGGATCGATCCGCTTGTCGCTGGTGAAGACCGCAATCTTGGCGCGCACACCGGCGTCACGGGCGGCAGACTTAATCTGCAGCAAGCCCTGTTCGATCTCCGGGACTTCGAGTTCGAACAGTTTCATGATGAATTCAGGGGCCGTGCGTGACAGGATCACTTGCGGGCCGCGCGCATTGCGATCGATGCGCAGGATGAAGGCGCGGACGCGATCACCGATACGCAAATTTTCTTTCGGAATCATCTGGTCGCGCGGCAGACGTGCTTCGATCTTGCCGGACTCGACGATTGCATCGCCGCGCTCCATGCGCTTGATCGTGCCGGTGACGAGTGAATCGCCGCGCTCAAGGAAATCGACCAGGATTTGCTCGCGCTCGGCATCGCGAATGCGTTGCAGCACGACCTGTTTGGTGTCCTGTGCGAAGCGGCGACCGAATTCAACTGACTCGATCGGCTCTTCGATGTGGTCGTCGACTTCAATATCGCTGATCTGCTCAAGCGCCTCGAAATGCAGGATCTCCTGATCCGGCAGTTGCAAACCGGCTTCGTCCGGCACCACGTGCCAGCGACGAAACGATTCGAAGATGCCGGTTTCGCGATCAATCGTGACCCGGATGTCGACGTCACCTTCATAACGCTTCTTGGTGGCCTGCGACAGCGCGTGTTCCAGCGCTCCGAAGACGACATCCTTGTCGACATTTTTTTCGCGCGCCAGCGCATCTACCAACAATAAAACTTCGCGACTCATGCTTTGCGACTCCTAAAATCCACTTTCGGCACCAGGCGTGCCTTGTCCACGTCGGCGAGCGCAAACTCAAGCATCGCCGGACCTTCTTTTCCTTCAAATTCCAACTTTAACTTATCGCCATCCGGCGCCTGCAACAGGCCCTGAAACGATTTGCGGCTGGCCGCACCGGGCATCGGCATGCGCAGCTTGACAATTGCTTCCTGTCCCGCAAAACGCATATAGTCCGCCAGCTTCTTCAGCGGACGGTCTAGTCCCGGCGACGATACTTCAAGCCGCTCGTAAATCGCATTTTCAACCGTCAGCACATGCAGCAACTGATGCGAAACTTTTTCACAGTCTTCGACCGTGATCATGCCGCGCTCAGCCTGCTCGGGCGGAAAATCGATGTATACGCGCAGCAGACCGCGTGCGGCCTGCTCGAAATCGACCAGCTCGTATTCCATCCCAACGACGGTTTTTTCAATTAAATCCAGCAACTGCAAGGGCATTCTCCGAATGAGGCAGCGACAATCCGCCACCAGACAACCAGACCACAATAATAAGCACTACAAACCGATCAGCAAAAAAAAAATGGGCATCTGCCCATCTTCTATTGTTGCCATCGCCGGCTGTTCTTATTCTTGAACTTGCTGTTTCGGCGACTTTTTTAACTGGCGAAGTATAAACGAATACCCTGTGCGCCGCAATGAACAAATGGGACGCCCGCGTTGCAACATCAACCTTTGGTGCGGCGGCGCGGCATGCCCTGGTTGCCACCAAAGCCGCCCTGCCCGCCTTGGCCGGATGAGCCCTGCCCACCCCGACCGGGGCCATTACTGCGCCGTGGCTGACCCATGCCCGGATAGCCGAGCGCGGTCTGCAGGGGATCGGGTTGGCGACTGCGCGCAGGTTTGGCGCCGCCCGGACGCCCTTGACCCTGGCCTTGGCCGGTCGGCGCGCCTGGTCCGCGCGGTGGCCCCGTACGTCCCTTGCCCTGCCACGTGCCCTGCCCCTGGTCGGGCCCGGTACTGCGGTTGCCGTTTGGCCCGCTGCTGCGCGGCGATGCTGGTGTCCGCTCGACACGATTGCCGTTGACGCCGCCCTGCGCATCCTGATGCTCGACCCGACCTTTGGATGGCTCGTGCTTGCCAACGGTTTTTTCGAGCCCGCTGATTTTCAGCAGGTCGCGCACCGCATGCTCGTCCATTTCCTCCCAGCGTCCACGCTTGAGGTTTGGCGGCAACACCAACGCACCGTAGCGGGTACGGATCAGGCGCGACACCGTCAGACCGATCGCCTCGAACATTCGGCGCACTTCCCGATTGCGGCCTTCGCCGATGGTCACGCGATACCATTTGTTGACGCCTTCGCCACCGCCATCGGCGACACGCGAGAATTGCGCCAGCCCATCTTCGAGTTCAACACCGGCCAGCAATTTCTGGCGCATGCCTTCCTCAAGTTCGCCCAGCGTGCGCACGGCATACTCGCGGTCGATGCCATAACGCGGGTGCATCAGCCGATTGGCCAGGTCGCCGGAGGTGGTAAACAACAGCAATCCCTCGGTATTGAAGTCGAGACGCCCGACCGCCAGCCATTTTCCGGCTTTCATGTTGGGCAAGCGCTCGAACACCGACGGACGGCCGTCCGGGTCATCGTGACTGACGATTTCACCGGCCGGCTTGTGATAGACCAGCACGCGCGGCGGCTTCTTGCTGACGCGCCGCTGGATCAACTTGCCATTGATACGGACTTGATCGGTGGCAAGAATGCGCTGACCGATGTGCGCCGGCTCGCCATTGACGGACACGCGCCCGGCAACAATGAGCTCTTCCATGTCGCGGCGTGAACCCAGTCCGGCTTCGGCCAGCACCTTGTGCAATTTTGGCGCATCGTCGTCGGCGGTCAGATCGCGGCGCACCGCTTTCGGTGGCGCCGGGCGAGCGCCACGCTGGCCTTCGGCCGTGGCATCGTCGGCCGCGTCGAATGCATCGGAGGTGACGAATGAAAAGACGGAATCCGCATCAGGGCCGCGCGCGCCGCCACGGTTCGGGGCGCCGCCTGGCTTCTGCCGGGACTTTTGCGCGGGCTTCTGACCCTTGCTGCGTTCTTCGCCGGAACGGGCACGCGGTTCGCGCGGTTCGCGCGGGGTGTGCTGGCGTGGCGGCCGGATCGCTGCCAGATCACTGGGCTCGCCCGGCGTCGCCTCGACCGTTGCTTCGCCAGGCGTCTGTTCGCGCGCTGCGTCAGCGCGCTCGACCGGTGGGCGATTGCGGCGCAGGTTGCGTGGTCCGCGTACGGCGCGACGGGGCGCTGCTGGCGCACCGTCCTCGCCGCCAGCGGTTGGCGCGCTCGATTGGTCAGCGCTCGGCGCGACCTGCTGCACCGCTTCGACGGCAACGACCTCCGTCACGCTTTTATCGGCCGGCGGCTTGGCGCGGCTGGCACGCTTGCGCGGCGCCTTCACTTCGGCGGCGTCGGCGGATGGCGTGTCGGTCGGATTCAGATCGCTTGGATTAGACGGGTTCATTGTTCGATTCTTTAATGTGCAGTGTCGATGCGGTATCGACCGTTATGTCAGGCAGTTGTGGATCGGCTTCGGAACTTGACTGGACCGGTGCCATTGTTGTTGCTTCTGCTTCGTCGACCCCGGCGGCGTCGAGCGCCACTTCGGCAACCGCAAAATCGATCGCGCCCTGGTCGAGGTTGATTGGTAATTCGGTTTCCAGCGCCTGCAGCTGTTCCAGAAATCCTTCCTGCATGGCGCCTTTTGCGGTCTGTTGCAAGGGCGGCAATTGGTCCAGCGAGCTCAATCCGAGATCGTCGAGAAACTGTCGGGTGGTGGCCAGCAAGGCCGGTCGCCCGGGTACGTCACGATGACCAATCGACTCCACCCAGCTTCGATCTTCCAGCATCTTGATGGTTTGCGAATTTACGGTGACGCCACGGATTTCTTCGATGTCGCCGCGCGTGACTGGCTGGCGATAGGCAATGATGGCCAGGGTTTCCAGCGTCGCACGGGAATATTTCGGCGGCTTTTCGGGATTCAGGCGCGCGAGATACATTTTCATTTCGGGGCGGCTCTGGAAGCGCCAGCCCGTCGACAGCGCGACCACTTCAATACCCCGGTCGGCCCAGTCCACGCGCAGCTGCTCGAGCATCGCGCGGATCGTGTCGGCGCCGACTTCTTCGCCACGCCCGTCCTGATCGACGTAGAGCTTCTTCATGTCATTGATTGACAATGGCTCATGCGCGCACAGCAAGGCGGTTTCGAGGACTTTTTTGGCCTCAGCGGTATTCATTCGTGATTCGTGTCCAGCGTATCGAGTAACGGTTTTGCAGAAATGTATATCAACGACAATCATTGAAGACGATTGTCCGGTCAGAGAACCTGTTGATGTTGCGTTCCGGCGCCCACTTCTGGAAGATAAGCGCACCTGAAAAATGCCAGTTGACCGCGTTGTGCCGACTTTCCTGCGTCAGCGCGCCTTGCCATCCGGCTTTTCTTGGTGCTCCAGGTATGGTGAGCGGGAATGATGGTTACTGCGGCAAGAGCGGTGAGACTGGTTGCGGGGACAGGATTTGAACCTGTGACCTTCGGGTTATGAGCCCGACGAGCTGCCAGACTGCTCCACCCCGCGTCTGAAGTGCCCGAATATACAGCGTATCGAATGGCTTTGCAATGGTTTCGGCGACGCATGCCGAGTGATACACTGCCATGAACTTTACGCGCCATGCCGGCGCCAGACAGGCTTGTGATTGACCATGAAATTCTGTTCCGAGTGCGCGCATCCCGTTGCGTTGAGAATCCCCCCTGACGATAACCGGCAGCGTTTCGTGTGCGAGCAGTGTGGCGTGATCCATTATCAGAATCCCAAGATGGTGATCGGCTCGATTCCGGTCTGGGATCAGGCCGGCGACACGCGTGTGTTGCTGTGCCGGCGCGCCATTGAGCCTCGCCTTGGATACTGGACGCTGCCCGCGGGATTCATGGAAAACGACGAAACGACCGGCGACGCGGCACGGCGCGAAACCGAAGAGGAAGCCGGTGCGCGCATTGACCTGCACGGCCTGTTTTCGATGATGAATGTGCCGCACGTGCATCAGGTCCACATGTTCTACCGGGCCACGCTGCTCGACCTCGACTTCGCGGCCGGCGTCGAAAGCCTCGAAGTCGCACTGTTCAACGAAGCATCCATCCCCTGGGACGAGATTGCCTTCCCGACGGTTGGCGAAACCCTGAAGTGCTTTTTTTCCGACATGCGCAAGGTGCGCGAGGGCGCGTCCTTCGGTTTCCATGCGCAGGACATTTTCAAACCCATCTGGCGTCCTGACTAGGATCCGCACCGAACGATGATCCCCTGGCTCGACCACGATTCGGCGTTTCCTGAAGTGGAACAGGCCCTGACCGACGAGCACGGCGCCCCCGGACTGCTGGCGGCTGGCGGCGATCTGTCGCCGCAGCGCCTGTTGCAGGCCTATCGGCTCGGGGTGTTCCCGTGGTTCTCCGAAGGGCAGCCCATCATGTGGTGGAGCACCGACCCGAGGATGGTGCTGTACACCGACCGTTTCGTCATCTCCGACAGCCTGAACAAGACTCTGCGCAAGATCGCCCGCGACAGCCGCTGGGAAGTCCGTTTCGATTCCGCCTTCGAGCAGGTCATGCGCGCCTGCGCCGGACCGCGCCGCGACGGCGCCGGCACCTGGATCAACGAGGATATCGTTGCCGGGTACTGCGGCCTGCATCAACTCGGCTTCGCCCATTCGTGCGAAGTGTGGCTCGACAACCGCCTGATCGGGGGTGCATACGGTGTCTCGATCGGCCACATGTTCTACGGTGAATCGATGTTTGCACGCGTCACCGACGCCTCCAAGATCGCGCTTGCGCACCTGGTGGCGTTCCTGAAATCCCATGGCGTTTCGATGATAGACTGCCAGCAGGAAACCGCTCATCTGGCCTCGCTCGGCGCCGTCCCGATCCCACGCACCGAGTTCATCCGCCATCTGCGCGCAGCCATTGCGGAACCGCAAATCCGGAATTGGCCTTCCCTCGACCGACCCGCATCGCATTGATCCCGATTTCGACAATGACACATCTCAAAGACCTGCCCTTCGCCACGCTGCAGTTCTACGCGACGGCGCCGTATCCGTGCAGCTATCTGGACGACCGCATGGCACGTTCGCAGGTGGCGACGCCATCGCACCTGATCAATGCCGATGTGTATTCGCAACTGGTCAAATCCGGTTTTCGCCGTAGCGGCGTGTTTACCTATCGACCCTATTGCGATGGCTGCCAGGCCTGCACCCCGGTGCGGGTCGACGTGGCCGCGTTCAAGCCGAACCGCAGCCAGCGGCGCGCCTGGGAGCGCCATCAACACCTCAGCGCCGTGGTGACCAACCTGGCCTACAGCCACGAACACTACGATTTGTACTTGCGCTACCAGTCGGCGCGCCATGCCGGCGGCGGCATGGACCAGGACAGCCGCGACCAGTACGCGCAGTTTCTGCTGCAGAGCAAGGTCAACACCCGGCTGGTGGAATTCCGCGACCAGGACGCCACGCTGCGCATGGTCAGCATCATCGATGTCCTCGACGATGGCCTGTCGTCGGTCTACACGTTCTACGAACCCGATCAGGAAGGTACCTCGTACGGCACCTTCAACGTGCTGTGGCAGATCGCACAGAGCAAGGAGCTGGACATGCCCTATGTGTATCTGGGCTACTGGATCGAGGCCAGTCCCAAGATGGCCTACAAAATCAATTTCCGCCCGCTCGAAGCACTGCGCCTGGGAAGATGGGAACGTCTTTGACCCGGCCGTGCAATTTTTCGCAGTTCCACCCACTTTTCATCCCGCTCCGTGACCGATAAACTCCTCTACGCCGCCGCCCGTCCCTTCCTGTTCCTGCTCGATCCCGAAGATGCCCACAATCTGACGTTGCCATCACTGCGCCGCGCCGCCGCACTCGGACTGACCGGGATGTTGCCGCGCCCCGCCGCCGATCCGCGCACCGTCATGGGACTGACGTTTCCCAACCCGGTCGGACTGGCCGCCGGTCTGGACAAGGATGGCGCCTATATCGACGGCCTGGCTGCACTGGGGTTCGGTTTCATCGAAGTCGGTACCGTCACGCCGCGCGCGCAGCCTGGCAATCCGAAGCCGCGCATGTTCCGGCTGCCGCAGGCCAACGCACTGATCAACCGGATGGGCTTCAATAACGGCGGCGTCGATGCCTTCGTGCGCAATGTGCAGGCCTCCCGCTTTCACCAGGAAAAGGTTGGCATCCTCGGACTGAACATCGGCAAGAACGCCGACACGCCGATCGAACGCGCCGCCGACGATTACCTGGCCTGCCTCGACAAGGTGTATCCGTACGCCAGCTACGTCACCGTCAACATTTCCTCGCCCAACACCAAGAACCTGCGGCAGTTGCAAGGCGCCGATGAACTCGACGCGCTGTTGTCGCAACTGAAAGCCGCCCAGTTGCGGCTGGCGGACCGCCACGCGCGCTATGTCCCCTTGACGCTGAAGATTGCACCCGACATCGATGGCGAGCAGATCAGGACGATCGCCGCGGCACTGTTGCGGCACCAGATCGATGGCGTCATCGCGACCAATACCACCACCAACCGCGACGCCATTGCCGGGATGAAGCACGCGCAGGAAGCCGGTGGCCTGTCGGGCGCACCGGTCAAGGCATTGTCGACGGCGGTGATCCGGGCGTTGAAGGCCGAACTGGGCGACGCTGTTCCGATCATCGGCGTCGGCGGCATCCTGTCAGGCAGCGACGCCCGTGAAAAGCAGGATGCCGGTGCGGCGCTGGTACAGCTGTATACCGGCCTCATCTATCGCGGACCGGCACTTGTGCGCGAATGCGCCAATGCGCTGCGATCTTGATGGAACCCTGCTTCGTTACACCCGCGGCACTACCGACCAGCAACACACTCAGCCCGCACGCCATGCGCAAACAGGTCCGTCGTCACGTGGAATCCAGTTTCGCCTTGCCACCGGATCGAACAGCGGACTTGCGTGAACACAACGGCGCCAGCAAAGTTGCTGCGAGCCGGTGAAAAATCCGCGGTGGTTTCATGCAATACTTCCCTCGACATCAGCGTTGATTGGTATGTCGACCGTTGGCTTGCGAGCTGAACGACTCGGCATGACGTAGAACCCGACGCCACTGCAGAATATTCCCGGCGCGCGACAATTTTTTTCAAGGCGTATCGCATCGCACCATTGTCGAAATTAATTTGCCGCAGCGGGAATAAAGCGCCCCACAACCGCGTCTTCAGAAAAAGAACAGATCGGCGGATGGACATGCACTTGGGTGACAAAGAAAAAAAGCAGTATTTTGAACAGATCGCCTTGCCCCATCTCGACGCGGCCTACAACCTGGCACGCTGGCTCACGCGTGACGACCAGCGGGCCGAGGATCTGGTGCAGACGGCGTTCTTGCGTGCGTTCAGATTCATCGACGGCTTTCATGGCGCCGATGCCCGTGCCTGGTTGCTGACTATCGTGCGCAACACGTTTTACTCCGCGCTGCATGACCCTCCTCAGGAAAAGAACGACGTCGATCTTGATGAAGAAGTGTATGGCTCGCAGGACGACGAAAGCGTAATTTCCTTCCATGGCATCGGCCGAAATCCAGAGAGCATCCTTGCCAGCAAGGATGTGAAGAACCAGATCAACCGTGCGCTCGATGCGCTGCCAACCAGCTTTCGTGAAGTACTGGTGCTGAAGGAGATCGATGAATTGTCCTACCGGGACATTGCCGGCATTGTCGGCACTCCGATCGGCACTGTGATGTCACGACTGGCGCGTGCCCGCAAACAGGTGCGCGAATATCTGCAGAAAAAAACGGACGGACCGCAAGATGGACTGTAACCAAGCGCGCGAATTGATCTCGGCCAGCATTGATGACGGGCTCGATGCCACTACCGCCACGGACCTGAGCCTGCACCTGGCCGGTTGCGACGGGTGCAGTCGATTGCATGAGCAATTGCAGGATGTGCATGTGGCCATCAACATGCACGCGCAGCGCTATCCGGCCCCGGCGCACCTGCGGCAGCGCATCCTGGGCACGCTGTCGGAGCAGCCGCCTGACGCACCGCGCGCACGCCGGACGATGCCGTGGGCCTGGATCAGTTTTGCCTTCGGCGCTGTCAGCAGCACGGCATTCGCCGTGATGCTGATGTTGTACCTGTTGGTACCGCCCGCGGCCGAACGACTGGATCAGGAAATCGTGGCCAGCCATTTCCGTTCCTTGATGCCCGACCATCTGGCCGACGTCACATCGACGGACCCGCATACGGTCAAGCCGTGGTTCAACGGCAAACTCGATTACTCGCCGCCGGTCTACAACCTGGCGCAAGTCGGCTTCACGCTGATCGGTGGCCGCATGGATTACATCGACCAGCGGCCGGTGTCGGCATTGGTCTATCAACGCGAAAAACATGTCATCAACCTGTATGTCTGGCCCGCGAGGACCAACCGCAACAGCACGCCAACGCTGACCTCCAGGCAAGGCTTCCAGCTGGTTCGCTGGATCCGCGACGGCATGCAGTATCGAGCGATCTCGGATCTGAACGGGCCGGAATTGATGCAGTTCGAACGCCTGCTGCAAGGCCAGATCGAAGGCAATGTGGTGTCGTGACAGCCTGAATTGTGTCCCGAGGCAACGGCATTGTTACGGCGCACGGCCGCAGGCTGTTGGTGTCCGCACGGGCCGGCCAGTCCTGTACACTCCGGTCACGGCTTCGTGTCGCCGGCCAGGCGCATGCGACAGCTGGCGGCAGATGTACAAATCGCAACTCTTCAGAAACCAGACAATGTCAAAAGCCGTTCCCGAGCCGAATCAAAACCTCATCCTTGCAGAACTCCCCAAGGCGGATTACGCCCGGTTGTTGCCGGACCTCGAATATGTGCCGATGCCACTGGGCTGGACCATGTCGGAATCCGGCGACCATGTGAAATACCTGCATTTCCCCATCAGCGGCATTGTTTCGCTGATGTACGTGCTGGAGGACGGCTCCTCCAGTGAAGTCGCACTGGTGGGCAATGAAGGCATGGTGGGCGTATCGATTTTCATGGGTGGCGACAGCATGCCGAGCAGCACCGAAGTGCAAAGCGCGGGCGGCGCCTACCGGCTTCCCCGCAAAGTCATGAAACAGGAATTCGCGCTCGGCGGCCAGCTGCAGCATCTGGCCCTGCTATACACGCAGGCGTTGATTTGCCAGACATCGCAGACGGCCGTCTGCAACCAGCATCACGTCCTGGATCAGCGCATGTGCCGCTGGCTGCTGATGAGCATTGATCGTCTGCATGACAATTCGCTAAGCATTACGCAGGAAATGATCTCGAACCTGCTCGGCGTGCGCCGCGAGAGCATCACCGAGGTTGCCAGCGAACTGCAAAAGGACGACCTCATTGAGTGCTCGCGCGGTCGCATAAAAGTAATCAATCGCGGCGGCCTGGAAACGCGCGTCTGTGAATGCTATTCCGTCGTCAACAAGGAGTACGAGCGCCTGCTTGGATTTCTCAAAGCGGCAAAATAAGCAGCGCGGGGTGCGCCTCGCCGCAGGAATCACCCGCCATTGTTCATCGCATCCTGGATCTCGCCGAGCGTCAACGTTGGCGCAAACTGCAAAATGAAATCGCGCGTGTAGGAACGCAGATAGGACCCGCGTCGCACCGCCAGCCGCGTCACGTTCGGCGCGAACAGATGGTCGGCGGCGATGGCGTGCAATCCATGATGACGGCTTTCTTCGATCGCCATCGAAGCGACGATGCCGACCCCCAGCCCGAGCGACACATACTGCTGGATCACGTCCGAATCCATCGCGGTGAGCACGATATCGGTGCTCATGCCGGCCTCACGGAATGCCGCATCGATGTGGCCGCGTCCGGTGAAGCCGACATCGTAGGTAATCAACGGCCACGCCCCCAGATCCTGCAGCGACACGGAAGACAACGCCAGCAGCGGATGCCCCTCCGGCACCACCACCGCGTGTTGCCACGTATAGCAAGGAAATGACACCAGATCGTCGAACTGGCTCAAGCCCTCGGTGGCGATGCCGATGTCGGCCTTGCCCGACAGGACCCACTCGGCGATATGCTCCGGCGAGCTTTGCTGCAGGGCGATCCGGACCTCGGGAAAGGCCGCGCGAAACGTCTGCACGACTTTCGGCAGCACGTAGCGCGCCTGGGTATGGGTGGTCGCAATGGTCAGCGTGCCGGCACGCTGGTCCGCATATTCCTGCCCGGCCTGACGCAGGTTCTCGGCTTCGAGCAGGAGGCGCTCGATAATCACCAGCATGTCCTTGCCGGGATCGGTCAGGCCGGTCAGGCGCTTGCCATTGCGTTCGAAAATATCCACGCCCAACTCATCTTCGAGTTCACGGATCTGCCGGCTCACGCCAGGTTGCGAGGTGAACAGCACATTGGCCACTTCGGTCAGGTTATAGCCGCGCCGGCAGGCTTCGCGCACGGACCGCAATTGCTGAAAATTCATGATTCAGGGCGCCTCATTGTTGACAAATACCTGCAGCCGTTTGGGCCGCACCACCAGCGTTTCACCGTCGGTCAGTTTCAGTTGCGTGAAGCGTTCGTTCGACATGACCGCCTCGATCATCTCGCCGTTGTCCTCGCGTTCCAGATCGAGCTGGGCCAGCGGGCCGATTGCATGGGCGTGGCGCAATTGCACGATGATGCCTTCGGCGCCGGGCGCATAGCGATCAATCTCGATATCGTGCGGACGCACGAAGCCGACTCCCGCCGCATCCTGTGCGCCGGCGTGATCGGGCGCATCGAAGCGAATCCCGCCGGCATCAAGCACGCCCTCATGCACCCGCCCATGGAACAGATTGACGTTGCCCAGAAATCCGTACACGAACGGTGACGCCGGATGGTTGTAGACCGCGTCCGGTGCGCCGATCTGCTCGACCACACCCTTGTTCATGACCACGATCTGATCGGCCACTTCAAGCGCCTCTTCCTGATCGTGCGTGACGAAAATGCTGGTCACCTGCAGTTCGTCATGCAGCCGTCGCAACCAGCGGCGCAGCTCCTTGCGCACCTTGGCGTCGAGCGCGCCGAATGGCTCATCGAGCAGCAGCACGCGTGGCTCCACCGCCAGCGCCCGCGCCAGCGCAATGCGTTGCCGCTGTCCGCCCGAGAGCTGCGGCGGAAAGCGATCGGCCAGCCAGTCCAGCTGCACCAGCTCCAGCAATTGCATGACCTTGGTCTTGATCTGCGCTTCGCTTGGCCGCACGCTGCGCGGCTTGACGCGCAAGCCAAAGGCGATGTTCTCGAACACGCTCATGTGCTTGAACAGCGCGTAGTGCTGAAACACGAAGCCGACCTGGCGCTCGCGCACATGACGGTCGGAGGCGTCGGCGCCGTCGAGCAGCACCTGCCCGCGGTCGGGGCGTTCGAGCCCGGCAATGATGCGCAACAGCGTGGTCTTGCCGCAGCCTGACGGTCCCAGCAGCGCGGTTAGCTCACCGGCCGGAAAATTCAGCGAGACGTTGTCGAGGGCAACGAAATTGCCGAAGGCCTTGTGGATGTTCCTGACTTCGATAGCCATGCTCAATGTACCCCGTGCAGTTGGGCGCCGCTTTCGCGCAAACGCCATTCGATGAAGGATTTCAATGCCAGCGTCACCAGTGCCAGCAAGGCCAGCAATGACGCCACCGCAAAGGCGGCGACAAAGTTGTATTCGTTGTAGAGAATCTCGACCTGCAGCGGAATCGTGTTGGTCTCGCCGCGAATGTGCCCGGACACCACCGACACGGCGCCGAACTCGCCCATGGCCCGCGCATTGCAGAGGATCACGCCATACAGCAGGCCCCATTTGATATTCGGCAGCGTCACATGCCAGAAGGTCTTCCAGCCCGAGGCGCCGAGCACCAGCGCGGCCTCTTCTTCCTCGCTGCCCTGCGACTGCATCAGCGGAATCAGCTCGCGCGCGACAAACGGAAAGGTCACGAAAATCGTCGCCAGCACCATGCCCGGCACGGCAAACAGAATCTTGATGTCGTGCTCGCGCAGCCACGGGCCGAACCAGCCCTGGGCGCCAAAGATCAGCACGTAAATCAGGCCCGAGATCACCGGCGAGACCGAGAATGGCAGGTCGATCAGCGTCAGCAAAATATTCTTGCCGCGGAATTCGAACTTGGCGATGGTCCACGCTGCAGCGACTCCGAACACCAGATTCAACGGCACGGCGATCAAGGCAATCAGCAGCGTCAGGCGGATTGCCGACAAGGCATCCGGTTCGATCACCGCCATCAGCCAGGTATGCCAGCCCTTCTTGAGAGCCTCGGCAAACACGGCCGCCAGCGGCACGAACAGAAACAGCGTCAGGAAAGCCAGCGCGATGCCAATGAGCAGGTAGCGCACCCAGTCCGGCTCCAGGGTGGCGGCGATGACCGGGATCGGCTCGCCGCGCGGGCGTGCCGCGTCGACAGGCAAGGCAGTTGCAGTCATGTCAGCTTCTTTCCGCCTGGCCGCGCTTGCGGGTCCAGGCTTGCAACAGGTTGATCGTCAACAGCAAGGCAAACGACACCGACAGCATCACCACCGCAATCGCGGTGGCACCGGCGTAGTCGTATTGTTCGAGTTTGGTGATGATGAACAGTGGCGTGATCTCGGACACCATCGGCATGTTGCCGGCGATGAAAATCACCGAACCGTATTCGCCGGTGGCGCGCGCGAAGGCCAGCGCAAAGCCGGTCAGCAGCGCCGGCGCGATGGTCGGCAGCACCACCCGCATGAAGGTCTGCCAGCGCGATGCGCCGAGGCTGGCGGCGGCCTCTTCCAGTTCGCGTTCGGCGTCTTCCAGCACGGGCTGCACGGTGCGCACAACAAACGGCAAGCCAATGAATGTCAGTGCCACGACCACACCAAGCGGAGTGAATGCCACCTTGATGCCGATCTGTTCCAGGTACTGGCCCAGCCAGCCATGCGACGAATACAGCGCCGTGAGCGCAATGCCGGCCACCGCAGTGGGCAACGCAAACGGCAAGTCGACCAGCGCATCGATGATCTTCTTGCCGGGGAATTCGTAGCGCACCAGTACCCATGCGACGATGCCGCCAAACACCACGTTGAGCAGTGCGCCAATCAGCGAGGCGCCAAAGCTCAATTGATATGACGCCACCACACGCTCCGAACTGATCGCGCTCCAGAATGCCTCCCACGTCATGCCGAAGGTCTTCAGGAACACCGCCGACAAAGGCAGCAGCACGATCAGGCTGAGGTACAGGACGGTGAAGCCGAGCGACAAATGGAAACCCGGCAGCACGCGAAACGGAGATGCGCGGTCGATGGGGACAGCGATGGCGGAGGACGTTGGCATCTTCGTTATTACATATTCAATGGGTAAGGCGCCATAGTCAGCCATGAAAGTAATAACTAGAACGATTCTTTGCGCATGTCCTTAGTTGGATTTGGCATATGGTGCGCTGGCGCAATGCAGCGCCAGCGCGACCTGCCCGCAACCTACAGCTTGGCGATCGACACCTCGGTGGCCTTGACCAGCGCAACCACTTCGGTGCCGATTTCCAGCGCCAGGTCCTTGACCGAACGCGTGGTGATGACCGACGTGACGATGCCAGCCGGCGTCTCGACATCGACTTCCGAGACCACCGGACCTTCGATGATGGCCTTGATTTTTCCGCGAAATTGATTCCGTACGTTGATGGCCTGAATGCTCATGCTTGCTCCTTGGGTGAATGAATCAGATTGCCCAGCCGAGTTGGCTGAACGGTTTTAATGGCACGTCAATAGCTAACGGCCGGGCATCCGCGGCCGCCGGATGCTGCAACAGCCGCGACAGAATGTGCGCTTCAAGTGCGGCAAACGCCGCATCGCCACGCGAACGCGGACGCGCCAGCGACACCGCCAGATCGAGCGTGATGCGGCCGTCCTCGATCAGCACCACCCGATCGGCCAGGGCAATCGCCTCCTGCACGTCGTGCGTGACCAGCACCGCTGTGAACTGGCGCTCGCGCCAGAGCGACTCGATCAACTGCTGCATCTCGATGCGGGTCAGGGCATCGAGCGCACCGAGTGGCTCGTCGAGCAGCAACAGATCGGGTTCGTGCACCAGCGCCCTGGCCAGCGCCACCCGCTGACGCTGGCCGCCTGACAACACTGCAGGCCAGTCGCCGGCACGCGATGCCAGTCCGACCTGTTCCAGCGCCTCCAGCGCGTGTCGTGACCTGCGCGGCAAGCCAAGCGCAACGTTCTGCTGCACCGACTTCCATGGCAGCAGTCGGGCTTCCTGAAACATGATGCGCACTTCGGCATCGCCGTCGACCACGACCTCGCCGTGATCGGCGCGATCAAGTCCGGCAATCAGGCGCAACAGCGTGCTTTTGCCGCAGCCGCTGCGTCCGACCACCGCCACGAACTCGCCGGCGGCGACATGCAGGTCGACTGCCGCCAACACGGTGCGGCCGGCGAAGGCTTTCGACAACGCCTGCACCCGGATGGGCACGCCGCGCCGGTCGGATGCGTGGCGTACTTCGGTCTGTTCGAGCAAATTGGACTGCATGGTCAGCTCCTATTGATAGGCCGGGTGCCAGCGCAACCAGAACCGTTCCAGCGCCCGCGACAATCCATCGGCCAGCTTGCCCAGCAAGGCGTACAGCAGAATGCCGACCAGCACGATATCGGTCTGCAGGAATTCACGCGCATTCATGGTCATGAAGCCGATCCCCGACTGTGCGGAAATGGTTTCCGCAACGATCAGCAGCACCCACACCAACCCGAGCGAAAAGCGCACCCCGACCAGAATCGATGGCAACGCGCCCGGCAGGATCACGTCGCGATACAGCGGCCAGCCGGACAGTCCGTAGCTCCTGGCCATTTCGATCAAACCGGGATCGACCGAGCGAATGCCGTGAAAGGTGTTCAGGTAGACCGGAAAAAATACGCCGATCGACACCAGAAACAGCTTCGACCATTCGTCGATGCCGAACCACAAGATCACCAGCGGAATCAGGGCCAGCGCCGGAATGTTGCGCAACATCTGCAACGAGGTATCGAGCAGCGTCTCGGCGCTCTTGAAGGTACCGGTCAACAGGCCCAGCAAGAGTCCCAGTCCGCCGCCGATGGCGAAGCTGGCGGTGGCGCGCCACAGGCTTTTTTGCAGGTGCGTGAACAGTTCGCCGCTGGCCGTCAGGGTCCAGAAGGCGCGCGCCACCGCCAGCGGCGCGGGCAGGATCCGGCTCGACAGCCAGCCGTTTTGCGCGGCAATCTGCCAGCCGACCAGCAACAGCAGCGGCACCGCCCACGGCGCCAGTGCCTGCGCCGTGCGGCCGGAAAATAATGCGCGCGCCCTCATCAGCTCTGCGACGCTTTCGGGTAGTAGCCGTTGGCGACCACTTCACCGAACGGCCCGGTCAGGCTTTGGTCGGTGCTGGCCGGCTTGCCCTTGCCCAGCAACGGAAACACCAGCTCGGCGAAGCGATACGACTCTTCCAGATGCGGATAGCCGGACAGGATGAAGGTGTCGATGCCGAGCGCAGCGTATTCCTGCATGCGCGCCGCGACGGTGGCGCCGTCGCCAACCAGCGCCGTGCCGGCGCCGCCGCGCACCAGGCCGACGCCGGCCCACAGATTGGGCGACACTTCCAGCTTGTCGCGGCGGCCACCGTGCAGCGCGGACATGCGGCGCTGTCCTTCCGAATCCATTTTGGCAAAGGCCGACTGGGCCCGCGCGATGACGTCATCATCGACATGGCTGATCAATTCTTCGGCCGCTTTCCAGGCCGCTTCATTGGTCTCGCGCACGATCACGTGCAGGCGGATGCCAAAGCGCAGCGTGCGGCCGTGCCTGGCGGCGCGGGCGCGCATGTCGGCGATCTTTTCGGCCACTGCGGCGGGTGGTTCACCCCAGGTCAGATAAACATCGACCTGTGCCGCAGCCAGCTCATGCGCAGCCGGCGACGAGCCACCGAAATACAGCGGCGGATAGGGCTTCTGCACCGGCGGATACAAGGTCTTCGCACCCTTGACCTTGAGGTGCTTGCCGTCGAAATCGAAACCGCCGTCGCCACCCTCGCCGGCCAGCGAGGCGCGCCAGATTTTCAGGAACTCGTCAGTAATCTCATAGCGTTCGGCATGGTCGGCCCACAAGCCGTCGGCAGCCAGTTCGGCTTCGTCGCCGCCGGTGACGACATTGACCAGCAAGCGTCCTTTCGACAGCCGGTCGAAGGTGGCCGCCATGCGCACCGCCAGACCTGGCTGGCTCAGTCCGGGCCGCACCGCGACCAGAAACTTCAGCTGTTTGGTCGCGCCGATCAGACTGGCGGCGGTGACCCAGGCGTCTTCGCAGGAGCGTCCGGTCGGCAGCAACGCGCCGTCGTAGCCGAGCGTGTCGGCAGCCACTGCGATCTGCTGCAGATAATCGAAATCCACCACGCGCGCGCCATGCGTGGTGCCCAGATAGCGGCTGTCGCCATGGGTCGGTAAAAACCAGAAAACATTCAAACTCATTGCGGTTCCTTTCAGTAGACGGCGACGCTTACGACCGGGTGGCCAGCACCGCGTCGTGCACCTTGATTTTTTTCGGGATCAGTTTCAGGTTGGCGAAGGCGTCGGCGATCTTCTGCTGTTCATTGAGCACCTCGGGCGTGATGGGCTGCACGCCGAACGCATAGCGCCCGGTGGCCAGCTCGACGATGGCTGGTTCGAGGCCGATCTGGCTCGACAGCAACGCAGCGACCTCCTTCGGATTCTGCTTGCCCCAGGCATCCACCTTGGCCAGCTCCTCCAGCACGGCGCGCAGCACCTCCGGGTTTTTTTCGGCATAGGGCCGGGCTGCGAGGAAGAACTGGTGGTTGCTGACCAGTCCCTTGCCATCCGCCAGAATGCGCGCGCCAAGCTGCCGTTCGGCAGCGGCCAGGAACGGATCCCAGATCACCCAGGCATCGACACTGCCACGCTCGAACGCGGCGCGGGCATCCGCTGGCGGCAGAAAAATCGTCTGTACGTCGGCATACGCCACGCCGGCGTTTTCCAGCGCCCTCAGCAACAGGTAGTGCACGTTCGAGCCTTTGTTGAGCGCGATCTTCTTGCCCTTCAGGGCCGCGACCGAGCTGATCGTCGATCCCTTCGGCACGATGATCGCTTCGGCCAGCGGCGCGGGTGGTTCGTTGGCGACGTACACCAGATCGGCGCTGGCGGCCTGGGCAAAAATCGGCGGCGCTTCGCCGACGGTGCCGTAGTCGATGCTGCCCACATTGAGCGCCTCCAGCAGCACCGGGCCGGCCGCAAATTCGGTCCATTTCACATCCACGCCCTGTTGCGCCAGCCGTGTTTCGAGCATGCCGCGCGCCTTGAGCAGGGTCAGCGTTCCGTATTTCTGAAAGCCGATGCGCAGCACATTCTTGTCCTTCGCGCTGCTCCAGGCGGGCAGCATCGCCGCCATGGCGGTGGCCGACAACAATCCCAGGGTGCGGCGTTTGTCGGTGCGTTTCTTATTGATGACGTGCATGTCTGGTCCTCGATCGATAATGGGTTGGCAAAGCAATCCCCCGTCGCGACGCGCGCGGCTGTGTGAACATCGGGAAGTGCCGGGTTCAGCCGCTGTACTGAACCTGTGAGAAATGCACCGGCGCGAAATCCGGTGTGACGACGCTATGCATTCGCGCCAGGCTGCCGGCGAGATGCGTGACACCTTCGGCGACCCGCTTGGCGATGTCGGCATCGAGCGTCAGGCCCTGCTCGATGGCCCAGACAACCTGTGCGTCGGTCGCATAGATGCTCGGCAGGATATGCCGCGCCGCCAGCGACGACAGCACCGGACGCAATGCATAATCAAGCGCCAGCATGTGGGACTGGCTGCCGCCCGTGGCCAGCGGCAGGATCAGTTTTCCGGCCAGCGCGGTTTGCGGCAGGATGTCCAGAAAGGCTTTCAGCAAGCCACTGTAGGAAGCCTTGTAGACCGGCGTGGCAATCACCACCGCGTCGGCATGCTCGACCCGCGAGCGCGCAACATTCAGATCGAGATTCGCAAAATCCCCGTGCATCAACGCCTGCGCCGGCAGATCACGCACCTGCAATTTGTCGATCCGGTGACCGAGCAAGGCAAGCTTGTCGCCAACGTGATGGAGCAGTCGGGTCGAACGTGACGGGACGGTCGGACTGCCGGCGATTAACAGGATATTCATGCGGTTTTCCAATGCGGTTGTAGCTGCTTATTTGCGGGCGGGCTGATAGATCTGGTCGAACACCCCACCATCGGCAAAGTGCGTTTTCTGCGCCTTGGTCCAGCCGCCAGCGACCTCGTCGATGGTCAGCAACTGGACTTTGGGGAACTGTCCGGCGAATTTCTTCAGCGCAGCTTCGGAAGTGGGCCGGTAATAATGCTTCGCAGCGATGCTCTGCCCCTCTTCGGTATAGAGAAACTGCAGATAGGCTTCGGCTACCTTGCGGGTGCCGTGCTTGTCGACTACCTTGTCGACCACGGCAACCGGCGGTTCGGCCAGGATGCTTAACGGCGGCGCCACGATTTCAACCTTGTCGGGACCGAGTTCCTTGATCGCCAGCAGGGCTTCGTTTTCCCACGCAATCAGCACATCGCCAATGCCGCGTTCCACGAATGTGGTGGTGGCGCCGCGCGCGCCGGAGTCGAGCACCGGCACATTCTTGTACAGCTTGCCGAGGAATTCACGCGCGCTGGCTTCACTGCCGCCCGGTTGCTTGAGGGCATAGCCCCACGCCGCCAGATGATTCCAGCGGGCGCCACCGGATGTCTTCGGATTTGGCGTGATCACCGCCACGCCCGGCTTGATCAGGTCGCTCCAATCCTTGATGCCTTTCGGGTTGCCCTTGCGGACCAGGAACACGATGGTCGAGGTGTAGGGCGCGCTGTGGTGCGGCAGGCGCTTTTGCCAGTCGGCCGGCAACAGGCCGCGTTCGGCGATGGCGTCGATGTCATAGGCCAGCGCCAGCGTGACGACATCGGCATCCAGGCCGTCAATCACCGCCCGCGCCTGCTTGCCCGAGCCGCCATGCGACTGCTTGACGCTGAGCTTGTCGCCGGTCTTGGCCAGCCATTGTTTGGCAAAGGACTGGTTGATGTCCTGGTAGAACTCGCGGGTCGGATCGTAGGAGACGTTGAGCAGCGAGACATCGGCTGCGTGTGCCACCGGTAGCGCGCTCAATAGCGCGATGGCAGTGAAGAATGTGGGAACCAGCGTCTTGAACGACATCGAATAACTCCTCGGAAGCGAGATGGGGAGGCTCAACAGTAAAGACACATCGCCCAAGCTGGAACGAATGCTTTCGCGGTTTGTTATGCGCTTTTCAGATATGCTCGGCAGTCGCCAATTTCCCGCCGCTCCCATGCACGTCATTACCGATCCCGCGTTTTATGCCGTTGCCGTGCCAGCGGTCCTGTTGACCAGCATCTCGAAGGGCGGCTTCGCCGGCGGCATGGGAGTCGCCGCAGTGCCGTTGATGGCGCTGGCGATTTCACCGCTGCAGGCCGCCAGCATCATGCTGCCGATCCTGTGCGTGATGGATCTGACCGGCTTTTTTACCTGGCGCAAATTCTGCGATCCCGTGCTGTTCAAGCGCCTGCTGCCGGGTGCGTTGATCGGCATCCTGATCGGCACGCTGATGTTTCATCACTTGAACGAAGCCATCGTCAAGACGCTGATCGGCGTCATGGCGCTGCTGTTCGCGCTCAATTTCTGGCTCAAGGGCCGGGTCCGCGCACCGCTGCATTTGCCGCCTGCCGCCAGCGCCGCACTGTGGTCGACGCTGTCCGGCTTTGCCAGTTTCGTGTCGCATGCAGGCGGCCCGCCGATGATGATCTACCTGCTGCCGAAGCGGCTCGAAAAAGCGATCCTGGTCGGCACGCTGACGATCCTCTTCACCACCATCAATTACGCGAAGATCGTTCCGTATGCATTGCTGGGACAGCTCAGTGTCGATAACCTGGCGACCGCTGCGGTGCTGTCGCCACTGGCTCCGCTGGGCGTGAAACTGGGTGCCTGGCTGCATGACCGGATCAATGAAAAAATCTTTTATCGCTTGTCCTACGGCTTTTTGCTGCTGACCGGAATCAAGCTGTGCTGGGATGGGCTGGTACACCTGCATGGATAGTTGGCACAACGTTAAAAATTGTTAATTCGCCAACATTGCTGATGCATGTCCGGGTAGTATTCCCGCGTTCCCCCACGCGGCAGCGCCGCCCAACCAACCTGCCAAGCCTGATGAATCTTGAAGCAATCTGGTATGAATATTCGCCCTACGTCTATGCCGCTGCAGGCGTCATATCGATTTCCAATGTGCACACTGCGATCGGTCTGATTTCCGGCGTGATGCTGTTGATCGCGGCGGCCACCATTTTGCGCATGCGCTGGATGTACCGCCGCAATGCAGCGCTGCAGGACGAACGTGACGAACGCATGAAGCGCGTGGCAAAACGCAAGCTCGAGAAGTCGACCATCACCCTGGCCGACGAAGACGAGCTGTAAATCCACGGCAGCCGACAGTGTCCCCGTAACGGGATTGATCAGCCGACAGCGGCGTTGGAGTATCATTTCCGAATGGAAATCGGACCGTACGCGCCACTGAACACTTTCGTCGACCTGCTGCTCGATGCCATTTGCGTGGTCGATCGACAGGGGCACTTCGTTTTCGTCAGCGCCGCCTGCGAACGGATCTTCGGCTATACCCAGCAGGAAATCATTGGCATGCGCATGATCGACCTGGTCGCCCCGGACGATCGCGAGCGCACCCTCGCCGCAGCCAACGACATCATCGCCGGCCATCCGCGGCTCAACTTTGAGAACCGCTATGTGCGCAAGGATGGTCATCTGGTCGACATCATGTGGTCGGCCCGCTGGCTGGAAGCCGATCAGGTGCGCATCGCGATTGCCCATGACATCACCGAGCGCAAGCAATCGGAGTCGGCCCAGGCGGCGCTGTTCGCCATTTCCGAAGCAGCCCATGCGGCAGTCGACCTGTTCGCGCTGTTCGGACAAATTCATCAGATCATCGGGAAGCTGCTTTCGGCGAACAATTTTTCAGTCGCGCTGTACGACCGCAAGAGCGAGCTGCTGAGCTTTCCGTATCACGCCAATGAGGATCACGACAGCGCAGCCGTACCACAGGCGGAGTCGCGTGCATTCTGCGCCGAAGTGATCCGCTCGCGGCTGCCACTGCTGCGCAACGCGACGGTGCCAGACGCAGCGTCGGCAAATCCGGCGCGCGTCGACAACGGCGCGGCGCAATGCTGGCTCGGTGTGCCGCTCGATGCGCAACATGGCACCATCGGTGCGCTGATC
This sequence comes from Actimicrobium sp. GrIS 1.19, assembly GCF_035984655.1. Taxonomy (NCBI): domain Bacteria; kingdom Pseudomonadati; phylum Pseudomonadota; class Betaproteobacteria; order Burkholderiales; family Oxalobacteraceae; genus Actimicrobium; species Actimicrobium sp. GrIS 1.19. Next base: position 31,951 of record NZ_JAXCHT010000002.1, on the reverse strand, counting down.
CTGTGCAGCGACCGCGGCGGCATGCCCTACACGGAAAAGCACAAGGCGCTGCTGCACTTCATTTCGACACAGGTCGCCGCCGCCATCGAACGCAAGCAATTGCAGACCCGCTTGCAGTACATGTCGCAATACGATGCGCTGACCGACCTGCCCAATCGCGGGCTGCTGTATGACCGGCTGGACGTGGCGCTGGCACGATCGCAACGGGAACAGACCCGGCTGGCGCTGCTGTATATCGATCTGGACAAGTTCAAGCAGGTCAACGACACGTTCGGGCATGCTGCCGGCGACCTGCTGCTCAAGGAAGTCGCCAGCCGACTGAAAGAGTGCGTGCGCGGCGCCGATACGGTGGCGCGCATGAGCGGTGACGAATTCGTGGTGCTGCTCGAAAATGTCCAGGCCACCGAGCATGCTGCGATGGTGGCAGAAAAAATCCGCAATGCCATCAGCCAGCCGATTTTGATCAGTGGCCGCAGCCTGCGCATCCTGCCCAGCATTGGCGTGGCGCGCTATCCGGAGAATGGCGAAAGTGGTCAACAGCTGCTGACCTGCGCCGACGAAGCCATGTATCAGGAAAAACGGGCCAGTGAGCAAGCTGGCGCGGCTCACGGCGACGCCGCGCAACCATCCTGATCAGGCGCCCGCGCCAGGCGCATCCGTGTCGGCGGCATCCCTGCGCGCATGCGGGAAGCGGTCCATCCGCGACAACACCGGAAAGCCGAGCGACCATGCCGCCGTCACCACCAGCGTGGCGACACCGCCCACGAGGATGGCCGGGACCAGGCCGAACCAGCCGGCAGTGATCCCCGATTCGAATTCGCCCAGTTCATTGGATGCGCCGATGAAGACCGAATTGACGGCACTGACCCGGCCCCGGATCGCGTCCGGTGTTTCGAACTGGACCAGCAGATGGCGGATGTAGACGCTCACCATGTCGCCGCCCCCCATCAGGACCAGCGCGACCAGCGCAATGACCATGCTGTGGGTGAGGCCGAGCGCAATGGTGCCGGCGCCGAACAGCGCCACGCCGCCAAACATCCAGCGCCCGACGCGCCGTGAGATCGGCCAGAAACCCAACGCAATCGAGGTCAGCGCCGACCCGACCGCTGGCGCGGTGCGCAGCAGGCCGAGCCCGGTCGGGCCGACCATCAGGATATCGTGCGCGATCGCTGGCAGCAGCGCGGTCGCACCGCCAAACAGCACGGCAAACAGGTCCAGCGAAATCGCGCCGAGCACCACCGGTCGCGACCAGACGAAGCGCAGACCTTCGAGCACGCTGTGCCACGTGGCGGGTTCGCGATTGCTGGCTTGCGGAATGACGCGTGCCAGCATCATCAGCACAACCGCCACGATCAACAGCGCGGTGACCACCGCATAGACCGTCTTTGCGCCCGCCAGATACAGCAAGCCACCCAGCACCGGGCCAAGGATGACGGCCACATGAAATGTCGATGAGCCCAGTGCCACCGCCTTGCTGAAGCTCTCCGGCGGCACCATGTTGATCAGGATCGCCTGGCTGGCCGGCATTATGAATGCGCGCGCGCTGCCAAACAGCACCAGTACCAGGAAGATTGGCCAGACCACCTTCATGTCGACAAAGCAGAACGCCAGCAGCGCCAGGCCGCACAGCAGCTGGGCGCCAATGCACAGTGTGATGATGCGGCGCCGGTCGTAACGATCGGCAGCGTGGCCGGCATACAGGATCAACAGCAGAAACGGTGCGAACTGGGCCAGTCCGATCAGGCCCAGATCAAACACATCATGCGTCATTGCATAGACCTGCCAGCCGATGGCAACGCTCTGCATCTGCACCGCCAGCGTCGACAACAGCCGCGCCAGTAAATACAGCCGGAAGTTGCGATGCCGGAGCACGCCGAAGCCGTTGCTTGTTGCGGTAGACATGACACGCCTTGAATGACTGAACAGGCGGTATCTTACCGAAATGAATGCTTAACGGAAACCCAACAACGGATAGACGATCACGCCCCAGGTGGCGGCGGCCAGTGAAAACGTCAAGAATACCGCGGCGCTGCCAAAGTCCTTGGCATTCTTCGACAGCGGATTGCGCTCCAGCGAGACCCGATCGACCACCGCCTCGATGGCCGAGTTCAGCAGTTCAACCACCAGCACCAGCACGAATACGCCAATCAGCATCAGCTGCTGCAGCGCCGGCACCGGCAGGCACAGGGCGACGATGGTGGCCACCACCACCACGGCGAGCTCCTGTCGGAACGCATGCTCGCCTTTCCAGGCGGCGCGAAATCCTTCCATCGAATAATGAAATGCGCCGAAGATGCGCTTGAGTCCACTCTTGCTTTTGAACTGACTGATTGGTTGCGGGCTGTCGCTCATGCTGAACCTGGCTGGAAAACGTTGTCGAACAAATCGAAGGAGAGGCACGGTCGGCGGATTCTAACAGGAGCCGGACGGCTGTCCCGATGTGACGCCACCCCCCATACCGCAAGCTGAAAAAGACTGTCATCGACACGAAACAATTGCGTGTGCCGTTTTGTCAACGCTGGGCAATTTCTGGCCATCTTTTCACATTGTGGTATAAAATTGCGGGTCCAGCCTGCTCCTCCTGCTCAATGAAAACGCTGCCCAATCCTGACACCGACAAGACCTCCATCCAGGTAATCGAGCGCATGACGTCGTTGCTCGACGCACTGGCCCACTACCCCGACCCGGTCAGCCTGAAGCAACTGTCCGGCGACACCGGACTGCATCCGTCGACGGCGCACCGGATTCTCAATGACCTGGTGCTGAAACGCTTCGTCGAGCGCGCCGAACCGGGCGCTTATCGGCTTGGAATGCGTTTGCTGGAGCTGGGCAATGTGGTCAAGAGTCGCCTCAATGTGCGCGAGGCAGCGGTCGATTTCATGCGCGCGCTGCATCGCAAGACCCATCAAACCGTCAACCTGTCGGTGCGCCAAAGCGATGAAATCGTGTATATCGACCGCGCCTTTTCGGAACGCTCCGGCATGCAGGTGGTACGCGCCATCGGCGGACGCGCCCCGCTCCATCTGACCTCGACCGGCAAATTGTTTCTGTCGGTGGACGATCCGAAATCAGTGCGCTCGTATGCCACCCGCACGGGGCTGGCCGGCCACAACAAGAATTCGATCACCGACCTGACCAAGCTCGAACGCGAGCTCAGCCTGGTGCGCGCACGCGGCTATGCGCGTGACAATGAAGAGCTGGAGTTGGGCGTACGTTGCATGGCAGCGGGGATCCGGGATGATTCCGGGCGCCTGATCGCCGGCCTGTCGATTTCTGCACCGGCCGACCGCTTGCAGGAAGAGTGGCTGGACGACCTGATCCTGACGGTGAACCAGATCTCGGCAGTGCTTGGCTATGCGGCGCAGGATTCCGCCTGAACTGGCAGACGTCGTGCGAACCTGAAAAAAAAAGCGAACCGAAGTTCGCTTTTTTTATGTCCGACCACCTCTGCAGCAATGCAGGTTTTGTCAGGCGCGCTCAGCTGCGCGCTGCTGACGCCTGCACCGCCAATGGATTGGTCAGATTCTCCGGCTTTGCCGCTTCGATCCATTTGCGAATCCGGCCGGCGTCGGCCAGTCGTGATTGCTTGCCCTTCGAATCGAGAAATACCATCACGATCGGACGGCCTTCGATATTGGTCATCATCACCAGGCAGCGACCGGCTTCGGAAATATAGCCAGTTTTCTGCAGGTTGATTTCCCAGCTCGGATTGGCCACCAGATGATTCGAATTGGCGTACTGCAGTGGCCGTCCGCCCGGCTCAACCACGTATTTGGTATCGGTCGAATACTGGCAGATGATCGGATGCTGACGCGCTGCGATCACCAGCTTGGCCAGATCCTGCGCACTGGCCACGTTGTGACTGGACAGGCCGGTTGAATCGACATAGTGGGTATCGTTCATGCCCAGCGACTTGGCCTTGGCATTCATCGCTGCGACAAATGCCGGCAGTCCGCCCGGGTAATTGCGGCCCAACGCCGATGCCGCGCGGTTTTCCGAACTCATCAGGGCGATATGCAGCATGTTGGCACGCGACAGTTGTGCGCCAACCCGCAGGCGCGACGACGAGAATTTTTCCTTGTCGATGTCGTCGTTGGTGACTTCGATGACTTCATCCATGTTCTGGTGCGACTCGACCACGACCATGCTGGTCATCAGCTTGGTGATCGAGGCGATGGGCAAAGCCACATTGGCGTTCTTTTCGAACAGTACCTTGGAATTCGACTGGTCCATCACGAGGGCAACGCTGGACTTCAGATCGAGCGGGTCGCGCGTCAGGTTCAGTCCTGCCAGGTCACCGGCGCTGATTACCGGAGGGACGGCGGGAATGCTCGGCATTGCAGCCACGCGTTGATAGGATACGCGCCGTTTGCCGTGTACGACCGATACGTGCCGCACCAGTTTTTCATTGGCGGCCAGCGATGGATTGGCTTGCACGACGCGATGCATGCGATGGCGTACGGTGCTTTTTTTGGTGTGGTGTTTTTTCGCTGCGGCCGATGCATCGCCTGTGTCACTGGCCGACATCGCGGACGACACGGTCAACGACAAAAAGAGCAGCAGTGCTAAGGCGGGCTTGGACATCGGTGGCTCCCCGAAAATGGGCATGGATTAAACACCTTGCAGTGTAGCAAAATCAAGACTATTCGCAAGCAAATTAGAGAGTTAGCGCAAACTATTAATCAATTTTCGAACTGATAATATCAAGAAAGCATGGTTCGATGGGTGTCGCAACGGCGCCGGGCGGTTCCGTCCCGACCGACCGGCACGATTGCGGCTGCTACTCGACGAATTTGACGAATCCCGGCAACGGCTCGCGTTCGGTCACCAGCGTGTTCTCGATGCGGTCAAGGTCGGCATGGCCGAGCGACATGCCGCAGACAAACATCTCGTTGTCCGGCAGCTGCAATACGTCGGCAATGATCCGGTGATATTGCGTGAACGCGGCCTGCGGGCAGGTATCAAGACCGCGGCCGCGCGCGGCAATCATCACGTTTTGCAGGAACATCCCGTAATCGAGCCAGGAACCGCGCTCCATGCTGCGGTCGATCGTGAACATCAACCCGACCGGGGCATCGAAGAAGCGGTAGTTACGCCCATGCTGGGCATGCATGCCGGCCTTGTTCTCGCGAGTGAGCTGCAGCAGCGCGTACAAGTCCCAGCCGACCTTGCGACGTCGATCGATGTAGGGCGAATTCCACTGCACCGGATAGTAGTGGTATTCCTCGACGTGTTTTACCCCTTCGGCGGGATTGTCATGCGCCTGCAGGATCGCGGCCGACAGGCGCTCCTTGGTTGCGCCGGTCAGTACATACACTTTCCAGGGCTGGGTGTTGGTGCCCGATGGCGCGCGTGCGGCGACTTCCAGGATGGCTTCAATATCTTCGCGCGCCACCGGGTCCGGCAGAAAGGCACGGATGGAGCGACGCGACTTGATGGCTTCGTCGACAGCTTGCTGTAGCGCGGACTGGATCATGATTGGCTCACTGACGTAACTGGGGGGAACAATGGTGGCGAGCAGCGTGCGCATCGCCTCGGGAATGGACGCTGGCCGACGACTGACGCGGTCAACATACACGTGCACAAAATGGCCTTGCGCAGCAGCCTGCGCAGCGTCGTCACGGAACACGGCAACCTCGTAACATACGCTGGAGTTCCCCATGCGGGCCACCCGCAGGCCGATGGTAACGCGCTCGGGAAACGACACCGGCGCAAAATAATTGCACTGGCTCTCGATCACCAGCCCGATTACCGGACTATGTGCGATATCGAGCACGGCGTTATTGATCAGGAACGCATTGACGGCAGTATCGAACCAGCTGTAATAGAGGACGTTGTTAACGTGCCCATACGCGTCGTTATCACCCCAACGGGTATTGAGCGACTGGAAATGCAGATAGTCGCTGCGTTGATGGGCGGCCAGGCGCGTCATCGCCGCACCACAAACGCCACGCCGACCACGGCCAGCAACATGCCGACAATCCCGATCCAGCTGAATTGTTCACCGAACGCCAGCCATGCCATCACCGCCGTAGTGGGCGGGGTCAGATACAGCAGGCTGGTCACTGAGGTTGCAGCGCTCTTGCGGATCAAGGCAAACAACAGGAAGATCGCGCCGATCGACAACGCCAGCACCGACCAGAGCAGGGCAAAGATGAAACTCGCGGTCCAATGCACCGTGCTCAATGTCGGCGTGAAGCCTTCAAAAATGATCGCCAGTGGCAGGATGACGAGCGCCGAAGCCGAAAATTGAATGATGGTGCCGGTGCGCAGATCGAAGTGTGCGCAATAGCGTTTCTGATACAGCGTACCGGCGGTGATTGACAGCAGCGCGCCGAGGCACAGCAGGATACTGTCGATCGACAAGCCCGTCAGGCTGATCTTGTTGGCCACCACCAGCCCGACGCCGCACAGGCCGAGCGCGAGTCCGAACCATTGTTTGCCGCGCACCGATTCACCGATCAGCGGCGCCGCAAAGGCAGTCAGGATCGGCTGCATGCCGACAATCAGCGCAGACAAACCGGCCGGCATGCCGAGCTTGATGGCGCACCAGACGCCGCCCAGATAACCGGCCTGCAGCAAGACCCCGGCCACGGCAATGTGACGCCGACTGCCGACTGGCCAGGGCGCCCGCACCAGCCCTACCAACGGTACCAATATCAGTAATACGCCGGCAAAGCGCAGCAGCAAAAAGGTCAACGGCGGGGCGAACGGCAAGCCAAATTTGGCGACGATGAAACCGGTACTCCAGAGCAGCACGAACAGCCACGGCATGGTGACCAACAAGGGGTTAACCGCCGGTTTATCGCTGGTAAATGTTGTCACGACAAGCTCTGTCAAAAAAACAAGGGAAGCCGGAGTGTAGCACTGGCGCCGGCCCGTCGTTTCCAATGAGGAAAAGCGCTTGCGAACGCACAGCCCGGCCTCCCAAATCCGGTACTTCCGAACAATACTTACCCGTGCTTAAGTTACTGTCAAAAAGGTACTTGACAGGGCGCGGCGACTACTTAAAATGGCCGTGTTGCAGCGCACAATGCGAAACCGGCAGTTGTCATTTGCAGCAGAATTTTTAGCCCATCCCAATCAGGAGAAACTCATGTTTTCCACACCCGAACAGATTTCAGCTGCAACCAAAAGCGCGTATGAACTCCAACTCGCACTGATGACTTCCCTGACGCAGAAGGCGCTCGAAGGCGTCGAAAAACTGGTCGAGTTGAACCTGACCGTGGCCCGGACATCGATGGATGAATCGAGCTTCGCAGTCAAGCAACTGCTGGCGGCAAAGGATCCCCAGGAATTTTTCGCAATGAGCAAAGCGCAGTCGCAACCACAGGCCGAGAAAGCCGTTTCGTATGCGCGTCATGTCGCCAGCATTGCGTCAGAGGTGCAGGCGGAGTTCGCCAAGGTGGCCGAAGCCCAGATCAGTGAAGTGAACCAGAAAGTCGCCAAGCTGGTCGAGGATGTCGCAAAGAATGCGCCAGCAGGTTCGGAAAGCGTGATTGCGATGTTCAAGTCGGCAATGGGCAATGCCAACGCGGGCTACGAACAAATGTCCCGCACCGCCAAGCAGGCCGCGGCAACGATCGAAGGCAATGTCACCAGCGCCGTCTCGCAGTTGTCGGAAGCATCGGCAAAAGCCACGCGCGGCGCGTCCAAGAAATAACAACCTGGCCGGCATCCCGCAGGGAGGCCGGCCCGCGTTCTCCCCCGGCGCCTGCACCTCCCCGCAGTTGATGCAGGAGCCGATTTTTGCCCCGATTCGTCGGGGTATTTTTTTAGGTCGGCAGCTTTCCCAGCGCCGCCACGGCCCGCTCGAAGCGCACCACGGACTGCGCATCCATGGCAGCCGGCAAGGCGCACAGCGCAAGCAGACGGGCCTGTTCGGTCATGGACTGCTGACCCGATTTCAACGCCGCCTGCAGCACCTCGACCTGCAACTGCAATCGTTCACGGATGAACTCGGCCGGGCTGTCGAGCGACAGCACAATCTCGACCCGCAACAACTCCCTGGCAAGGACCGCGCGATTCGCCTCAAGCAATTCAGCGAAATGGGCGTCACCGTCCCGAAGTGCCTGCAGCGCCTTGTCGAAGCGCAGTTGCAAGGCGCGTTCAAGCGGCGTCGCCAGTGCCGGCAACGCCTGCCAGCGTGCCATCATGTTGTCGCGATCGACTTCCGCCCGGCCGCCGATGGCTGCTTCGAGCTCTTGGCAGAGCCGTAATTTTTCCTGCAGGCTGCGCGTTTCGGCGGCGGCCCGATCGAGTCGAATGGCATCGCGTTGCTGCGTCAGTTGTACCACCGCCTGGCGATAGCGGGTCTCCAGTGCGCCTTCGACGGCGCGCGGTGCCGGACCGATGCGGCTCCATTGCGCGGCACTGTCGCGCAACTGTTCGGCATGATTCGCGGTTGGTTCGGCGGCGGCCAGTTCGAGCGCTGCGCACACCGCTTCGCGTGCCGCCAGATTCTGCCGGCGCTCGGCATCGGCACCGGCCGCTGCCTGCTTGCGGCGCGCGAACACGGCATCGCAGGCGGCGCGAAAACGCTCCCACAGCGCCTGCTCGTCGTTGCGCTCCAGCGGCAGCGCCTTGGCGCGTTCCTGCCAGCGCTCCTGCAAGGCGCGCAAACTGTCGAGCGAACTGCGCTCGTTGCTGGCGAGGTGGTTGACCGCATCGATCATTTGCTCGCGCCCGTGAATTTCAGTTGCACGAATTGCCGCCAGTGGCGTGCGCAAGCGCTGCAGGACGCGATCGAATTCCTCATCCAGCCGCTTCTTTTCCTTGCGGTCGATCGGCCCAAGGCGCTGCCACGCCTGCAAGCTGCGCTGGCAAAACAGTGCCACCGCTTTCCAGTCCGGGCTGTCATCGCCGGCCAGGGCGTCGGCCTGGACGGTCATGGCGGCGATCAATTCGCTGGCCGCCACGGTATTTTTCTGGCGCTGCTCGGCCAGTGCCGCGAAGTGCTCGGCCACGGGCGCATACGCGGCGGTACAGGCGGCATCGAAGCCTTGCCACAGCTCCCTCGGCGCGGGTCCGGCCGAAACATCGAGCGATTTCCAGCGCTCCCGCAAGCTGCCGATCTTCTTGGCCAGCTCGGCCACCGCCAACTGCTGCGTCGCCAGCGCCTCAGCGGCTTTCTGCAATTCTTCACGCGAGACATTGCCGCCCCAGCGTGCCCAGCCTTGCAGGCGACCCAGTTCGGCACGCAGGCGCGACAGTTGCGCACTCTGCGCCGGCGTCGGATGCAGCGCTGCCAGGTCCAGCGCGCGCACGCGTTGATCGGCCTGCGCGGCCAGCTGCAACGCGCCGTCTTCCAGTGCCTGTTCCATCGCCTCCAGGGCGGCCAGCAACGCCGGCTTCTGATCCGACACCGGAAGCAGCGGCGAGGCGCTCGGCGCCGGCCGCGCCGCACTGACCCGCTGCAGCAACTGGTCGAAGCGCTCCTGGTCGACGCTCTGCGGCTGCAGGCGCTGCCAACTGCGACGCAGGGTCGACTCCTGCAACGACTCCGGTGCCGCCGCGTCCCACTCATCCAGCAACGCAATGCAGACACTGCGCGCGGCATGCTGCTGTTCGATGCCGGCCAGGCTCTGCTGGAGCTCGGCAGCGGCGTCGGCGCATTGGCCAAGCAGCTGCTTCGGCAAGGCGCTGACTTCGGGCGAGACACGATAACTGGCGAGGTCTGCTTCCAGGGCAGCGAGTTGCGCGCGCACTTCCGACGGCTCCTGATGGAATGCGTTGTCGTGCAGCGCGCGCAGTTGCGCCAGCGCGTCGATGACCGCCCGTTGCAGCATGGCTTGCTGTGTCAGCCGCTCGGCCAGGCTGCTGCGTACCTGATCGAATTCGTGCAGCAGCGCGGGCGGCGCCGCCTTCAACAGCTGCCAGCGTTGATCCAGCTCGGTCACCTGATTCGGTGTGAGCAGCGTTTCGTCGAGCAGCTGTCGTGCCTGCGTGATGGCGGCGCTCGCCCCGTCAACCAGCTTGTCGTGCGCGGCCAGCGCATCCAGCCGCGACTGCATCAGCTTGGCGACGCGCCGATCCGTGTTGCGCATCGCGCCAAGCACCTGTTGCAGCGCCGCCTTCGAGACGATGCCCTGTGCTGCCTTGAGCCTGGCCTCGGCAAATTCGCAGCCGAGCAGAAAGGCCACGCTGCCGGCCTCGTCGCCGTGCAGGGTGCCCGCCTGCGCCAATGCGGCGTCGCGCGCCGCAGTCGATGCTGGCTGCGCCGGCGCCGCCGGAATCGGGGCCGCAGCCGCTGGTGGGGTCTTGCGCTTGAACAGGAAATCGAACATGGAGGGCGGCATCAATTCAAAAAAGAGCAAGCATCATAACAACGGACGCGACGGGTTCATTCGATACGCAGATATTCGACCGCCATGCGGTCGAGTTCACCCAGCATCCGGTCGAACGCGGCGCTGGCCTGGCCCGGCTCGCCCTTCACACCCAGCTCGATGTGGCGTCGGGTGGTGGCGTCGCCAACGCTGGGCAAGCTGAACACCTTGACCAGCGGATAGTCGTTCTCGATGGCTTCCATCAACGGTGTCAGGGTCGACTCCATCGAGCCATACACCAGCGCCGCCTTCTCGAGCCGGGCGACGCCATGAAACAGGTGGCTGTAATGGGTGTCCAGCACCCACTCGATCATCGGCCATGCCATCACCGGAAAGCCCGGCACAAAGTAATGCGCCCCGCCGCTGCCGGTGGCCAGCGCGAAGCCGGGAATCTGGTTGAACGGATTCGGAATGATGTCGGCCCCGGTTGGGAATTCGCCCATCTTCAGCCGATGCTGGTTTTCCGGCGCCTGCAGGTCGATCGGGGTGCCAGCCTCGCGCGCCATGGCGAGCATGCGTTGTTCGATCAGCCGCTTTGCCTCCGGATGCAGCGCCAGCGGCACGCCGAATGCGGCCGCGGCACATTGGCGCGTGTGGTCGTCGGGCGTGGCGCCAATGCCACCGCACGAAAACACGATGTCGTCGGAGGCCATGGTGCGCGCCAGCGTGGCGGTAATGCGGCCACGTTCGTCACCCAGGTATTCCGCCCAGCCCAGCTGCAACCCGCGTGCCGTCAGCAATTCGACCACTTTGGGGAAGTGCTTGTCGGCACGTTTTCCGGACAGAATTTCGTCGCCGATGATGATTAATCCGATGGCCATGCGGTGCCTTCAATGGGTTGTCCTGCGGGATGCGCCGATGATGCCACAGTCGCGCGCAGACCGGCCAGCGCTGCCATGCAGTAATGCTGGAACCACAGGCCGGTGAAGACGAACACCAGCACGTACAACCAGATCGAGAACGCCGCCAGGAACGGAAACAGCACCACCGACATCGCACCGCCCAGCCACAGCAGCGTTGGCGCGGTGCCAAGCGTGCCGGTGATGGCGCCAATGAGCAGCAATGACCATTTGTGCTGCCGCAGGATGGCATGCAGTTCGGCGCGGTCGGCATGGGTCGACAGCGCGTCGTAAGCCAGCACCCGGTACGTCAACCAGCCCCACAACACCGGCTGGATCAGCAGTCCGGCCAGCGGGATCATCGATAACGGCAACGTCACCAGCCACAGCAGCAGAAACACGACGAACGACGACAGGGCAATCCACAGACTGCCCAGTATCGAGCCGCTGCCGCGCACCGCCAGTGCCGGAAAGTTGCGCTGGCTGACATGCTTGACGATGGCCGGCATCGCCAGCGTGCCAATGAACGCCAGCGCGGTCAGGATCATCAGCGGCAGCAGCACCCACATCGCAATCAACGGCACGATGACGATGTTCAGCGCACCCAGTCCGATCGCGCCGAGCACGCTGCCGGCCACGCGAAAGCCGTCGTTGTTGGCGAAGCCTGCCTGCAGCCAGTCGATCATGGGTTGCAGGCCCAGCCACAGCACCACGCCCCAGATCACTACCGAAAGAATGAACGGCATCAGCGTCAGCAACAGCATGCGCGGATGCAGTTGCGACCAGATCGCCCGAAAGAAGCTGCCGAGAACAGGATGCATCAGCCCACCGTCCGATCTGCGCCAGCCATGCGCTTGAGGCCCAGCCATTGCTGCGCCCAGAAACCGCGTCCGTATTGGCGTCCGATACCGTCGGGTGGCGGCAACTGGTCGCGAATCCCGGTCGGCTCGAACGTGCGGCGGAAATCGCTCGTGCGAAACAGGATGTCCCAGACCGGAAACAGCACGGCAAAATTGTGCCCGCCGAGCGTGCCGCGCCCGCCGCTTTCGTGACCGACGCCAATCGCGTGATGCAGCCGGTGATAGCGCGGCGACACCAGCAGACGCTCGCCCACGACGCCGAAATGCAGCCGCACGTTGGCATGTTGCAGGCTTTGCAGGATGCGCGACGCCGCCACCAGCAGCACGTACTGGGCGGGTGGAACGCCAATCCCGAGCGCAATAATCGCCATGTAAATGTCGCGCAGGAAGTCGTCCAGCAAATGATTGCGGTTGTCGCTCCACAGGTTCATGTTCTGCTGGCTGTGATGCAGGCTGTGCAAGCCCCACCACCACGAAAATTGATGCTCGGCGCGGTGATACCAGTAATCGAAGAAGTCCAGCACCACCAGGTAGACCAGAAAACTCGCCAGCGGCAAATCGGTCAGGCCCGGCCACAGCGCATCAAGGTTAAACGGTTGCATGCCTTCGAGGTGCAGCAGCGCGGCCAGATGATCCATCAACGGATCAAGTACGAAGAACACCACCACGGCAAATGCGCCGAGCCGATGCACGACGGTGTAAATGAAATCAATCCAGCGCGCGCGCGGATCGGTGATCGGCTGCGCCGGCATCAGCGCCTCCAGCGGACGCAGCACGATGAACAGCAGCACGATCTCGCAGGCGCCAATCAGCAGCCACTCGGTGCCCTCGAAAGCCTGTTCGGTGAATTCGCCCAGACCGGTCAGATAAATCACCGGTTCGATCACGGTCTGGAACAACCAGCCCTGCGCCTGGCCGAACAGGTCAACGATGGTCTGGATCATGAATGCGGCTCCGCGGCGATGGCATTGCGATAGTCAGGGTGGTCGCGCAGCGTGGCAAAACAGAAGCCCTTTTGTTCGAGGCCGCTGAGCAAGGGCTCCAGCACCGCCGGCGCCCACGGTTGCTGGCGCGACCAGATGCCCAAATGGGCCATCAGGATGTCGCCGTCCTTCAAACCGGCCAGCGCACGTTGCAGTAACTTGACATTCGGCCAGGCCTGGCTGGGCAATTCGTCGCCGGAAAAACCAGCCGGCGACCAGCCGGCGTGCGCGTAGCCGCAGGCGCTGCCGGCAGCACGCAGATTCGGCGTCAGCTTGCCGCCCGGCGCGCGCCACAACGGATCAAGCCGGCTGCCGGTGAGCGCCGCGAAACGCGTACCGACACGATTGAGTTCTGCGCAATATTGGGCCGGACTCCAGTCCAGCTTCTGGCCCGCGTGCTCGCCGAATTGCGGCTTGACCTCGATGCGCCCGCCGGGCAGGTCGCGCTGCACATACACATGGTCGAAGGTGTGGGTGCCGAACGCATGTCCTTCGGCGACGCGGGCTTTCCAGTACGGCGCCCATGCGGGGTCGAGCGAATAATCCTGATTGACGGTCTTTTCGTTGGCCAGGAAAAAAGTGGCCTTGGCATGATGCCGCCGCAATGTGGCGGCAATGAACTCCGCCTGCGACTGGCTGCCGGTATCGAAGGTCAGGTAAATCGTGCCCTTGCACACGCCCGCGGCACTGGCCGGCGCCGCCAGCACCAGGCCAAGAACCGCCGCCGCCAAGGCATCGAATCGCATCACGGCAGTCCGTGTCAAGGCACTGCGTGGTTGACGAAATACACGCCGTGCGGCGAGCGCCCGACCGGAATCAGCTTGATCACCTTGCGGCTGGCGACATCAATCACGGCAACCTTCTTGATCCAGCGCAGCGTGGCCCACAGGGTCTTGCCATCGGCAGTCAGTTCCATGCAGTCCGGACCTCCCGGCACGTTGATCGTACCGACATTTTCCAGTTTGATCATGTCGATGATATTGATTGAATTCGACACCCGGTTCGAGACAAACATGTGGCGACCATCGTTCATCGATTGAAAATTATGCGTGCCGGCGCCAGCCTTGATGCGCTTGACGGTTTTTTGCTTGCGCCAGTCGATGACTTCGACGTAATCGCTGCCCATGATGCCAACCAGCAGATATTGCCCGTCCGGCGTGAGTGCAATTCCGGCAGGAAGCTTGCCCACCGGCATGGTCCACTTGACGGCCTGGGTGGCCAGATCGATGGCGCTGATCTGGTCGCTGCCCTGCTGCGTGATGAAAACGGTGCTGCTGTCGGCGGTGAAGGCCATGTGGCTGGGCAGCTTGGGCAGCGCAATGCGCTTGGCCAGCTTCATGTCGCGGCCATCGTAATGGTAAATGTCGACGCGATCGAGCCTTAGCGCATTGGCAACGAACCATTTCTGGTCGGGCGAGAAGCCGATCTGGTACGGATCGGCAATGTCCTTGATGCTGCGCTGGATACGTCCGGTCACCGGATCGAGGAAAATCAGCTGGTCGCCGGTGGCGCTAGCGACGATCAGCGATTTGTTGTCAGGAGTCGCCATCAGATGGTGCGGCTCCTTGCCGACAGAAAACGTGTCGATCTCCTTAAATGTGTCCTGATCGATCAGGCTGACTGTCGCGTCGCGCGAATTGAGCACCACCACGACGCTGGACTGTGCCGGCGTCGCGCACAACAGCGCCAGCAGGACCGCACCACAACTACCGAATTGACGAAGCATGAACACCACTTGTAGAAGAAGAAAACGTGATGCATTTTACCGCGTCGCCCCTGTCTACGAAGACTTAAATCAGTATCGCGGTCATTCCCGGGTGTCCTGCTACAATCGGCGGGCCCAGACAACTTTTGCAAGGAAATTATCATGACGATGACCATGTTGGCCTCAGGCCTGCAATACGAAGACACCCAGGTCGGCAGCGGCGACGAAGCCAAGGCCGGCAACCATGTCAGCGTGCACTACACCGGCTGGCTGCAAAAACCGGACGGCACTGCCGGCAGCAAATTCGATTCCAGCAAGGATCGCAACGATCCGTTCAACTTCCCGCTCGGCGCAGGCCACGTCATCAAGGGTTGGGACGAAGGCGTGCAAGGCATGAAAGTCGGCGGTAGCCGTACCCTGATCATCCCTGCAGCACTCGGATACGGCGCCCGCGGCGCTGGCGGCGCGATTCCGCCCAATGCGACCCTGATTTTCGAAGTTGAGCTGCTGGGCGTATGAAGACCCTTCAGGCAACCGCACTGGCGGGCGTCATGGCATTGGCGCTGGCTGCCGGTGTGTGTCAGGCACAAAGCGTCGCTGCGGCTGCCGACGGCAAAACGCTCATCAGCACCCCGTCCGGTCTGCAATACAAGGAAGTCAAACCTGGCACCGGCGCGGCGGCCAAGTCCGGCGCGCGTGTGACGGTGCACTACACCGGCTGGTTGCAGAATCCGGATGGCAGCGCCGGCCTGAAGTTTGATTCGAGCCGCGACCGCAACGAGCCGTTCAAGTTCGTGCTGGGCGCCGGCAATGTCATCAAGGGCTGGGATGAAGGCGTGCAAGGCATGCGGGTGGGCGGACAGCGCCGGCTCGTGATTCCGGCCGCACTGGGCTACGGTCAACGTGGCGCAGGTGGTGTCATTCCGCCCAATGCAGTGTTGATTTTCGATGTTGAACTGTTGGGCGTATAAAGAAGCAGTATTTGGCTAACCGCGTTCCTCTTCCGGAGAAAATGATGACACTGCAAGCGCAATTTGACCAGGCCATGGCGGATTCGAAGAATCTGGAAGAACGTCCTGACAACATGACCATGCTGAAGATGTACGGCCTGTTCAAGCAAGCCAGCAAAGGCGATGTCGACGGCGAACGCCCCGGCTTTACTGACATGGTCGGCCGGGCCAAGTGGGATGCCTGGAACGAACTCAAGGGCACCTCGAAAGACGCCGCGATGAAAGAATATATTGCGCTGATCGAAGAACTGAAGGACTAGCCAGCGTCGGCGCCGAACACCTTGGCCATGTTGCGCGCGACCTTTTCCTGAATCATCGGCGCGAACGATTTCAGCATGAAGCCCAGCGTGATGTCGAGCCGGGCTTCATGGTCGAATACGGCCAGCGTCCCGGCCACACCGCTGCGGGCAAAGGTCAGCACATCACCCTCCCAACTGCTGGAGATGTCGTATTGCTCGGCCATTGAATCGGCGCTGAGCTGCGCCGCCGCACGCGCCTCGACCAGACTCAGGGTGTGCGATTGCGTGATGCTGATGTCAGACATGCTGTGCCGCCTTAGTGATTGTTCGTGATGGATTCGGGATTGAGGCAGTTTGGCGGAATGCGCCCCGCCAATGCCGCCAGCAGGTTGTCGGTGGCACACTGCACCATGGCGCGCCGGGTCGGCGCCGAGGCGCTGGCGATGTGCGGCGTCAGCACGACATTGCTCAACGTCAGAAAATCGGGATGCAACGCCGGTTCGTGCTCGAACACATCCAGTCCGGCAGCAGCTACGCGCCCCGTGCGCAAGGCGGCGATCAGCGCCACATCGTCAACGATGCCGCCACGCGCAATGTTGACCAGGGTCGCCGACGGCTTCATCAACGCCAGTTCCGCAGCGCCGATGGTGTGATGGGTGGCAGCCGAGTACGGCAATACGAGCACCACATGGTCGGCCTCGCGCAACAGCGCTTCCTTGCTGCGATATGCGGCGGCGTTGGCATGCGCCTCCTGCTGCGGCGTCAGCGGCGAGCGATTGTGATAGCGCACACGCATGTCGAACCCCATCGAGCGCCGTGCGATCGCCTGACCGATCCGGCCCATCCCGATGATGCCCAGCGTGCTGCCGTGCAGGTCCGCGCCCAGGAACGCGTCGTAGCGCCATTTGTCCCAATGGCCGGCGCGCAACCAGTGCTCGGCTTCGGTGATGCGGCGCGCCGTCGCCATCAGCAAGGCCCAGCCGAAGTCGGCCGTGGTTTCGTTCAAGACGTCGGGCGTGTTGGTGACCATGATGCCGGCGGCCGTGGCGGCGGCGACGTCGATGTTGTTGTAGCCCACCGCGATATTGCAAATCGCCTTGAGCCGTGGCGATGTGGCGATCAATGCGGCACTGATGGCCTCGCTGGCCGTCACCATCACCGCATCCTTGTCGCGCATTTTTTCCTGCAGTGTCTGCGCTGAAAAAATTTCATCGGCCTGGTTCGATTCAACCTCGAACTGCGACTCCAGCCGGGCCAGCAGGTCGGGAAAGGTGGCGCGCGCGATCAGGATTTTTTGCTTGGTCATTGCCGGCAGTCTGCAAGGAAGGGGAGCAGCATTCTAGCCCGCCAGGCTGCGACGCGCCGACGAAATCGGTCGAAAGCGGCCGCCCCAAGAGGTAATTCCGGAAATTTCCGAATTTGCTTATACGCATTCTGTCTAAGCCCGGTTTGTGAGAACCCCGGAAGTACCTTAAAATACGGGTCTTTGCAAATGCGTTCCCCGGCGGCCAGCCTGCCGGCGAACCAACGCTTCCGTCTCAATTTAGTAATAGGACTGTTATGACCCACGTTGTGACCGAATCCTGCATCCAGTGCCGCTATACCGACTGCGTGGATGTATGCCCGGTGGATTGTTTTCGCGAAGGCCCGAACTTCCTGACGATCGACCCGGATGAATGCATCGACTGCGCCGTATGCGTGGCCGAATGTCCGGTCAACGCAATCTTCGCCGAAGAAGATGTGCCCGCCGACCAGCAGCAATTCATCAAGCTCAACATCGATCTGGCGCGCAGCTGGCCGTCGATCACGAAAACCAAGGCCGCTCTGCCCGAAGCCGAGCAATTCAAGGATGTGGAAAAGAAGCTGCATCTGCTCAAACGCTGACCGCCCGCACGCCAGCCACACCACTGATGACCGAAGCCGCCGACACCCTTGTCTGGCGGTTTTTTGAACCACCCCACGAAACAGGAAGCACACCGTCGTATGGACACCAGCGCCAGCCTTGATTCCGGAGCGATCGCCTCCGCAGCCATCCCCGTTGCCCAATTCGCACCAATCATCGAGACCGATGCCGTCATTATCGGCGGCGGTCCGGTCGGCCTGTTCCAGGTGTTCGAGCTGGGACTGCTCGAGATCAAGGCCCATGTCATTGATTCCCTGCCCAGCGTCGGCGGCCAATGCGTCGAGCTGTATCCGGACAAACCGATTTACGACATCCCGGCCGTACCGGTCTGCACCGGTCAGGAACTGACCGACAATCTGTTGAAACAGATCGAGCCGTTCGGACCGACCTTCCACCTGAACCAGGAAGTCACGCTGGTTGAAAAGCGCGACGATGGCCGCTTCAATCTGGAAACCTCGACCGGCACGCGCTTCCTCACCAAAACCATTTTCATCGCCGCCGGTGTCGGCTCCTTCCAGCCGCGCACCCTGAAAGTCGACGGCATTGAGCAGTTTCAGGATAGTCAGCTGTTTTACCGCGTCAAGGATCCGGCGCGCTTCGACGGCAAGAACATCGTCATCTGCGGTGGCGGCGATTCGGCGCTCGACTGGGCCCTGAATTTCGTCGGCAAGGCCGAATCGGTGGTACTGCTGCATCGGCGCGACGAGTTCCGCGCAGCACCCGCCTCGGTCGCCAGGATGAAGCAGTTGTGCGAAGACTACGCGATGCAGTTCGTCATCGGTCAGGTCACCGGGTTCGAAGCTGATGAGGCCGGCGTGATGAATCACATCAAGGTTGCCGGCGCCGATGGCGTCACCCGTCGCATGCCGCTCGATTACCTGCTGGTGTTTTTCGGGCTGTCGCCAAAACTCGGACCGATTGCCGATTGGGGCCTCGAGATCGAGCGCAAGCAGTTGAAGGTGGGTACCGAGAAGTTCGAAACCAACGTGCCGGGTATTTTTGCCGTTGGCGACATCAACACCTATCCCGGTAAAAAGAAACTGATCCTGTCCGGCTTCCATGAAGCGGCACTGGCCGCCTTCGGTGCAGCGCCCTATATTTTCCCTGACAAGAAAATCCACATGCAATACACCACGACCTCGCCCAAGCTGCACAAGATCCTGGGCGTCGAAAGTCCGGTTTTCGATTAAATCCGGCAATATTCAAACAAGGCACGGGCGCATAAAAGGCGCACCGTGCTTTTTTTTTGGAAAGTGGCATACTGCATCAGACCGAACCCGACGATGAACATCATCACCGTTACAACAGTTTGCTTTTTTGTGATTGCATCGCCGATTCGGTGGCTACATATTGGATTTGTCTGGCACGCGCTGCACGAATTGTCAGCAAATGCCAGACCGCACGACCAAACCTTGGCAAGACGCCAATGCGACTATTGGTTTATATGATTATCGGGCACCGAATTCACACAGGGAATCCGCTGATCTGGTCTATGATGCGTTGCAACAAGGTGAGTCTGTATTGTTGGAGTCACGGTATTTTTTTACGAGGCCACTATGCTCTACCACTTGCATGAACTGAACCGCACCTTCATCAACCCGCTGATCCAGTGGGCTGAAGCCTCGGCAAAACTGTTCACCAATCCTGTCTCTCCGCTGGCGCACTCGCCGTTCGCGCAGCGCATCGCTGCCGGGTACGAATTGATGTACCGGCTGGGAAAAGATTACGAAAAACCAAAATTCGACCTGACATCGACCACCGTGAATGGCAAACCGTGCGGAGTTGTTGAGGAACCGGCCGAGATCAAGCCATTCTGCACGTTGCTGCACTTTGCAAAGAATGTCACCACCAGCGAGCGGGCCAAACTGAAACAGCCAACCGTGCTGCTGGTCGCGCCACTGTCCGGCCATCATTCGACGCTGCTGCGTGACACCGTGCGGGCGCTGTTGCCGGAACATGATGTCTACATCACCGACTGGACCGATGCCCGCATGGTGCCGATGTCGGAAGGCGCGTTCCATCTGCATGACTACATTTATTACGTGCAGGACTTCATCCGCCTGCTGGGTCCTGATGTGCATGTGATCTCGGTCTGCCAGCCAACCGTGCCAGTGCTGGCTGCAATTGCATTGATGGCCACGGCCAAGGATCCGAAGCTGCCAAAGACGATGACGATGATGGGCGGACCGATCGACCCGCGCAAATCGCCTACCGAAGTGAACAATCTGGCGACCAAGAAACCCTTTTCGTGGTTTGAAAACACCGTCATCTACAGCGTGCCGGCCAACTATCCAGGCTCCGGCCGCAAGGTCTATCCGGGCTTCCTGCAGCATGCCGGGTTTGTCGCAATGAACCCGCGCCGGCACGCGCAAAGCCACTGGGACTTCTACATGCATCTGCGCGAAGGCGACGATGCATCGGCCGAAGAGCACCGCAAGTTTTACGACGAGTACAACGCCGTGCTCGACATGCCGTCCGAGTATTACCTCGACACGATCAAGACCGTGTTTCAGGATTTCAATCTGCCGATGGGCACCTGGGAAGTCGAAGGCAAGCTGGTGCGGCCGCAGGACATCAAGACCGTCGCGCTGTTCACGGTCGAGGGCGAGCTCGATGATATCTCCGGCGCTGGCCAGACCCAGGCCGCGCATACGCTGTGCAGTGGCATTCCGGACAACATGAAGCAGGATTTCGTGGCGCCGCAGTGCGGCCACTACGGCATTTTTGCCGGTCGTCGCTGGCGCGAAGTGATTTGCCCGAAGATCACCGAGTTCATCAAGGAACACGCCTGATCCGACGCACGTCGCGACAAAGCCGTTCACCCTCGGGTTGAACGGCTTTTTTATTTGGTGCGGCATGCAATTGCCGGGATAATGTATTTTTTGAAACTGAATGGCTCCCGTGCCGCACGTTCCCGCCCCCACCCTCGCCGATCGCATCGAAGACCTGCTGCCGCAAACCCAGTGCACCAAATGCGGCTATGCCGGCTGCCGCCCCTATGCCGAGGCAATTGCCGACGGCAGCGCCGCCATCAATCAATGCCCGCCTGGCGGCAGCGAAGGCATCGCGCGGCTGGCGCACCTGCTTGGCCGCCCGGTGATTGCCCTCAATCCGGCCAATGGCGTGGAACGGCCGCGCACGGTGGCGGTGATCGATGAGGCACTCTGCATCGGCTGCACACTCTGCATCCAGGCCTGTCCGGTCGATGCCATCCTGGGCGCGGCCAAACAGATGCACACTGTGTTGGGCGACCTGTGCACCGGTTGTGACCTGTGCGTGGCGCCCTGCCCGGTGGATTGCATTGCGATGGTGCCGGTGACCACCACCACCGGTTGGCAGGCATGGACGCAACAGCAGGCCGACGAGGCCCGTGCACGCCACGATTTTCGCAGCGCGCGCCTGCAGCGCGAGCGCCACGAGAACGATGCGCGACTGCTGGCCAAGGCCGCTGCCAAACTCAGGGAGGTCGAGGCCGAACCGACGCTGTCGGCAGAAGCGCTGGCCGAGCGCGATCGCAAGCGGGCCATCATCCAGGCCGCCATCGAACGGGCCCGCATCAAGCGCGAGCAAGTGGAATGAACACCGCCAAGCGCCACCAGCTGTTTGCCCGCCTGCGCGAGGCCAATCCCCATCCGACCACCGAACTGGCCTACACCACGCCGTTCGAACTGCTGATTGCGGTACTGCTGTCGGCGCAGGCCACCGACGTATCGGTCAACAAGGCCACGCGCAAGCTGTACCCGGTTGCGAATACGCCGGCGAGCATGCTTGCACTCGGCGTCGAGGGGCTGATCCCCTATCTGCAAACCATCGGCCTGTTTCGCAACAAGGCGAAAAATGTCATCGAGACCTGTCGACTGATTCTGGCCGAACATGGCGGCGAAGTCCCGCGCACCCGCGTCGCCCTGGAAGCCTTGCCAGGTGTCGGGCGCAAGACCGCCAACGTGGTCCTGAACACGGCCTTCGGCGAACCGACCATCGCGGTCGACACCCACATTTTTCGCGTGTCCAACCGCACCGGTCTGGCGCCAGGCAAGGACGTCGATGCGGTTGAACAGAAACTGATGAAAGTCGTGCCGCGTGAGTTTTTGCTCGACGCCCATCACTGGCTGATCCTGCACGGCCGCTACACCTGCATCGCGCGCACGCCCAAGTGCTGGAACTGCATGCTGGCCGATCTCTGCGACTATCGCGACAAAACCCCGACACCGACCAAGGCCATCTGATGAGCGACGATCACAAGCATAGCCATACCGAGCACCACTTTGAATCCAGCGACCGCGTGCGCGATATCGTGCTCGGCATGGCTGATGGCTTGACGGTGCCGTTCGCGCTGGCCGCAGGCATCTCCGGCGCGGCGGTCAGCATCGACATCGTGATCACGGCCGGGCTGGCGGAAATCGCCGCAGGTTCGATCGCCATGGGCCTGGGCGGCTATCTGGCCGGGCGCAGCGAACATCAGCATTATTTTGCCGAACGCACCCGCGAAGAGCAGGAGATCCAGCGCGTGCCGCATCGCGAACGCGCCGAAGTCGTCGAGATCATGGCGAAGTACGGCGTGACTGCCAGCGAATGCGCTCCGCTGCTGGCAGGCCTGGAACGCAACCCGACTGCATGGCGCGACTTCATGATGCGGTTCGAACTGGGACTGGAAGAACCGAATGCCGCATCGGCACGCAAAAGCGCGCTGACGATTGCGCTGTCCTACATCGTCGGCGGCATGATTCCGCTGTCACCCTACATGCTGGTGCGCGACCAGCCGCAAACCGCATTGGCCGTCTCGACCGTTGTGACACTGCTGGCGCTGTTCGGCTTCGGCTATCTGAAGGGACGCTTCACCGGCACTGGCGCGTTCCGTTCGGCGCTGCAGACACTCATCATTGGCGGCCTGGCCGCGGGCGTGGCATTTGGCGTGGCGCGGGCGATCTCCTGAACGGACGTGCGCGCCGTCGGTGACGCTACAGCACCTGACAGGCTTGCTCGAACGTCAGCCGCGGTGAGCGCGGGAACAGTTTGGTGGCATCGCCGTGACCGAGGCTGCAAACAAAATTGACCTTGATGGTGGTGCCGGCGAAAAACGCCGCATTCAGTTTGTCCGCGTCGAATCCGGACATCGGACCGCAATCCAGGCCGAGCGCGCGCGCGGCAAGAATGAAGTAGCCGCCCTGCAGCGACGAATTGCGAAAGGCGGTGGCATCGATCATCGGCTGATTGCCGACGAACCAGGCCTTGGCATCGGCGTGCGGGAACAGCTCGGGCAGCTTGTCGTAAAACGCCATGTCCATCCCGATGATCGCGGTCACTGGCGCCGCCCGGGTCTTGTCGGCGTTCCCCGGGGACATGCAGGCGGCCAGCTTTGCCCTGGCGGCCTCGGACTGCACAAACACGATCCGCGCCGGCGAACAATTGGCGGATGTCGGTGCCCATTTCATCAGGTTGTACAGTTGTTCCAGTTGCGCTTGTGGAACCGGTTCCTCGAGCCAGACATTGTGGGTGCGGGCCGTGACGAACAGGGTATCAAGTGCGGCTTGATCAAGCATTGGGGACTCCCGAAAAAATCAGTGAGCCACATCATAGTCACGATCGCCCGACTGCGTATGTCCGCCGGGCCACGTACAATCGCACTTTTCAAAGAGCCAGACGACCAATCATGTTCAATCCGTCACAGGATGAGGTCCGGCGCTTTTTTTGCGCCACCTTCGACAAGCACCAGCGCCAGGGCATCCTGTCACCGCTCGAAGCCATCGCGCGCGACTGGATTGTGCAGCATCCCGAATATGCCGACACGCTGTCCGACGCGGAGGCGGCCGTGGCAATGGATTTTACGGTCGAGCGCGGCCAGAGCAATCCCTTCCTGCACCTGTCGATGCACCTGTCGATTGCCGAGCAGGTGTCGATCGACCAGCCGCCGGGTATCCGCATGGCGTTTCTGGCACTGGCACGCCGGCTCGATTCGGAACACGAGGCCCACCATCAAATCATGGAATGCCTTGGCGAGATGATGTGGACGGCGCAGCGCAGCGGCCTGCCACCGGACGGGGCGGCGTACATCGAGTGCGTGAAACGGCGCGCCCAATAAAAAAGCCACGGAATCCGTGGCTTTTTTCATGCGCGAAGAAGAACCGCCTTATTTAACCCTGGCGAGCGATCCCGGCAGGCTGGCAAGGTAGGCCGACACATCGGCGATGTCCTTGTCGGTCAGTGGCTTGGCCATGCCGCCCATGATGGCGTGGCTGCGGCCGTTCATCGCATCGCCACCGCGCTTGTAGGCGGTCAGTGCATGCGCCAGATAATCGGCATGCTGGCCGGCGATGCGCGGATAGGTCGGATCGATCGGGCTGTTGAAATCAGCGCCGTGGCACGAGGCACAACCGTATTTGACGGTGACTGCCTTGCCACTGTCGATATTGCCGCCAGCGCTGGCATGCAACGACACCGCACTGCACAGCACGAAGGCCGCGCCTGTGAGAATCTTGTTCATGTCTGGTTGTCCTTATTTCTTTTGCGAATAGTAAGCGGCGAGATCGGCCATGTCCTGGTCCGACAGGCTGCCTGCAATGCCACGCATCGACGGATGCTTGCGGTCGCCCTTGCGATACGCCTTGAGCGCGCTTTCAATGTACTTGGCAGACTGGCCGCCAATCATCGGCACCGAATACACCTCCGGATAACTGGCCTTGTAGCCGGCGATACCGTGGCAGCCGATGCATTGCGCGATGTTTTTTTCTGCGGCTTTTGGATCACCAACGAGGTCTGCTGCTGCAGCGACATTGGCCAGTCCGGCCAGCACAAGAAGTGCAAGTAGTTTTTTCATGTTTGCCAGGATAATTAATGCGAAACTCAGTGCGAAATCCGCGCGGTGCAGTGCAGTACCGATGCCACGCCGGGCTGTTGATGCCCCCGCTTGCCCGTGCCACTCGGCATCAAAACCCCCGGATTCTACCGCAAGAAACGGCCTTCGTGCACCCCTGCCGACCCACCGACCCCGCTTTTCGCGCAGTCCGGCGCAAACCGGTTCTCGCTTATACTCGTTTTCATTTACAAACGGACCCGCTACCGCCATGCCACCAGTTACCCGCTTCGAAGGCTCTTCCAGTTATGTCGCCACCGGCGACCTGAAACTTGCGGTCAATGCCGCGCTGACATTGCAACGGCCGTTGTTGATCAAGGGCGAGCCCGGTACCGGGAAAACCATGCTGGCCGAAGAAGTCGCCGCGGCGCTGGGCATGCCACTGATGCAATGGCATATCAAGTCGACCACCAAGGCGCAGCAGGGCCTGTACGAATACGATGCGGTGTCGCGCCTGCGCGATTCGCAACTCGGCGACGAACGCATCAAGGATATCCAGAATTACATCGTCAAGGGCGTGCTCTGGCAAGCCTTTACCGCCGACCAGCAGGTCGTGTTGCTGATCGACGAGATCGACAAGGCCGACATCGAATTTCCGAACGATCTGCTGCGCGAACTCGACCGCATGGAATTCTATGTCTATGAAACGCGCGAGCTGATCAAGGCCAGGCATCGCCCGCTGGTGATCATTACCTCGAATAACGAAAAGGAATTGCCGGACGCCTTTCTGCGCCGCTGCTTTTTCCACTACATCAAGTTCCCTGACAAGGACACGATGCAGCAAATCGTCGACGTGCACTACCCCACCCTGAAAAAGGATTTGCTGGCGCAGGCGCTGCAAACGTTTTATGAAGTGCGCGACGTGCCCGGCCTGAAAAAGAAACCCTCGACCTCCGAATTGCTCGACTGGCTCAAGTTGCTGCTGGCCGAAGACATTCCGCCCGAGGCGCTGCGCAGCAAGGATGCCAAGTCGATCGTGCCGCCGCTGCACGGCGCGCTGCTGAAGAACGAGCAGGATGTGCATCTGTTCGAGCGGCTGGTGTTCATGTCCCGGACCAATCGATAAATGAAGGCGCTCAGCCCCGTCACGCTGGAATTCAACGGCCTGCGGCTGGAGCCGATGACGCGCGCGCATGCCGCCGACCTGGCGCTGGCGGCCGCTGACGGCGAGCTCTGGAACCTGCACGTGACCTCGGTGCCGGCCCCCGGCGAAGAAGCCGCCTACATCGACAAGGCGCTGCAGGATAGCGCCCGGTTGCCGTGGGTGGTACGCGACATCGCCAGCGGCAAGGTGATCGGCAGCACCAGTTTTCACGACATGGTTCCCGCCATTGGCCGGGTCGAAATCGGCTACACGTGGTACGGCAAATCCTGGCAGCGCAGTCATGTCAACACCAGTTGCAAGCTGCTGCTGCTCGGCCATGCCTTCGACACGCTCGGTTGTGCAGTGGTCGGTTTTCGGACCGACCATCTGAACCATGCCTCTCAGGCCGCCATCGTCCGCTTGGGCGCACAGCGCGACGGCACGCTGCGTCACCACGCGCTGCGCCGCGATGGCAGCGTGCGCGACACCGTGATGTTCAGCATCCTCGCCGGCGAGTGGCCTGCCATCAAGGCAGGCCTGCAGCAAAAACTCCAACGCTATCGCGGAGACTGATCATGCTGATCGACTTTTTCTTCACGCTCAAGGACGCCAAAATTCCGGTCTCGATCAAGGAATTCCTGATCCTGCTCGAAGCCATGCAAAAGAACGTGATCAGCAATTCGCTGGATGAATTTTATTACCTGTCGCGCATCACGCTGGTCAAGGACGAGGCCCATTTCGACAAGTTCGACCAGGCCTTCGGCATGTACTTCAAGGGCATCGATGCGATCTTCGAGAAGCACCCGGAGATCCCGCTGGACTGGCTGGCCAAGCGCATGCAGCGTGAACTGACCGATGAGCAGAAAGCCGCGCTGGAAAAATTCGGCTACGACAAGCTGATGGACCGGCTCAAGGAGCTGTTGGCCGAGCAGAAGGAACGCCACGAAGGCGGCAACAAGTGGATTGGCACCGGCGGCACCTCGCCATTCGGCAATGGCGGCCAGAATCCGGAAGGCATCCGCATCGGCGGCGAAGGCGGCAACCGGACTGCGGTGAAGGTCTGGGAAGCGCGCAGCTACCGCGATTACGACGCCGAACGCGAACTGGGCACGCGCAATATCAAGGTCGCGCTACGCCGCCTGCGCAAGTTTGCGCGCGAAGGCCTGGATGAAGAACTGGCGCTGGATGCGACCATCCGCGCCACCGCCAACAACGCCGGATTCCTCGACATCAAGATGCAGCCCGAGCGCAAGAACAAGATCAAGGTGCTGATGCTGCTCGACGTCGGCGGCAGCATGGACGACCACATCGCGCGCACCGAGGAATTGTTCTCGGCCTCCAAGACCGAATTCAAGAACATGGAGTTCTTTTACTTCCACAACTGCGTCTACGACTATCTGTGGAAGCACAACCGCCGGCGCCACGCCGAGCGGTTTCCGACCTGGGACATCCTGCGCAAGTATCCGGCCGACACCAAGCTGATCTTCGTGGGCGACGCCACCATGAGTCCGTATGAGGTGCTGCAGCCGGGTGGCTCGGTCGAGTATGACAATCCCGAAGCCGGTGCAACCTGGCTGGCGCGCTTCACCCAGACCTTCCCGAAATTCATCTGGCTCAATCCGGAACCGGAGGGCTTGTGGCAGTACCGGCAGTCGATTGCGGTGATCAAGCAGATCATGAACAACCGCATGTTCCCGGTGACGATCGAGGGTCTCGAGCGCGGCATGCGCTTGCTGAGCAAGTAAGCGCGCCGCGGGTCGTGCCTCAGTCCGGCCTGCCGCCGCAGCGCAGTGCCAGCAATGTCAGCCAGCGATCGGCGCTGCCGGCGTCGCTGCAGCAGGTGGCGAAATCGGTGACCGTGCGGGCGGCACGTTCCAGCAGTTGAATGTCGGCCTCATGCTGGCGCGCCACGTGCGGGTCTTCGAGGAACAGCACGCGGCGGCATTGCCGGTTCAGGATGCGCTCCGCAATTTGCGCATCGCCGCCCATCGGGCCGCTCAGGTAGGGCTTGACCCAGTTGCGGCCGGCTTCCTGCCCAAGCATCTTTTGTGCAAGGCCATTCAGCAAGCCCCCCGTGGTGCCGGTCGCGCAGCGCGATGCAAACCGGTTGAGCAAGTCGAAATGGCGCTCGGCCAACTCCAGCAGGCGCGGCTTCATCGCATCGTGCGCGATCAGGGCGATGGCCTCATTGGCCGGATCGAACATGCCGTCGAGCGAGCGATCGGGCGCGGCGCCGGTGGCGATGGCTTCCAGTTCGAGCCATTCGCGCGCGCCGGCCAGCGTCGACAGAAACGGCTTGCCGTGGATTACGCACTGGCGCTTGAGCGCCAGTGCTTCGGGAAAATTCGACGACGGATCGACCGGATCGATCAGGTAGATCACCGCATCCAGCGCGCGCACCGGGTCGGGATCGACCACCCGCGAGACCAGCATCATCAGCCCGCCTTCGCGCCCGTACGGAAAGCGCTCGATCGACGGGTAATCGGCCAGCAGGCGGTGGCGCTGCATCGCATCCAGGGTGCGTCCGACCACTACCAGTTGCGGTCGCAGATGGGTCTCGATCGCAGCTTTGCCATCCTGCAGCAAACGCACCAGCGCGGAATCCGCATCGTCCTGATGGCTTCGGTTGGCGGCCAGTCCGATACGGTACTGCGGCGTTGTCAGGGGCATGGTCGCTCAGTGGGTGAATGGCGTGGAATTGCCGCGCGCCAGCAGGTGCGCGCGGCTCCAGTCTACAGGGAGATTTCGGTGCCGAGCCGTTTCAGGAATTGCGCCAGCCATTGCGGATGGGCTGGCCAGGCCGGCGCCGTGATGAAATTGCCATCCGTGACCGCCTGGTCGACTTCGATGTTGGCATACTCGCCGCCGGCCAGCCGCACTTCCGGCGCGCAGGCGGGATAGGCCGAAATTCGTTTGCCGCGAATCACGTCGGCAGCGGCCAGCAGCTGCGCGCCATGGCAGACGGCTGCAATCGGTTTGTCGGCGGCGGCAAACTCGCGCACGATGGCGATCACGCGCTCGTTCAGGCGCAGGTATTCCGGCGCCCGCCCGCCGGCAATCATCAGGGCATCGTAGTTGCCGACCTGGACATCGTCGAAGCTGGCATTGAGTGCGAACAGGTGGCCCGGCTTTTCGGTGTAGGTCTGGTCGCCTTCGAAATCATGGATCGCGGTCTTGATCTTGTCGCCGCTCTTCTTGCCGGGGCAGACCGCGTGCACCGTGTGGCCTACCATTTGCAGTGCCTGAAAAGGCACCATCGTTTCATAATCTTCCGCAAAATCGCCTGTCAAGAACAGGATTTTCCTGGCTGCCATGTGAGTCTCCCGTGAACAATGCTTCAATGGAACCAGCCCGACCGGACTGGTCTGTGCCGTTGATCTTAGCGCGTATCCGCAAAGGCCCCTGGGGATCGCGTCGTCATCCTTGTCGCCGCACAAGCGGTGTGCACGACCATCAGAACGCTTGGCGCCGGGCCTCAGCCAGCCAGCCGAGGCCATCCTCGGTGCGCCCGCGCGGCCGATATTCACAGCCAATCCAACCCGCATAGCCCAGTTCGTCGAGCAACCGGAACAGGAACGGATAATTGACTTCGCCGTCATCCGGTTCGTTGCGCGCCGGGACGCTGGCTATCTGCACATGGCCGATGGCGTCGATATGCTTGCGCAGCGTCGTGGCCAGATCGCCCTCCGAGATCTGCGCGTGATAAAAATCCATTTGCACCTGCACGTTCGGCGCGCCGCATTCGAGGCGCAGCGCATGCGCCTGGCGCTGCGAAGCGAGGAAATACCCCGGCATGTCGCGACCGTTGATCGGCTCGATCAGCAGCGCCAGTCCGTGCGCGCCGACCGCCGCGGCCGCATGGCGCAGGTTGCGCACATACGCGTCATGATGCGGGCCCAGGTCGGCGCCTGCCGGGACCAGCCCGGCCATCATGTGCACGCGCGGCGTGCCAAGGGCCAGCGCATACTTGATCGCGAGCGCCACGCCCGCCTCGAACTCTTCTTCCCGGCCGGGCAACGCCGCAATGCCGCGCTCGCCGGCAGCCCAGTCGCCCGGCGGCAGGTTGAACAGCACGTTCTCGAGCGCGTTGTGCTGCAGCCATGCAGCGACGTCCTGTGCAGGATGGTCATACGGGAACAGGAATTCAACTGCCGTGAAGCCGGCCGCGGCGGCTGCCGCAAAGCGCTCCGGGAACGCGACTTCGTTGAACATCATGGTCAGATTGGCGGCAAATTTTGGCACGGCGTGGCTCCTTTATTTTGTTGTCGGCACTGCGACCTCAATGGCATTGAATCGGCCGGGGATGCCCCAATCTGCCGGCTATGATGAAACTTCAACTCAACTGGAAGAAACCCCTTTTCTACGTCCTGTTGCCGATATTCTTCGTCATGATCTTTCTGGGCTTCCCGATGCCGGTGGCGCCGCCGCCGTCGATGAAGGCCAAGCAGGAACAATCGGTTCCCGAGAAGAAGCGCAAGAAACGATCGCGCCTCTAAGGCGCTCCCGTCCGGGGGTCAATCCGCTTCGCGCAGCAGCCGCATCCCGACCAGCGTATAGCGTGTCTCGGGTGAATTCCAGTTGCGGAACGACGAGCGCGCGTACAGCGCCCAGGTATGCCACGAACCGCCGCGCCGCACCCGCACCACGCCTGTGGCTGGTCCCTGCGGATCATTCTCGGGCGAGCGCGCGTAGTAATTCTCATCGTGCCAGTCGCCGGTCCATTCCCACGCGTTGCCATGCATGTCGTACAGCCCGAAGGCGTTTGGTGCAAAGCTGCCTACCGGCGCGGTGAAGGCAAAGCCGTCGTGCCCGGTCAGCGCATACGACGACCACTTTTCCCAATTGACCCTGGCGTCGGCATCAAACACGTTCGCCACCGTCAGCAGCGATTGCGGATCATCGCCGCTGTGGTAGCGCGTGCGGGTGCCGGCGCGGGCGGCGTATTCCCATTCGGCTTCGGTTGGCAGGCGGTAGGTTTTTCCCTCGGTCTTGCTGAGCCACTGCGCCAGCGCCACCGCGTCGTTCCAGGTGACGTTGACGACCGGGTGCTCGTCGGTTTGCGGAAAACCCGGATTGCGCCACGAGTAGCGCGGATTGCGTCCTTCGAAGGCATCGCCGCGCACGGTCGTGGCCGGATCGTAGGCCGGGTTGTAACCGTAGCCTCCTGTGCCGTCGGCCTCGGCTTCCGGCACATAGCCGGAGGCGGCGACAAAGCGCCGGAACTGGCCCACCGTGACCTCGTGCTGGCCAAGATAAAACGGGTGCGTGATCCGGACCTTGTGCGCCGGCGCTTCGTCGCCGAGTTTGAGAAAGCGCGACCGATCGTATTGCGGATAGGCCTTGGCCAGGGAGTCGGGGCTCTCGTCGCTGCCCATGACGAAGTCACCGGCGGGGATCAGCACGAGCTGCATGCCGATTGCGTTGCGCACGATTGGCGGAGCATTGGCCGGCAGGTCGGCTGAGTGTGCCGATGTGACCAGAAGAAGAAATAAAACGAGCGTTGGAATGCGCATGGTGATTCCGGAAAAAGTGGGACAGCGAAGCAATGGGATTGCAATTGGAACGCGCAGCGATGATAAGCGCAGTCCGGCTTGCTGGCAATCCGGTGGGAATGGAACCGGCTACGCTGCCACCGCCACCCAATGGACTCGGTAATTTAACTTGCTGCGGCGACGCGGCATGGCCCACCTCGTTATACACAAGTGCGCCCCACCCACGCCACACGAGAATTCCCGCATACGTTCAATAAATTAGCGCATCCCTTGTAAACTGGGCAGAAATCGCGTTTACTCTCGTCTTTTGGGTGGCCCAATTGACAACCAAATCGGCAGTGTGGACGGACACGGAATTCGGGCAACTCGATCTGGGCGATGCACGCCTGGACAAGCGAGCGAGGATATTGATGGAACGACTGGCGGCAGAACCGACCTTGAGTGTGCCCAAGGCCTGCAATGGCTGGGGCGAGACGATGGCAGCGTACCGATTCTTTGCCAATGAAAGCGTGGACTGGCGTGCGCTGCTGGAGCCGCACTGGCAGCAAACCCAGGTGCGCATGTGTGCGCAAGCGGTCGTGCTGTGTCTGCAGGATACGACCGAACTCAATTTCAACGGCCAGCAGACACGCGGCCTGGGGCCGTTGAGTTATGAAGCGCA